>JAFWWB010000025.1 GCA_017518185.1 Lachnospiraceae bacterium
ACGTGCAGGTTTCCCTTATCGAGTCCGAGAAGCTCTTCTCCGCGCTTGTTAAGGATAAGCTGGAAGCAAGAAAAGCTGCGGGCAGCTATAAGGGCAAGTTCTCCCCTCTGCATCACTTCTTCGGATACGAAGGAAGATGCGCATTCCCTTCAAACTTCGATGCGGATTACTGCTATTCCCTGGGCTACAACGCATTCATGCTTATCCAGTACGGCTACACCGGATATCTTTCCAAGGTCTCCAACCTGTCCAAGCCCGCTGAGGAGTGGGTGGCAGGCGGTATGCCCATCACCAAGATGATGAACATGGAGAGAAGGAACGGCGAGGACAAGCCCGTTATCCGCAAGGCTCTTGTGGAGCTTGACGGCGCGCCCTTTAAGTTCTTCGAGGCACACAGGGAAGAGTGGGCTGTAAAGACCTCCTTCACCTATCCCGGTGCGATACAGTACTTCGGACCTTCGGAGGTCTGCGACCTTACCACCAGGACACTGGCTCTGGAAAAGGGCTGATAGTTAAAAACGGGGAAGGGAATGTGAGATAACGCCTGCGGGGGGCCCGGCGCAGCGCTTTATGAAGCTTCGCAGGCAGCTGCGCGGCGTACGGTCCGGTAGAATCAAGCACGCTTTGATTCTTTCAAAGTTTTTCCCTTCCCCTTTTTCAGAAAAGTATGGATATTATTGACAGGCTCTCCCGGCGCGAAAACTGGGAGAGCTTTTTGGAATACAGGATAGAGAAACGCCATATCCCGGCTGCTGAGCAGAAGGAATGGCGGAACTATATCGAAGAGGAAAGGTATCTGCCTCTTGCCAACGAGCTGGGACAGGGCAGCTTTGTGCCGCCTCTCCCGAAGAAGGCAGAGATAAGCAAGAGCGGCAGCGCAAAGAAGCGCACCATTTATACCTATCCCGCAGATTTTTCCATGCTTCTTAAGCTGTGCGTATGGCTTTTGCATGAGTATGACGGGGTCTTCTGCGACAATTGCTATGCCTTCAGGACGAAGAGGGGGGCTGCGGATGCAGTAAGGCTGCTGCAGAGATCCGGAACGGAACGGCTTTACGGCTTTAAGGCGGATGTGAGCGATTATTTCAATTCCATAGATGCGGAGAGGCTGATCGGGAAGCTTTCGTTCCTGCGTGAGAAGGATGAGAGGCTGCTGGCGCTTTTTGAAAAGATGCTGAGGGCGGATGCCGCCATCGACAGGAACGGAAACGTGATCCGTGAAAAACACGGCGCAATGGCAGGGATACCCACAGCGCCATTCTTTGCGAATGTCTATCTCGGAGATCTGGACAGCAGGTTTTCGGACAGGCTTTATTTCCGCTATTCCGATGACATACTCATATTTGCGGAGAGTCCGGGGGAGCGTGATGAATTTGCAGAGGAACTTAAGCAGTGCCTTTATGAGGCGGGGCTTAAGCTCAATCCTGACAAGACAAAGCTTATAGCTCCGGGTGAAAGCTATGAATTCCTGGGATTTTCAATTGAGGGTGATAAAGTGGACATCTCCCATGCGGCCCTGGAAAAGATGAAGGCAAAGATACGCAGGAAGGCAAGGGCCCTGAGCCGCTGGGCGGCGGAGAAGGAGATCCCGCCCGAGCGTGGAGCCAAAGGCTTCATAAAAGCCATGAACCGGAAGTTCTTTTCCGATGAGGCCAGGGACGGCTTCTCCTGGAGCCGCTGGTTCTTTCCCGTCATCACAACGGATGAGAGCCTGCGCCTGCTGGACGCCCATATGCAGCAGTACGTGCGCTACTGCATCACAGGCCGCCATTACAAAGGAAACTACAGGCACAGCTACGATGAGCTTAAGGCCCTGGGCTACAGGAGCCTGGTGCATGAGTATTACGCGGAACGGGAGGGCAGGTGATCTTAGACGGTTTCTTTCACCTCAGTAAAAGTGAATAATGCTGAAGTGAAAAAGTAAATTGTTACTATTCACCGGACGCCGTGAGTCTTTATTTCCTCTTGAACGGCTAATATTTCAGCCGTTTTCCTCGATTTGTTAGCCGAAATCCCTTAATTTTCTTGCGGAATTGCCTTGAACGGCTAATATTTTAGCCATTTTCTTCGATTCGTTAGCCGACTCATAAAGAGGGTGAGATATGAATATGAAGCGAAACGGCTGTGAAAGAATAAGTACAAACTGGAGCTTAAGCAGGGAGCAACATCAAAAATTGCTTTTTCTTCCTTAGAACAGCCGGTGATATTCAAGAGTAACAAAGGAGAGATCGCTCACGTTGAAGCTGACGGTACCATAGTAGCAAACCAAAAAGGAAAAGCAGTATTGAGCACAAAGATCAACGGTAAAAAGATAACTATAAATGTAACGGTGAATTGATGCAGGAAAAAGGAAGGGGCTGCCACACTACTTTAGTGCGACAGCCCCGTTCTTTTCTACACCACCGCTTCCACAAGCGTCTTTCCGTCAAAGAGGATTTCTTTCAGCCCGCTTTCTTTTTTCTGGTTGAAATTGAAGATCAGCATGTAGCCAGTGTCGAGGTGGAGGCTGTCAAGGTAGCCGGCCAGCTGTTTTTCACCGGATTCGTGATAGGCCGGGCCGCGCCAGATCTTCAGCTCTACAACATACCGGCGTCCCAGGTAATCCACAACTACATCCATGCGGCCTTCATCAAAGGTTTCTGCTTCAACGTAGTAATTTCCCGTTCCGTTTATGATAGGTTTGAGATAGAACAGAAAGAACTTCCGGCCTTCTTTTTCGTGGAAACGTTCATCCTTATTTCCATAGATGTCGTTATAATGTACAATGAAGCGATCAAGTATATTACGCATGTCAAGGATGCCGTCCCGGATGAACTGACTTTTATCTGTTGACCCGTTTACATACATCTCATCCGAGCGCTTGCCGGCTTCCGTGGAGAACAGGTTGTAAAGGCGCATCTCAAGTATACGGTTGGAGATGCCGACAGCCCCGTCCTTGTTTACGGTATAGCCAAACATGCCGGCGATGTTTATCTCCCGGTCATCGCGGTTAAAGGCGATCTTTCTTCCGGTATATAGGCTGTCGTAAAGCATATCGTGCAGCCCGGGATACTGATCCAGTTTCTTTATAAGGTCATCGAACAGGGTGTTCTGTTCTTCGAGTATTGTTTTTACGGCTCGTTGGAAGCCTGCGGGAGTCCAGGAATCAGCGGAACCTTCCTCATCCATGATCTGGCACAGCCGGGAGACCAGGAAAGGATAGCCTGAGGTATATTCACGCAGCATCTTTGCCATTGCTGCGGTATCCATGCCGGTTTGATGATCTTTCTCATATTCCCGGAGCATATCTGCAATACCATTTTCGGGCAGTGACATGTCTTCCGTATAATTGATGGCTATGTTCCAGGGACTGTTGTACTGGTGCTCATCTTCAGGACGCAGCTTAAGCTTAAGATTCTTTACATCATATACTCCGGCCAGGATCACGGATCGGAAGGCAGGTATTTCATCCCGGCACAGATACTTTTTTCGTAATAAACCCAGAAATTTAAGAAAACTCTGATGATTGCCGGCCTGATCAACTTCATCTATAAGGATCACTATCCTGTTATCTATGTTTCCGCATATACGGCTGATAAGAAGCTCAGCTGCCTCATCGTCAATTTCGTCGTTCAAGCCTTCCAGCAGTGCAGAGGTTTTTTCATCAATATTCTTAACCTGACCATAGCTGAGGCAGGTTCTCATGAGCCGGAAAAAACGTGCGCAAAGAGTCCTGAGGCTTACAAATGCCTCTTCGCCCATTCCTTCGAAGCTGATAAAAAACACGGAATAGCCTTCTGCTTCCAGCCGTCTGCGCAGGAGTGAAAGAGTGGTGGTCTTACCATATTGACGTCCGCGGTTGATGGTAAAGTATCTTCCCTTTTCCACCAGCTTCTGCATCTTATCCAGGGTGTCGGAAATGTCCACCATATAATGCTTATCCGGGAAACAGGTTCCGGTTATGTTAAACTCTTTTGACATAAAAACTCCCCCGTTTTTTCCTACGATACGATTTTATCACTTTTTGCTTCTTTTGCAAGGAACCCGGCGGGATACTTTTCTGTACCCCCTTGCCATTTCCCGGATAAAGTGGTATCCTTTAGCACAGTTTGAAGAAAGGGCGCAGAGGCGCACGGGTGGAGAAATGAAGTATTGATGATCTGATCGGGTTGACGCAGAGGTGTGAAAGGCTCTGGTAAAGGGCTTTTTGTGTGTGCCGGATCGAATCATCGTATTCATTTTGAAGCTTACGGATGTGATGCTGTGTGTGTCCGGCGATATATGGGCTTTGGATATGTTTACGTATGATCCGCTTCCGGCAGGAAGCGGTTTTTTGTTGTGTGAAGCGGATCATGAAAACAGAAGACCGGAAATGGCATCAGGGCTCCGGCTCCTTCGGAGCTATCTCATGCCGGATACACGGAGGTGAAATACATGGCACAGATACGGGTAAACGATCTTACATTTTCATATGAGGGTTCGGCGGACGAGGTCCTTAAGGACGTGACTTTTTCCGTTGATACGGACTGGAAGCTTGGGCTTATAGGAAGGAACGGAAAGGGAAAGACCACCCTGCTAAGGCTTTTCATGGGACAATACGAATACCGGGGGAGCATAACGGCACCTACCCGTTTCGATTATTTCCCCTATCAGGTAACGGA
This sequence comes from Lachnospiraceae bacterium, assembly GCA_017518185.1. Lineage (GTDB taxonomy): Bacteria > Bacillota > Clostridia > Lachnospirales > Lachnospiraceae > NK4A136. The sequence continues at coordinate 4,641 of JAFWWB010000025.1, forward strand.
GCGGGAGCTGGCAAGGACAGCCGCGGAGCTTATGGAAGAATGGAAGCCGGGAGTTGAACTATGGCAGGTGCTGATACAGACAGAGCAGCTTCATATGGATGCTGAATGTCTCTACAGGCCCTTCGGGACACTCAGCTTCGGCGAACGCACAAGAGCGATGCTGGCGGTGCTCTTTGCGGAGGAGAATGAGTTCCTCCTTATCGATGAACCCACGAACCATCTGGACAGCAGCGCCAGGGATATAGTGAAGGAGTACCTGTCTTCCAAGAAGGGCTTTATACTGGTCTCCCATGACAGGGACCTTCTGGACGGCGTATGCGACCATGTGCTGGTTCTGAACCGGGCTACGGTGGAGGTGCAGGCCGGCAATTTCTCCAGCTGGAAGGAGAATAAGGAAAGAACGGACGCCTTCCTGCAGGCGGAGAACGAAAAGCACTTAAAGGAGATCGGGAAGCTGAAGGCGGCTGCGGACAGGAGCAGCAGATGGGCCGAACGGAACGAGAACACGAAGATAGGGTTCGATCCGGTAAAGGAGCATGACAGGAGCATTGCCACCAGGGCCTTCATAGGAGCGAAGACCAAGAAGATGCAGGCAAGGGTAAAGGCATACGAGACCCGGATCGACAGGGAGATAGAGGAGAAGGAGGGCCTGCTTCAGGACATCGAACGTGTGACGGAGCTTAAGCTGGAGCCGCTGCTCTTTCATAAGGAAGTGCTGATAGATGCACGGGACTTGTCCCTGAAATATGAAGGCTCCGACAGGGAACTGTTCCGGGGGCTGCGCTTTCAGCTGAAGAGAGGAGAACGGCTCATTCTCTCGGGCAGTAACGGCTGCGGAAAGTCAAGCATCATAAGAGCGGTGCTTGAGCGCAGCGGATACAGCGGTGCTTCTTTCAAGGGAAAGCTCATTGCTGAGGGAGAACTGAATGTCCCCGCAGGCATGATCATATCCTATGTGAGCCAGGATACCTCCTTCCTGTCCGGTCCTCTGAAGAAATACGGCGAGAGCCGCGGTCTGAACGAAAGTCTCTTCCTGGCTGTGCTCAGACAGCTGGATCTGGTGAGGGAACAGTTTTCAAAGGATCTGGAGGAATTCTCCGAGGGACAGAAAAAGAAGGTGCTCATCGCGGAAAGCCTGATCACTCCTGCCCACCTTTATATCTGGGACGAGCCCCTGAACTACATTGATGTATTTTCCAGGATGCAGATAGAAAAGTTGATAAACCGTTATAAACCTACTATGCTCCTGGTGGAGCATGACCTGCGCTTCCGGGAGGAGACGGGGGCAGAGGCGGTAAGGCTGTAGCTCCGTCCGGAATCTGCCGGATAGTGTAAAATTTGGACAGCTTCAGGGCTGAATATTTTACAGCTTATTTCGGAAATTGCCCTTTGTGGATCAGCAGTGTTTATGGTATAATGAAAAACGGTTGTGCGACAGTGCACCAATCTGAAAAAAGGAGATGGGGATCATGGCAGAGAACATGGCAGCAAAGGTTACAAAGGCATTTTTTGATTCAAAGGGGTTATTTTCCGAATTTGTGGATGAGATGCATGACAAGCTTTCCCTGAGCTTTAAGATGGACAACAGGGAGCCTATGCGCATAATCGTATTTTTCGCGGAGAACAATACCTCCTGCAAGATCAGGGCCTACAATGTGGCGAAGTTCCCGCAGGAGAAGATGGAGAGGATGTATAAGATCTGCAACGATCTTAACTTCAAGTTCGCCTGGATAAAGTTCTATGTGGACGAGAGCGACAATACCATAACTGCTGACGACGATGCGGTCATACAGCTGGACAGCTGCGGAGACGAGGTATACCGCTGCTGCATCCAGATGGCACAGATAGTTGATGAAGCATATCCTACCATAATGAAAGGAATCTGGAATGACTGACAATATCTTCAATATGGTTGAGGATCTCACTGCCTCCCGCTTTCATGGCGGGGGGCAGAGTGCATTAAAGCTGCTTTACGGCTATGCGCGTCTTGCCACCATGAATGAAGGCGTCCTGGACGCCATGTTCTCCGATGAGAACGAAAGGGAGCACATCAGAAAGATACGTAACCTCCTGGAGGTGGAGAATTCCTTCGATCTGGAACTCTTAAAGACCTGCGTCGCCATGATGAGCGATAATGAGATCCAGAGGGAGGATGCTGACGGCTTTTCCAACGAGATCGCAGCCCTTAACTCTCCTGATGGTTATTCCGTAGAGGTGCTCAAGCTGATACTGTCGAAGAACATCCCGGTGCTGCAGCTCATGAAAAAAGGGCATACCGTGGATGATTACATACGTTTTTCGGATGAGAACAGGCCTGCCCGGGACAATGATAACCGGATGCCTGTGCCTCCCCCTCCCATGCCAGGAGCAAGAGAGGAAGAGCCTGAGCCGGAAAAAAAGAACGATGAGGAGAGGGATGCGGAGAAAGAGGCAGATAAGTCTGCAGAAACCCCGGCTGAGAGCCTTTCCAAAAGGGAGAAGCTCAGCATACTGGTCAACAGGACGGGGCAGCTGTACCAGCGCCTCATAGCAAAGGTAAGAGGCCAGAACGAGGCGGTGAGATGTTTTGTGCAGGGCTATTTCCAGAGCGAGGTGCTGAAGGACTCCGAGGATGACCGAAAGGGACCTGCGGCAACCTTCCTCTTTGCGGGACCTCCGGGTGTGGGCAAGACCTATCTTGCTTCCCTTGCCGCGGATTTCCTTAAGATGCCGTTCCTCAGGCTTGACATGAGCGAGTACGGATCCCACGATTCCGTGGACAGGCTTACGGGCATAGCTCCCCATTTCCAGGGGCGTCAGCCGGGAGAACTGACAAAGTTCGTTAAGGATAATCCCAGGAGCATCATACTCCTGGACGAGATAGAAAAGGCTCATGAAAAGGTGATCTACCAGTTCCTGCAGGTGCTTGACGGAGGAATGCTGGAGGACAACTTCAACCATGAGAAATCCTACTTCAGGGATACCATACTCCTGTTCACCACCAACGTGGGAAAGAAGCTTTACGAAGACAGGGACAGGGATCTGGCCCATATCCCCAGACCGGTGGTCATAAAGGAACTTGAGGAGGAGAAGGACGATTACGGCATCACCCGTTTCCCCCAGGCTCTGGTGTCCCGCTTTGCTTCCGGAAATCTCATCATGTTCAACCATCTTAAAGCGCATGAGCTGGAATGCATCATAGAGGACCGCTTCAAGGACTATTCCGGCAAGATCATGGGAGAGTACGGTCTGAACACAGTAGTGGACAGCAAGCTTCCTGCGGTGCTGCTCTTCTCGAACAGCACCATGGCCGATGCCAGGAACATCTCCGGCCAGAGCGTGCTGCTGCTCAAGAATGAGATGTACGAGGCTTTCAGGAGCGTGGAGCATTCCGAAGAGATACTCCCCGATCTTGAATCTCTTGAGTTTAAGGTGGATTACCGCAGCGGCGGAGATGATATCAGGAAGCTTTTTGAAAATGATGAGGTCTCCCATGTGCTCTGCGTGGGCAGCAGGAAGGATTACGAAAGCCTGAGGACTGGCGAGCGCTGCATACTCCACATCACGGAGAGTTCCGAGGAAATGCTTTCCGTGCTGGAGAAGGAGGAGATAGACTACGTTCTGATAGACCCGGTCTTCGGTTCCGGGACCAGGACCTATAATCTCAGCATCGATGATATGGGATTTACCGGCATCGACTGCTTTAAGCAGCTTCGGGAGAAGCTTCCCCAGATGCCCGTGTACCTGACCCTTCCGGAGAAGCTGGCGGATCATGACAGAACGGTGCTGCGCGAGATGGGAGCCAGGGATTTCATAGACATCTCGAAAACCCTGGAAGCCTCGGATAAGCTGGTGCGCACCGGCAACATCATATACCTTCAGAAGATGGTCAGCAACCTTGCGGGAAGAGGCAAGATCCTTACCTACAATACCGCCCAGAAGCTTTCCGAGGACGGAAAGAAGCTGGAGATCAGCTTCTATGATTTCAGGATAAAGGTGGCTGCGGATGCGGCGGAGAACAGGATGCTCCTTTCCGATGATGAGAGACCGAAGGACAGGTTCAGCGATGTCATCGGTGCGGCGGATGCAAAGCGCGAGCTGCAGTTCTTTGTGGAGTATCTGAAGAATCCCAGGTCCTTTATGCTCAACAGCGTGGAGCCACCCAAGGGCATACTGCTCTACGGACCTCCGGGAACGGGCAAGACCATGCTGGCAAGAGCCATGGCCGGTGAGGCCGACGCAAGCTACTTCGCAGTGACGGGCACAAGCTTTACCTCAAAGTGGGCCGGCGAGAGCGAAGATAACATAAGAAGGCTTTTTGCCACCGCAAGGAAATTTGCTCCCAGCATAATCTTCATAGACGAGATAGATTCCATAGGCAAGCAGCGTACAGGGGATTCCATGACGGAACACCGGGAAAAGGAACTGAACACGCTGATAGCCGAGATGGAAGGCTTTAAGCAGGATCCCGCAAGGCCTGTGTTCGTCATCGCTGCCACCAACTACAGCATAAGCGGCAAAAACGGGGATCCCAGAGTACTGGACGGAGCCCTTACGAGAAGGTTTTCCAAGCAGATCTATGTGGATCTTCCGAATACAAAGGAAAGGCTGGAATTCCTTAACAGGCAGCTGGGCAGGCTTCCAAATTCGGAAGTGAGCGCAGGAGCCATAAAGACCCTGGCAGACAGGTCCATAGGTGAGAGCCTCGCCATGCTCCGGAATGTTATAGACGCTGCTTCCCGGAATGCCGGTATGCAGGGTGTTAAGATCAACGATGAGATACTCCTTAATACCCTTGAAGAGCAGAAGTTCGGGGAGAAAAAGGAGTGGAGCCGTGAGGTGGCCCTTGCCACTGCGATACACGAGGCAGGGCATGCGTATATCTGCACTCTCGGTGGGGAAAAGCCCAGCTTTGTCACCATTGTCTCCAGGGGGCATTACGGCGGATATATGGCCCATGAGAACGAAGAGGATAAGATGGACTACACCCGTGAGGAACTGCTCTGGAAGATACGCACCTCTCTTGCGGGCCGTGCTTCGGAGATCGTGTTCTATAATGAGGAAAAGGGCATCAACACCGGAGCTTCAAACGATCTTGAAAAAGCTACCGCCTGCGCTCTTGAGATGATATGCAGATACGGTATGAGCGAGGGACAGCTTGTAAGCCTTCCGCCTGACCGCATGCTCTCCACCAATATGGCGGATGAGGTCATGGTAAAGGTGAACGACCTTCTGAACAGGCAGATGGAATACGTCCTTGAACTGGTTGAAAAGGGAAGGGATAAGATACAGAAGCTGGCGGATCACTTGATGGAGAATAACCAGGCCACCGGCGAGGAGATCGCAGAACTGCTGAAGTAGGCCCTGCACCTGCTGCTTTCAGAAAATCAAAAAAGACGCGCTGCCGTTCAAAAACGGTGGCGCGCCTTTATCGTTATCTGAGCGGGATCAGAGCCCTATCTGGCTGTCAAGATCTTCATAACCGGATTCGATGCTGTCGGTGACACTGTCCATGGCATCCTTCATCTCAGTGGCCTTCTGTTCCTGTATGACCTCGGTCTCCTGAATCTTCTTAACCTCATCCACGTCCTGCTTGGCGCTCATTACGGCCAGCCCGATGATGAGCGCTACGGATATCAGAAGTCCCGCGATAAGAACAACGCTTCCCTTTTTCATATATTATTCTTTTAACCTCCGTTTATCTGCGTACATCTGTGTATCTGCCCGCTGGAATATCTCGGACATGGCGTGGTCCTTTCCGGGAACAAATTCCGCCATGCCGGAGGCGATGACGGGAGCTCCCTTTTTACCGATGTTCCCGGCAACGACCTTTTTGAACTTTTCCAGCAGATTGTATCTTTCCGTAAAATCATCACCGCGGACGAATACCACGAATTCGTCTCCGCCTATGCGGAACACGGGACTGTTTTTGAAGCTGTCGCTGATGAGCTGCGAGGAAGCTTTTATGTATTCGTCTCCGGTGACATGGCCTTCTGTGTCGTTGATCTCCTTAAGCCCGTTGATATCGCAGACCACCAGGGCGAAGGGCAGGTAATCCAGTCCGGAATTAATATTGTTCTGGATGGAATGCTCAAGCTCCGAGAAGGCTGTCTTGTTCTTAACGCCGGTAAGGCCGTCGCGCCTTGCCAGCTCCTTTTCGCTGTTCAGCGCCTTCTGGAATTCTTTCTCCTTCTGTACTTCGTCATCTATATTCTCTACGCCTATGATGAAATGCTCCCTGTCGCTGGAGCGTGTGGCGCTTAAACGGGTATACTTTATCTCTCCGTCGACGACAAGGCGGTAATCCATGCTGAACTGCTTCCTGTGGGAGAGGGCTGAGATCAGTGAATCCTTCTGAAGTGCCGTCCTTACGCGTTCACGGTCCCTGTGATGGACTATCCTCTTCATATTCCTGTCGGCTTCCGTAAAGAAATCGTCGCCCTCTTCCTGCATCTCAAGCTTTCCGTAGATGGGATTTAAGACAAAGCCGGCGTATCTGCCGTCTTCGGTATTAACGTAATATATCACATCGTACTTGGCAGCCAGGCTCTCCGCTATCTGGCTGTAGGTGATGCTGACCTTCTGGTTGCGGATACGCTGGGTCTCGGCGGTCATCTCAGTGCTCACATCCTTTACGCATAAGACCAGATGGGTATCGTCCATGGTCCTGAGAACATAAAAGGCGAAATAACGGTATTCACCGTTCACCATGACCCTGTATCTGTAGGAGAAGGAATTGCGGCCCTCCAGCTTCTGAAGGAGGGCATCCCGGCTGTAAAGGCTCATTGCGAAGTCCCTGTCATCGGGATGGACGAGCTTCTCCGCGTTTTTCAGGGTATCGGAGAAAAAGTCGGTCCAGTTTTCTTCGATGTTCATGGCGGTATAGGATTCATTGGGCGAAAAATCGCTGTAGGCCCCGGTGTTCACGTCGATGTAGTATATAGTCTCGTAATCCTCTGCCAGGCTCTCGGCTATATGGTTAAGTATCTCCTTATCGCGCCTGGTCTTTTCGGCGGAGATCCTGGCCTTAACCTGTTTATCTATGTTCTTGACGCCCAGGATGAAATAGTCATCGTCGTCGCTGCCGGAGAGTCCCTTGATTATGCGCAGGGCATGCCATACCGGCTTTCCGTCTATCACGAGCCTGTATTCCACATGCTGTATGGTCTCGTCCTTCATGGCGGCCATAAGGTTCTCTTTCTGGAGATCCCCGGTGAATATGTGCAGATCCTCGGGAAAGACCACCTGCTCCGCGTCCCTCTTCATGCTCGCGAAAAAATCCTCCCCGTTCCGTTCGATGTTAAGGGAGTTGAATTCGGGATTTCCGGAGAACCAGGTATATCCGCCGGTCCGGGCGTCCACGTAATATATGCTGCTGTAATCCGTGAGCAGCGCTTTTATTATCTTATTGAACATTGCGTTTTCTGTCATAACGCTTTAATGATACAACAGAGCCGTGGATTTGGCAAGTTTCGGAGGCTTTATTATGATTGACGCATAAGCGGATTTTTGTTATTTTTTAGAGGGCGGAAGGCCCCATTATTAGAGAAAAAGGAGATCGATATGTCTGAGATCATTACGGGCAGCTCTGTCAGTCAGGCTAAGGAAAAACTGGATATCCTGAGAAACAATATAAAGAAGGTCATCATCGGGAACGGCAGCACCATAGATATGGTGATCACGGCCCTGGTGGCGGGAGGCCATGTCCTCATAGAGGATACTCCCGGTACCGGTAAGACGACCCTTGCCAGAGTGCTGGCCATGTCCATAGACGGAAAGTTCTCCAGGATACAGTTCACTCCGGATCTTATGCCGGCGGATATCACGGGACTAAGCGTTTACAATAAAAAGGAAGAGGCTTTCGTGTTCATGGAAGGCCCCATCATGGCAAACATACTCCTTGCGGATGAGATCAACCGCGCGACCCCCAGGACCCAGTCGGCCCTGCTGGAGGCCATGCAGGAGGAACAGGTCACGGTGGACGGTGTGAGCCGCCCCCTGGGACAGCCTTTCATGGTCATAGCCACACAGAATCCCGTGGAGACGGTGGGAACCTTTCCCCTTCCCGAGGCACAGCTGGACCGTTTTGCCCTCCAGCTTTCCATGGGCTTTCCCACGCCGGAAGAAGAGTCGGCGATACTGGACCGTTTCTCGGAAGAGGATCCGGCAAAGGATATCAGGCCTGTCATCACGACTGCGGAGATAGCAGAGATAAAGGCACTTGCCAGAAAGGTAAAGGTACACCCGGAACTGGTGAAGTATATCGTAGCCATAGTAAATGCGACCAGGAATGATTCCGCCATACTAACGGGAGCAAGCCCCAGGGCGGCCCTCTTCCTGCAGACCGTGGCAAAAGCCCACGCGCTCTGCAGCGGAAGGGACTATGTCCTTCCGGAGGATATCAAGCCTCTTGCATCCTATGCGCTGGCCCACAGGCTGCAGTTCTATTCTGCGGCGGATCACGGGAGCAAAATGGAGACCGTAAGGGATCTTCTGGAAAGGATCCCGGTCCCCGCTGAGGACTTTTCATGAAGCTTCTGATAGCTTTTGTCATCGCTGTCATCGTCTATTCCGTTCAGGCCTTTGTTTACAGGAAATACTGGAACAGAGGGCTGGGAGCTTCCATGTCCTTTGAGAGGGATGTGGTGTACGAGGGGCAGGGGAACCGACTTGTGGAGGTCATCGAAAACAGGAAGAAGCTTCCCATCCCCATACTGCAGGTGAAGTTTTCCATCACCAGGACTTTTCTCTTCGATGAGCAGTCCGGGGGAAACGTAACGGATAAGTATTACCGCAGTGAATATTTCACCGTCATGCCCTGGCAGAAGATCACCAGGACCTATCCCATAATCTGTTCAAAGCGGGGCGTCTATACCACCGACAGTATGGACCTTATCGGTGTGAACTTCTTCCTTACGGAAAAGCTGGTGGAGACCCGCCGTGAGGATGTCAGTGTCTGTGTGCTCCCGGGACGGATAAGGCCGGTGGCAGTACCGGATACGGTGAATACGCTGCTGGGAGAGACCGAAAAGAATGTAAAACTTAACGAGGATCCCTTTACCTTCGCGGGGATCCGGGAATACCGGCCCGGCGACAACATACGGAGCATTAACTGGAAGGCCACCGCAAGACAGGGGGATCTTCTGGTGAATACCTACAACAGCACCTTTTCCAGAAGAGTGGTACTGCTCTTAAACGTGGAGGCAAATACCCTCCTGCATCAGGAGGAGCTGGCTGAATGGGCCATCAGGATAGCCGCACATCTGGCGGGACGTTTCATCTCTGCCGGGATCCCCACGGCCGTCTATACCAACGGCAGGAGCGAGGGAGGCAGCCTTTCAGTGGACGCAGGCGCGGATCCGGGCCATACCAGGACCATAGAGATGACCCTGGCCAGGATAGATCTTTCCCTTTCTCCCTCCTCCTTTACGGAGCTTATGGAGGAGAGGATCACCACGGGAGGACATCCGGCGGAATACGTTATCATCTCAAATTACAGGAAAAAGGACGTTACCGACAGGTACGAGCTTCTTCTTTCACAGGGATGCGGGATACACTATGTCATCCCCGCTATGAAGCGTGATACGCTGGAAGAGGCTTTTGACCGGGGAAGATATACACGCTGGGATACGGAGCTTTGATTATGCGCGAAATGACCACAAAACGCTTTCCCCTGTACAGGGATATACTGAATCTTTGCATGATATACCTCATGCTGCTGAGCTGCTTCATGGCGCTGGCATCGGGCATGAAGATGACCATACGGCCCCTTGAATACGTTGGACTGGCTCTTATGCTCATCTGCAGCTATCTCATGAGGGAAAAGATAAAGATGCTGTGGCTCAGTATCCTTCTCCATATCCTGCTCACCGGCATCTTCGTCTTCTGGCCCGTTGACGGCATAGGAAGGCTTAAGCTTGCCGTTGCTGCCCTGGTCATATCGCTTCTGGACCTCAGAAACTGGATCACAAAGGATAAGAGCGTCCACGACGTGATGCACGGCCTGGGTCTGATCTTTTTAGTCTGCCTGATACTGACCTCGGGAAAGTTCGAATACGGTTATTCCACTGCGGTCTATTACATGGGCGTGGCCTTTGTGGGCCTTATCCTGATACGGGATCTCGTAAAGAACTTTTATCTGATGATAATGAACGGGAAGCAGGACAGCGACATGCCCGTGAGGGAGATCTTCCGGAACAATGCACTGATCACAGCGCTGATAGCCCTGGGATCCATGGCGGCCATGATCTTTATAAGATCCGATTCCCTGGTGCTGGCTCTTAACAGGCTGGTCTACAACATCTGGAAGAAATTTGCCGAAGTGATAGTGGAACTGTTCGACGTGGAGGAGGAATATCAGGAGCAGCCGGTTTTCCGGGGGATAGAGCAGATGCTGGATGAGCTTTCCACGGAGGATAGCGGAAACAGCTTCCTCACCATGATCATACGCATCACGGAGGCTGCCCTGGCGCTCTTCTGCATCGTGGTGCTGGCATACTGCGCGTACAGGCTGGCGGTTGTGTTATGGCGGGCCCTGTTCTCAAAAAGGGAGTTGCGTCCGAAGAGATACAAGAGCTTTCAGGTGAAGAACGAGGTGAGACAGAGCCTTAAGGCTGAAGACTACGGAAAGAAGAACCGCAGGTTTTTAAAAACGGCGGCGGAGAAGGTCAGGGATATATACAGAAAGGAACTTAAAAAATTCAGAAAGGCCGGCGCAGGAGTCCGTAATACCGCTACCCCTGCGGAAAACAGAGTATCGGTACTGAAGAACAGCGGCATGGATATAGGAGCTGCTACGGCACTATACGAAAGGGTGCGTTTCAGGGATGAAGATACCGCTGATGCAAAGGACGTTTCCGACATAAAGGATCTCTTCAGAAAAGCAGGACGCTGAGCGGAAAACCCCTGTTTTTCTTGTATATGGAGTGTTTTTCTGGTATAATATCCGAGTTTTGATAATCAGAATGGGGGATACATATGAGGAAACTGACGTCCAGACAGAAGGGCGACCTTTTCTGGGTGAAGTTCAACCGGCTTGAAGCGGATAAAAGGCGGAAGGGCCTGGACCGCAAAGAACGGATAGTGGCGACAGGGAGTAAGATCCTTCCGCCTGAGGGAGACTTCGTCTGCCGTGACCTTATGAGCCTTGATGACCCTTTTGAGAAGGAGCGTATCAGCCGGGCCATACCCGAAAATCTGCTGGAGCAGGTATATTTTGAGGACCTGAAGGCGGTGGCTGTATTTCTCCCCGGAACGGAAGAGGAGCTCTGCGCGGCATACGTTTTCGGTATACACTACGGCATGATGGAGCTGGTGTGGCTGCATCTCTTCAAAAGGGCATTCACCGTCGAAGAGCGGGCCGCACTTATACGTTATATCACAGGATACGAACGTTACCGTTCCGTCTGGAAGCTGAGCGGTGTTTTCAGCGAGATCCATGCTTTCGAGATGAGCGAAAGGATGAAGCAGGTGCTGGAACTGGCCGGCATGACGGTGGAACGCGGGCGGGACAATATATATGAATTCACACTGTCGGATCTGGCAGGTGCGAAGGAACTGGCAAAGGCTGCGAAGCGGGTGGAATGCACTGCATTCCGGGACTGTGACGCGGCCCTTTTTGCTGCGCTTGAAGAGGCTATGGCTGCCGATCCCCGTGGAGTGCCTGTGCCCGAAGATATGACGGCTGACGGGTATCTGCAGAACATAAGCTGCATCTGCAGGGAGAAGGAGAGCATAAGGGGGGCGCTGTTCATCGATGAATACGGTGGCAGCCTGGTGGTAAGGCTGGCCTGGACAAAGGATCCCATGGCTCTCGGCGCCATGCTGGGCTTTGCGATACAGGAGGCAGAGAAAGCGTATCTGCCCGATCAGGAGGTGCTGGTCCCGGTAGTGGTGCCGGGTACGGAGGCCCTGGTGGAGAAGCTGGTGCCCGGCAGCGAGCGCTGGGATTTCATAAGAGCAGGGATGGAATTTTGAAAGGAACCTTAAGGAGGGAAAAATGGGACTTACAGCTAAACAGAAGCTTAATATACTTGAAGGGATGACGATGACGGTCCCCGAGACCCTGACCCAGACAGAGGAAGAAAGAGAATCCTTTATAAGGCAGGAGCAGACGGTGATCGATATGACCGATGATCTGCTCGACGGTGTTTACACCGGGGAGATCGAGCTTTCTGCGGATAAAGTGAATGAATTGGAACTCAGGAAGACCCGGAGCATGGCGCATATCCTGCTGAATTCCCAAAGAGATGGCGGGGACAGTGATGAGATGCTGGAGATAAAGAAATACGTCGGCACACTGGAGTTTGTGCTTTCATCCCAGGGAACTTTCGAGGTTTATGAGGATGAAAGCAGTGATTTTGCTGAAGAGCTTCATGAAACGGATCTGGAACGTATAAGCGTTCAGTATGAAAAGGCCATAGAAGCCTGCAGGAATTATATTGCAGTAAAGAACCCCCGTTTTGCAAAGGGTAAGGCAAGGCTGAAAGCCGTGAAAAATCTGCTTCAGAGATACGAGACGGAAAAAAAGATCCTGGATGAGAGCATGAAAGAAGGCGTGACGTTTACGGACGAAGATATATCGTATATGGACGTTTTCAGGAAAAAGCAGGAGATCACAAAGGCGGGCTTCAATGAGGCCTGGAGCTCGAGCGCCGAGGTTTCCTCTCTCAGTTATGGGGACTTTGCATCCATTGCAGGCATGCATGCCGGGGGATATATAAAACTGGATGGCAACACCCTTGCATATACAAAAAACATTTCCGGAAAGAGCAGGTCAAACATGTGTGTCCGCAGGAAGCTGTATGCCCTGTGCCTGAGACAGCTGGGGGAAAGGATCACTCCTGAGCTCGAGACACGTCTTCAGCTCACCCTGGGGCTGGATTACGGTGACAGCTCCGTACCTCCCCTTGAAGCCGGAAAACTGAGGGAGGTCATCACGGAAGTGAACCGCTATTCATCGGATCTTGAACAGGTGCTTTCCGATGAAAATGCGGATGAGGTGGAGAAGGAGACAGCCCGTATGACCAGTGAACTGCTGGGATACGGTGTACGGGAAGCGGAGCGCTCACGTACAACAAAGGACAGTGCTGCACGTATGACGAGGCAGATAAACATGATAATGAAGAGAGGGAATATGCCTGCCCTTTCACCCGATCAGATGGATAAGCTCATGGGTGGGAACATACCTCTTGTCAGGGACAGGATATACTCCGCACTCCGCAGTATAGAGAAGATGACCGGGAATCTCGGCGGATCCGACCCGGCAGCGGTTTTATCGGATACCAGGGTGTTCAACAGGATCGCCGCTCTTGCCGTATGGGAAGCTGTGCAGATGGGTGAGGCAGGCCACGCCGTGGCGGAGGTTGAGCTTCAGCGTTATATCATGGAACAGGCCTTCGTAATCTCCGGACAAAAGACCCTGCAGAACTCTTTCAAACGTGTGCATGTGGGAGAACTGGCCGTGGAAGGTTCGGCAGGGCTTGATGAACTGATAGAGCAGAGAAAGGGAACAGTCGAAGAATGGAAAGGCAGGGATGCTGAGCTGAAGACCGCAGCAGCTGATCTTACGGTACTCTGCGACAGCTTCAGGGAGATAAGGGAGCTGGAAATGCTGGCTCTTGAGAGGGGGTTGAAGCCCGGGGAGGCCGGGCATCTTAAGGAACTGGGCGCAAAGGTTCAGAATATCATCAGGTCCGAAGGCGATAAGATCGCACAAAAGACCGAACCGCCGTTGCTGCTGCTGATCAAAGGGCTTAAGAATACCCGCTTTGCGTTTGGCTACGGGGTGATGATGCAGCAGTTCATGAGCGAAGCCGATATTGCGAAAGACTGCACGAGGATAGCCGAAAGCTGTGTGTATAAAGAAGAGAAGAAGAAAGCATCTGTAAAGGAGAGGCCTTCTGCCCAGTACTCCGGGTTCGGACAGGCTGAGGCAGCCGTTGCGGAGGTACTTATGCTTCAGCGGCCTCTGGCTGATTATATGGCTTCGGTAAAGACTCAGAAGGAACGCCTTGCCCTTGGAGCATCATTTGGCGCTTTATATCATGTGCTGAAGAATATGGATCCCATGCTGGACAGCAGGCACACGCTGACCTTCGGCGATAAGACCGCGCTCATCATGCAGAAGAAGGGTAAGCTCTATGTCTCCTTCGGCGGAAATGAAGTGCCAATGGTGCTTCAGTGCGGAGCACAGACTCTGGCAAAGCGTCTGGAGAGCGATATCTGTTCTGAACCGGAGGTTTACGGAAAAACGGTGGTCAGCGAGATCATAATGGGTCTCGAAAAGGATGACCCGGCTGTTCCTGCCATGGAGGCCACCCACAGCAGAAAGGTATTGATGGCATACGTAGGAAAGAAGACGGGGCTTAAACTTCCCGAGATGAATAACCTGCCTACAGATACGCTGCAGGATGCCGCGAAGCTGCTTTCGGTTTCGGCTGATGCCACCACGGAATATGTTACCAGGCTGCTCAAACAGTATTCCTCCAAGGGAGTGCATATCAATTCACAGGAATCCCTGGAGCTTCTCAAAAAGATGCAGAAAGAGGAACTCCATGTGCATATGCCGCCCAGACCCATGCAGGTGCCTCAGCAGGAGAATACCGCACAGTGGACTGAAGAGGAGAAGAAGGTATTGGATTTCCTGTCGGATCTGGTATATTCATCCGACAGCTGGCAGATGGATACTGCCGCCGTACCCGGTATCAGGATGGCCGGAATGCTTGCAAAGCATGTGGGAGCGCTTCTGATCCTGCGAAAGGATCGAAAGATCCTGGATAAGATGCTGGATAAATTCCCGCCCGGAATGGGAATGGACGGTATGAAGGAAATGCTGGGGAGCGCAATAGGTGGGCTGCTGGAAAAGAAAGAGATCAAAGAGCAGAGTGATTTTGCGTTGATGTTCGGTCTTCCCATGATGCTCAACAGCCCTGATCTTCAGAAGAATTACCCCGATCTCGTTAAAGAGCTGGTTGAGAGAGAGGCTGATATCGATGCCATGGTCCTGACCCAGATGGCAGTGCTGCAGAAGCAGATCAACAAAGCCCTCTTCCCTGATGAGAGCGGGAAGCAGAAAAAGACAGAAAAGGAAAAAGATATCCTGGCCGAAGAAGCTGCAAAGGTGAAGGATAAGAATGCTACCGATGATATCATAGAAAAAATGAAGCGTATCAAACAGGGCAAAGAAGCCCTGGATAAGGTGATAGAAGGTGCAGCCAGCGGTGACAGCGGTCAGGCGGCGTTTGTCAAGACTGTTATGAAGGAATATTTCAGCGGGGTATCCCTTATCGACCAGCGTGCCATGCTGGCTGCCGCTTTCAGGAGCGCAAAGCCCTGGAAAGAGCCTCCTGCGGGCACTTCGGAAAAAGAAAGGGAAAAGCTTTTAAGCAGGAATATGAGCGATTTTCTGGGTGCCGCTCTTAAGGGGGCCGGTCCTCTGCTCCAGAAGATGCTGCAGGGTATGCCGGAAAATTCCCTGTCAGAGGATTTCAGGGGTGTCATAAAGGATATGAAATCAAGGCTTGCGCCTATTCCCGATGAATTTGTCAAAGCCCAGATGCAGGCCATAGCCAGCCGTTCCGAAGGCAGGATCACTGACATAGAAGTAAAGAAGTCTCTCGGGGCCGCATCAGTAGGTCAGGCATTTCTGTGTACACTCCACGGACCCGGGATCGCGCCTGAAGGTAAGGATGTAGTCATAAAGCTTCTGCGCCCGGATGTGACCAACCGCATGATGCGCGAGAAGGATCTTATGCTGAAATGTGCATCCCGGGTCGGTAAGGGTATGAAAAATACCTATGAAGGACAGCTGCGGCAGATAGAGCAGGAGCTGGATCTGAGTATCGAGGCTAAAAATGTCCAGCTTGGCCGGGTCTATGACGGCACTTATGATACCTTAAGCTCCATGAAGCTGGATGACCTTGTGGAACCCACTTCCAATGTGATGGTGATAGAGAAGGCTCCCGGAGAGACCGTGGACGGTTACATGGAGGAGCTTAAGAAGGAATTCATGCAAAAGATAGAGCCGTTCCTTGTGAAGGACAAGGATGGAAAGATCCAGCGTGATGATAGGGGCCGGGTCAGGATCAATATGGAGGTAGAGGAGCTTCATAAGTATGCCGAGATCAGGACCTGGGTCTGTGAGAAGGGAGAACAGCTGGCCAAAAGGCAGGGTTATGTGGCTCAGCTGGCTCATGTATGGGTGGAGGAAGGTATCTTCGGAGCAGGATTCTATCATGGTGATCTTCATGCGGGAAACATCATGGTGAATGATGAAAAAGCAACGGTGATAGATTTCGGAAACTGTACGAAGCTTGCGCCCGAACAGCAGATATGCGTGACCAGGATGGCCGCTTCGGCAGCGGTGGGCGATGCGGAAGGCTTCCTGAATTCCTTCCATGATCTGCTGGAGAATACCCCGGAGAAAGAATTTGCTGCCAGAAAAGACGCATTTCTGGGAAAACTGAAGATCATAATGTCCCTGGGCAACGGAGAGGCAGCAGGGCAGCGTATAGCCGCTGCTCTTCTGGAGGCGCAGAAGCTGGGACTGGAGCTCCCTTCTGCCATATCCAACTTCTCATCATGCCAGATGAGGCTCCAGAATACGCTGGATGATATGAACAGCGTGCTTGAAGATATGCAGGCGGTCTATACACAGCTGAAGAAGGGCGTCATGAAGGAGGCAGAGAAGGCTTTCTTTACGGGTTCCATTGTGGAAACCTTCAGCGATATGGTCATTACAGAGATAGCCAACGGCTCTGAAGTGGATGTAGGGCTTAAGAGGATAAAGAAGTTTATGAGCCGGAAGGATGAAGAGCAGCTATCCCCTGCTAACGATATCCTGTACTCCATAAACGCTCTCATAAGAACCCTGGACGGCGGTGTGTTTTCGGCAGAGCAGGAGGTATTCAGAAATAAGGAGTTTGCCTGGTATTTCAGCGAAAAGAATCCGGGTCATGAAGAGCTTAAGAAGCACTATGATCAGATTGTGACCGGGGGAAAGGCCCTGAGGGAAAAATGCGGGGAAGGCTTATCTAAGGAATCCTTCTTTCACCATATTGTAGGTGATCTCTACAAAGACTGGTACAATGGTAATGAGATCGGAACAGATGACATCAAAAAATTATATGTTGAAGTCGTAAAGGACAGGGAAGGATCCAGTCTTACCAGATTGATAAACAAACTGACATGGGAAGCAAAAGCGGCAGAAGATAAAGAAAAGGCTGCAGCGGAGAGTAAAGAAGAGAGCTCGAAGGAAGCTATAGAGGAGAAGAAGAAAGCGAAGGAGAAAATAATTGCCGAACTTGAAGCTGCGAAGAAGGAGGAGGAAGAGCTGGTGCTGAAGCTGGAAAAAGAGGCCGAAGACCTCGCTCCGGTGCTCTTTCCAATGGTGAAGGATCTGTTTGATTCGATAAAGGCATTCCAGAAAGGATATACTCCGGTAGTTGTTACAGAAGTTGAGAAGCTCAGGGAAAGCTTATATGCCCATATGACTACCAGGGAACCGGACAGCTTCTTCTACGTGATGGGCGATGTTATCAATACAAACCTGAAGGCTTCCCTGTGCCGGCTTGGGTTCTGGAAATCAAAGAACTACATGAGCATAATGGTCGGCGAGGACGAAGATAAGGAAAAGTATAAAAAAGCTTCGGAGGAAGAAGCAAAGAAACAGGGGGACCAGGCATGAGGGTATTGCGTGTAAGTGCCGGGAACCGCAGCTTTGCGGAACATCTGGATCCCTTTGATGTGATGGATGAACTCGCATTTCCGGATGCCTTTGCCCTTGCTGCGCTGCCGGAGGAGAAGAGAGGGAAAAAGGCCGTTACTGCAGCTCTTATGGTCTGCCGCTGCATGCGTTACAGTCTGGATGTCGACTGGCTCTATGTTGACGACCGCATAAGGGGAAAGGGAGTGGGGGAGGAGCTGCTTGCCGAAGCCTTTCAGACCGCTCACAGACTGGGAAAGCCCAGAGTCCGGGCCCGCATAAGCGACGAGGTCATAAGGAAGGCAGTCTGCAACGGTGAGAAAAGGTACCTTGAGGACAGGCTCTTTGAGCGGGAAGAGGAACAGGGCGGCATCTGGAGAGGCGATCTCAGGCTCTTTTCCATCCAGCCCTATCTAAAGGAAAGACCGGAAAAGCTGTCCTCTGTATCATTAAAGGATCTGGATAAGGAAAAAAGGGATAAGCTGCTTCCGGTCCTGGCAAAGGTCCCGGCGGGCTATATGATCTGTGATCCCGTATCGGCAGCAGCCGTGATCGATAAGGATGTGAGCATGATCCTCCGTGGTGAGAGCGGCATCAGAGGGGCACTGCTGGTCTATGAGGGTAAGGATACGGTATATCCCATATATTTCCTGGCTGTGGATGAGGCTGCGGAAAAGGATCTTATAATAAGCGCCCTTTCGGCAGCAATGGAAAAATACGGGCCGGAGAAGCAGCTCTGTATACAGCTTTCAGCCGAAGGCCCCACGGAGCTTCTTGACAGGATCATAAGTACAGGGGCAGTGCGTAACAGCATGCTCATCGCGGATACCTCCGATTTCTTTGATGAAGAGATACCTGTGGAGGATCCTTCGGAGCTCTTTGCCCTTAAGGATGAGCAAAAGACCGTAAGCAGGGATATAGGTGAAACAAAGACCGTAAGCTTAAAAGAGCTTAAGTCATCGCCCCTTATGAAGGTTAATGCGGGAGAAGCGGAAGCACTGGGAGCTTTTTCGCCGCTTCAGGTGAAGAATGCCCTGATGGCCTGCTTTGCACAGGGACATACGGGAGTCTACAGGGACATCATGGATATGCGTCTTAAGGAGCTGGACTGGGAGGTGAGCTGCGTGGTACGGCAGGAGAGCGGGACCACGGGGCTTCTGCTGGTCCGCCGGCTCGGAGAGGCGCTGAGGGTTGAATATCTGTATGCCTTCGGGGAAGGCTATCAGAAGCAGCTGCTGGATCTGCTGGGCTATGGTTTCAGGAAGGCTCTGGAGAAGTATCCGGAGGATACGGAGCTGATCCTGCCCACAGGGAGCGGTCAGGCAAGGGATCTTATAGGAAAGCTTCTTAAGGACAGATAAAGGAGCTTTTAGGGCTGACAGAAGAAGCGGAAGCGGTCTGACACCGGGCCGGAGAACAGAGCATAAAGGAGGAAGCAGATGCAGTTCACACTCATCAATGAGAGCAATGAGATCTATTTTGACGGCGCCGTTCATGATCACTGGTCGGGCCGAGGCAGCAGGGATATCTTCTTCGGAGCCGTGGATGAAGAAGATGATATGGCGGCAGCAGGGGCTGTGGCCTGGGAGATGGGCAGCGATGCCTGGACACTGCGCTATATCGGCGTGGAGGAGGAAAGACGGCGTAAGGGGACGGGGGGCTTTCTGCTGGATGAGAGTGCGGCATACGCGGCAAAACGCGGCGCCGGCTTCCTGACTGCATATCTTTTCGACGATGACGGGCTGAAGAAAAATGAGCCCGCCATGTTTTTTAAGGCCTGCGGGTTCGAAATAAAGGAGCTCCCGGTGTGGAGGCAGGTGTTCGACCCGGAGGCGCTGTATGCGCTTCAGCCTGTCTATGAGGGAAAGGATGAGGCTTCGCTTACGATAATAAAAGCCGGCATGGTAAATGATGAGGAGAGGGAAGAGCTTTTTGAACTGGCGGAAAGCCTGGAGAGGGGTGATAACTATCTGGAGCCTGAAGAAGTGCTTTCACCCTCCAACATATACGGCGGATTGCTGAAAAAGAACGGAAAGCTGGCCGGCTGGCTGGTGGCCGGGCCCTTTGAGGACGGTGTGAGGCTGTCAAATATAGCAGGGCGTATCGAGAATGTGGCTGACGTAAAGCTTCTGGTGGATCATGCCCTGGACATGATGCAGAAGGAGGGGAATAAGCCGGCCCATCTCTATGTGGATGTGGCGGGAGAGAGTCTCCGCACGCTTTTCGCAAAGCACTGTGAGAGAGCCGGGATAAAGCCTGAACGTGAAATGACGGCATATATGGGGATAAGGAGGATCTGAAGATGGAAAGCGAGTCTACATTAAAAAAGGTTTCAAAAAAGTCTTCCGCTATCCCCGACGGCAGCGGAGTACATGCAGAGTCAAAAAAGGAGAAGAGCCTCCTTGATCTCATGCGTGAGCAGACGGAGACCGGACTTGTAAGCACCGGAATGGAGACGGAGGAAGAGCTTGCCGATCATATTGCCGAAACCTACAGCGAACCGGAGTCCCTGCTCCATGAAGAGGAGAACAGGGCCAGATATGAGGCTGCTGTAAGCGCTCTTGACCATTTCGCCGGGGAGCTGAAAGCCGTTCTGTCGGCACAGCCTGAAAGCGATGAGATCACGGCCTTCAGGCAGTTTGCGGAGGAGCATGTAAGAGAGTTCCGGGAAAGAAAGACAAGGCTTGAGGAAAGCCGGCTTGGCTGGAAGCGCCGGGGAGAGGATGAGATAAGAGCCTCGGTGCAGGCAAAAGAGGAGTGGAAGGCAAGGGATAAGGCAAGGAAAATGGGACTTTCGGAATCCCGCTTTATAACAGTTCTCGAGACAGAAACCGAGATACTTAAGCTCTTTGCCCTGCCTTTTTCGAAAGAGCTTCCGGAAGGAGTGGAAGCGTCCGTACTGATCAGGCAGATCATGAAGCTCAAGGGCAATGCAATGGCGGAAGCTGCTGCACCGGAGGAAGCGGATTTCGAAGCCCTTGTGGCGGATGAATGGGTGCGGACCTGCCTTCAGAGGGGAATGCTCCTTAAGAGCGGCTGCCTTGATATGCGCCAGCCGGAGCCGGGGCTTCTTTCCGTGCCCAGGGAGGTGGCTTCCGTGGCCGACCTCTATATGGACAGGGTGGATGTGCACAGCAGAAAGCTGGTCAACCATGAGGATGAAAAGTCCGACATGGTAAAGCTTCCGGCATTCCTTCAGACGGAAGGGACCGGAGAGAGCGGGATCACCGAGGATCTCATCGACCGCTACAAGCTCAGCCATAAGAATTTTGTGCTTATGAACGCGGGCTTTGATACCGCGCTTATGGGAAGCAGCCATATCGAAAAGCTCCAGAGGGAATACGATGAGCTCATGGTGGAGCTCATCAGCTCCAGGCCTGTGGATGAGGATCCTGCCATACTGGCAGGATTAAGGAAAAGGTTCGGAGAGGTCCAGCGTGATCTGGAGCTGGCCAGGGATATGGACAAACGTGTATCAAGCTACAAAAGGAAGCTGCTGAGCCATGGCAGCCGTGTACAGGATATGCTCAGCAGATGCCTCACGGCCTATTTCGCAAAGCGGCAGGAGGTCTTTGATTCCATACAGGATGAGGAAGAGAAGAAGCAATACAGACTGGACAGCTACAGGCGTCTGGCAGAGCTGGGCGAGCTGGTGGGAGGCATCAGCTCCATGTTCGTATCCGCGGTTTATTATCACAGGCCTTTCCTGATAGAGTTTCAGTATCATGGCGGGCTCTATGAGGCGGCTGTGGATAAGCTGCTCACCCTGTCAGAGTCGATGTTCTCCGGTGAGCAGGATGCGGAACAGATGGGAGATCAGATCGACAGGCTCATAGAGGCTGCCTCCGGTACGGCTCAGATGCTGCTCTCCGAACAGAAGGAGAGGCATGATACGGACCAGCTCTATTTTGAGAGATACAGGGCTGAGAAGCAGCTGGACGAGGAGGGCTTCACAAGGACCCGGGCCTTTGGCGTAAAGGTCAAGACCTCGCTTTTACATGATCATCTGGAGAAAGGCGACGGATATAACCTTGAGGAGGATAAGAAGGCGTTTTTTGCGGCTGCGGCGGCTTCGGAAGAGGCGCAGAAGCAGTTTGATGAAAGAGCTGCAGCCTCCGAAGAACAGGGAGCGCTTACGGATAAAAAACGTCAGGATCTTCTGAAGGAGAAGGCGCAGCTTGAGGAGGAACAGCGCAGACAGGAAGAGGAACGCCGCGTCCAGGAGGAAGAAAGGCAAAGAAGGGAAAACGAGGCCGCTCAGCTGCAGGATCAGATGGACAGGCTGCAGGCAGAGATGGACAGCCTTGTCATAACCGACAGGGAAGAGACTGAGAGGCTTACATCCGAAGAAGAGACGGAGAGACTGACTGAGCGGGAAGAGCGGACCGTGCAGTTTGATGATATCGCTGCCCTGAGGCAGAGACAGGAGACCGAGGCCCTTGAAAGGGACCGGCGCCATGTTTCGCATATAGAGCTTACCAATCTCCATGACAGGAGCCTTAAGGTGCTGGTCCCGAAACATGCGCTTGGAAAGATACAGAGCTTTACCAAAGCCGACGGCACCCGCGTGGAAGGGGTCGGAAAGGTAAAGGTGTTCGGTGAGCGCATCTTCGGCATAAGCGCTGGAAGGATAAATGAGAGGATAGGGAAGCATGTGGACAGGCTCCTTTCCTCAAATGATACGGTAACGGATAAGGAGCTCTGCGAAACGGCGAAGGCAGTGGCCTCTGCCAGCGGGCTTTTCGAGAGGATATCCACCTCGACAAGGAGTGACGGAAGCCTGAAGGCTCCCGAAAGATCCTCCTTTATGAAGAAGCTGGAGAAGGCACATCTCGCGGCAAACGGTGTATTTGAGGAGACCGGGACCTTCGGTGAGGTCGGAAAGAAGCTCAATCTGTTCAGACGTCTCAGCAATGCCGGGACAAAGGAAGAGATAGATGCGGTCATCGGGGACATCATAGCCGGAAGGGCAGTTCGGAGGGGAGAAGGCGAGCTTGAGCTTACTGACCAATATTTTGGACAGTATCCCAATGCCGCAAAGACGATCTGTCTTTATAAGCTGCTGGAAGGTGTGGGAGCCGGTGTCATAAACGATAGAAAGCTGCAGGAGGAGTTTGACCAGAGGCTCACCGCCGCCAGGAGCAATCTTAAAAAGCTCCGGGATACACTGGTAGCTTCAAATGATTACAGGTACGCGCTCAGGCGCGGGGAGAAGGCAGCCATAAAGGGGCGGCTCGATCTGGTAAATACGGAGATATCACAGGCCCAGAGCCGTATCATACGTATAGACGGCACGCTTGACCGGCTGAGGGAGAGCAGGGAAGAGCTGGCAGAGCGTATGGCGCAGATGGAGGAAAACGCCCTCAAAAAGAAGGAGACTGCCCATATCTCGGCTAATGCCATCAGCGCTGAGGAGCTGTACCAGAGGGATCTGGAAGAATACCGTTTCCTTTACGAAAGGGAACGAAGGCAGAAGCTGGAGGATGCAAAGGCCGAGATAGCTGAAGGAAAGGCCGCTGCCGCACAGATGAGAAAGGCGGCTCTCGAAAGGCATGAAGGCCATGAGGCCATAAGGAATCCGGTGCTTGCCGAGAGGGCCTTCAGCGGCTTCATCGAAAGCGAGATATTAAACCATCCCTGCTTCAGGAATAAGAAGGGCTTTATGGCCTTCTTCAGGAAGAGTGACGATCCGGAGAGCGCCGATCTCCTTCAGAAGCACAGGGAGCTCATTGAAAGGATCGCCAGGGAACGCATAGCCTATGACAGGCCGGGCGGGATAGAGAGCGCAGAGGAGCTGGCAAGGCTTACGCCCGAACAGCTTCAGGCATATGCGGCGGATCTCCGGCGCCGTCTGATGCATATACAGGAGATATATACAAAAGAGAAGCTCAGGGATTTCGAAAGACCCGGATTTGCGGAGCGTATACTCCGTTTCCTCATGGAAGGAAGGGGAGAGGACCAGAAGGAGCTTCAGGAATATGCTGCCCATCTTGTGGACAGTCAGACGATACTGCGCATGAAGGAAGCTGTCCTTCTGCTGGGCGAGGACTGGAACAGCAGGCGTGTTCATGCGGACCAGCTTAGGAAGCAGAAGCGCCGTTTTGTGGGAGGGGCCCGTTCCGACAAGCGTTTTAACCGCATGATGGATCTGGACGAGAATGTGGAGGCGGTATGCAGGACCTACGGGCTTGAGCCTCCCATGAATTATTATTTCGTCACGGCCGAGAACCATAATAACAGAGGAAGGAAGAAAGAACTGACACTTGCGCAGGACAGGGCGCATTTTGAAGGTTACCTGGACAGATGGCTGGAGACATCCGTCAGGGATCTTACTGATAAGGCCGTCAGGAAAGAGGAAGAGGAGCTGGCGCGCCTCAGCGATAAAAAAGCCGTGAAAGACCGGAAAGCCGAGGGCAGCAGATACAGGAAAAAGCTGAAGAGCGAGCTTACAAAGATGGTAAACGGCCTGAAGGATAAACAGGCCTATCTGGAATGGGGCGTCTATCAGGATTATGCCGCCATCTCCCTGGGAATGGTGGGCGGTACCGTGGGCAAGGTTGCGGTCGATGCCATAGAGCTGGATCATGATGAGTATATCGCCAGCCTTTCCGTGGCGGCCCAGCGTTTCCACGACAGGAGGCGGCAGGCCCGTTATTCCCTGGTGGGTACATATGACTATCTTACGCCGGAGCAGCGTAAGCAGGTGGAAAAGAACCTCGAGTTTTACTACGAGGATTTTGCCGATGCCGAAAAGTTTGAGAGCTTCCTTGCAGATCAGAAGGAGGCCCTGCACTATCATCCGGAGGTGAGGGAGGCAGCGGAGAGGAAGGATGAGAGGCTTGCCGTGTTCCGCAGCGAATACAGGGCCTATCTGCCTCTGGTGCCACTGCTCCTGGAAAACGGAAGATTCCTGGAGATACTGCTCACCTGCACGGATGACGAATACGGTGTCTTCCTTCATGAGATGGTGGAGCGCGGGCACGGCTTCATGAACCTGCTCTCGGGAGAAGGGGTTTATAACGGCCTTATAGACCAGTATATGAAGCAGTATGGTCCTGACATTATAAAGGTCGTGATGGGTGAGATGGACCCCCTGCCCGACAGCGCCATAAGGGCCGCTTTCGAAAAGACCTATGATGATATCGTAACTTATGAGGTAGCCGGAAAGAGCATCGATGAGATCCTGAAGAAGGAGATAGAGAAGCTCCAGAAGGAACTCCGGCGGGAAAGGAAGCAGGAGGATAAGGGGATACCGGGTGTCCCCAGGATGGATGAACTCTCCCTTAAGACCCGGGTGCTCATAATGCACGGCGCAGCTGCGCTGAAGGATGAAAAACGTCTCGCCGTCTACAGGCAGCATGCGGAGGATAATAAGATAACCCTGGCGAAGAAGCTTCTTGCCTTTGAGGAAAGAGAGATACCCTATCCGGAAAGGACGGAGGGCGAGAGTGACGAAGCATATGAAGCGTGCCGTAAAGCCGTAGAAAAAGAGCGGGAGGTCTTCCGCGAAGGCATACGCATGGTGGAGGAGAACTATCTCCTCCAGTTCCCTGAGGATTATGAAGGGGATCTGGATGAGAGGCTTAAGACCTACCGCGCCAGCCAGAAGATCGAGTATGCGGCAGCCAGGAGGTTCAGCAGGCAGCAGCTTGAATACAGGCAGCTCATGATGACCGTGGTGAACGAGAAGCAGGAAGGCTTCCGCCTGCTCAATGCCATACGTATAGAAGGAGCAACGCTCCGGGAACAGATGGCCGCCGAACAGAGGCAGGTACCCGATAAGTACGGAAGGCCCCTTACGGCAGAGAGTCTTCCCGCCTTTCTTGAGGAGGGGAAGACCGCGGACAGGTTCACCCCTTCCTGGTATGCAAAGCGTATAGTGGATATGAGGTCGCAGCTGCCGTCCCACGGCGGCCTGAACGGCTTCTATGAGGATGTGGTGAGCCGTATGATATGGCATCTGGGAGAGCCCGGGGATACGGCAGTCAGGGAGCTTAAGAAGGACGAGATCCTGCTGACGAACCTCATAACTACCGATAACGCTATCTCGAAATATATAAACGACAACGGCATAGATCCGGAGGATGCCGCCCTCTTCAGGACGGGTGCGCTGGAGCTCCTCGGACATTACGCCGCCGGCACCGAGATGGTGGCAAAACAGGATGAGGTCTATGCGGCCCTTACGGAGTGGCTTAAGAAGGAAAACGGCGGTGAAGAGAGGATACACTATCTCTTAAGTGATAAGGGCAGATATTATGGTACCGGCAGTGACGCGGGCGCCGCTGAAAGGACCGACCGCTTTATGATCGGGAACCGTTCCGAATTCGAAGCAAGGCTTGAAAAGAAGCTGGGGAAGAGCAGTCAGCTTTATAAGGATTACATGGAGCTTGACGAAACGGAGAGGCTGCTCCTCGGGCATCTCGTTGTGAGCAGGGCAGTGGAGGCTCAAAAGGAAGAGCCTGTATCACTGACACTGCTCCGTATGGCAAAGGGGACCGCGAAAGAGTTTGAGCAGAAGGGCGGGCTTCCCGCCGATATGGCCGAAAACTATGTGGCCGGCATAGATGAGGGGGTAATAAGCCCCGACTACAGCGAGGTGGGCAGGGCTCTCTTCAGGAGCATAGGCATGCATAAGGACAGGCTGAAGGAGGCACTGTCCACCATAGCAGGCTTAAGGCGGCTGAAACTCACCCATACTCCCATCACCAGGGAGGAGACCCTGGCCATGCTTGAAGCACAGGCCACAAAGGAGCAGGAGACTGCCGCAAAGAATGACGCCAGAAGGGCGGAGCTGGGAAGCCGCATGAAGACCATGCTGCCGGTGCTCACCGGATGGCGGAAGCATCTTAAGACTGAGAACCCCTTCATGACCAACGATGAACGCATCCACCGTTATTACGGGCTGGTGCGTGCATATGTGACGGATATAGATGATTACCTTGCGAATACGGTACGGCCTGCCCATACCGAGGATCCCGAGGGAGCGCAGCTCTACCGGGAAGTGGAACGCACAAGGGAGCTGTACGGTTTTCTCCAGCTCTACGAAGGACTGCTCCAGCGTGAGGAGGATATACGGGAGAAGAGGAAGAACGCCGGCTTCTTTGCAAGGCTCTTCCGTCTGGACAGTATCGATCAGAGACAGGTGGATAAGGCCAGGAGCGAATGGCGCACGGAGCT
The DNA here is from genome assembly GCA_017518185.1 of Lachnospiraceae bacterium. GTDB lineage: Bacteria > Bacillota > Clostridia > Lachnospirales > Lachnospiraceae > NK4A136. Next base: position 31,501 of record JAFWWB010000025.1, read on the forward strand.
TCGCAGTGCCGGCAGATGGCACGGCTTCAACTTCCTGGAGAACCAGGATGAGTCGGAAATGCTCCGGTTCCGGGATGAGCTGCAGGCTTCGGTGACCGAGGCCAACGGAGAGATGATAAGACCCCATGTCATCAATCTCGATGCGGATGAGGAGAGCGGCCTTTATTCAAAGGAGGTCCTCAGGGCAGTGCATGACGTGGACCAGATCGTGGCCTCCATGAGTGGGGATCTCATAAGGGGCAATTCCTCCTCCAACATCGCGGCTGATATATTGAACAGGCCCATAAGGGAAAGGCTCTTCGTCTACTACATGATAGAGCACAGGAAGATGGCCGGCATGAGCGACGGCGATACCGCACTTTCCCAGTACGGATATGTGCCGGATGCAAAGAGCATAGAGCAGAGCCTCAATGCGCCTGCGTATATGGTAGTGAACCAGGTGGTGACCGGCGTGAGGAAGCTGGGCTTCATACAGAAGAGCCACAGCATCATGACTGCCACTGACAACATGGGCTCCGGCTATGTGGACAGGATAGAGACGGGCATACGCATGCTCATGGATCCTCAGGCGAAGCTTTCGGAGAAGCTCTCATCCATAAGGGAGCAGAGGATGGAGGCCCTGGAGCCTGGAGCCGACAGCGCGCTGGTGAACCGGCAGCAGCGTCTGGAGGAGTTTACCAGGGAGAGCATGGAGCTTCAGAGGCTCATAGAGATAAGGGACAGCGCCGTGCTGCATAAGGAAGCAAAGGCCAAAGCCGCAGAAGAACAGGCGGCAAAGGTGGAGCGGCTTTTGAACGATATGCTGGCTTACGACGCGGAGATAAAGGACGTTTCGAAGCGCTGGGTGAAGAGCGCTCCGGATAGTCAGGAGAGCACTGAAGGAGAAGATGCCTCAAGGGTCAGGGACGCCCACAGCGTTTCCGAAAGGCCGGATACCTATGTTCCCGATGTCAACGGCGTTGTGAGCGGCAGCCGTAATATCCCCATCGGTGCAAGCAGCCTGGGGAGGATGATTAGGGAGAACAGGGACGGCATTGACATGCTCCGGGGAGTCAACGTGGAAGCCGCGGACCTTGCATCAGGGGCTTTCAGTTCAGTGGCCGGAGTCATGGGAGTGGTGAATTTCGTGCTCTCTGTCGTGGACAGCTCCCAGAGAGGTATCGCCGCATCCGTTGCGGGCAGTACGGAACTCCTCAGCAATATGGTGCAGTCGGGAAGGAACATAACCCTTGCTGCCAACAGGGCGGGAAATCTTTTTCAACTGGCTGATACCGCCACCCTTGCTGCGGCCACTCAGACAGCCGGCGTCATAACTTCAAGTATAGCCTTCGCGGCAAACGTTGCGCTGCTCGCGGTGGACCATGCGGCCGAAAAGAAGGCCGAAGAGGCAACCGGAGAAGCAGCGGAGGAGATCCGGAAGAAGGAGCGTCTGGAGAAAAGGACCGGTAAGAAGACAGTCAAAGGCATACAGGCATTTAACATGCCTGAGCGGACCATTAAGTCCGAGGATGTGGAAAGGATAGGCGCCATAGTCACGCAGAATCTGGAGGCAAAGAAGGCCAAGGCGGGTATGGACGCCGTCTCCTCAGCCGTTGCTGTAGCGGCCTACGCCATACCGGGCTTCCTTCCTTTCGGACTGGCTCTTTCCGGAGTGGCTGCCGTCGCCGGTACCATAACCAAGGTCGTGAAGCACCAGAAGACCGTGAACTCCGCCATTGACGAGTTCCTGGGACTCGACCGCCATGTCGACAGGCTCATAGAGCTCCTTGGCAGCGGCAGCCTGGGTGAGGATCAGAAGGCCCTGTTCATGAAGGGAGACGAGATCGACAGGGATTACGTGCTGGAGGAGCTCAGGAAGGAGGCCATGCGGATGATGGGCTTCTCCGGAGTGAACCAGCTCTTCGAGCATATAACCAGGGGCTATGCTATGCTCATGTACCGGAGTATCTTCATCAAGGATAACGGCGAGCCCATACTCGCTTCCGACGGGAGGGAGATAACAAAGAGGAAGCCCTTCAGGGATATGCTCTCAAGGCTCAGTTTCAGCTATCCCGAAACTGCCGATGGTTACGGCAGTCCGTCTGCCGAGATAATGGCCAGGGAGCTGCTGGGAGTCTGATCCGGGGGAGTGAGGAATTCTTTGACGATAGATCTGTGAAGTGATATAATGTTAGTTTGTTAAAATGTTAGCTAAATGTAAGCTATAAACGGAGGGTACAGAAATGCTTGATATCAAAAAAGAAAAGAACGGAACCGAACTTAAGGTGGCGCTTGCCGGAAGACTGGATACGACCACGGCAACGGATCTTGAGAAGCAGCTTAAGGAGGAGCTTGACGGCGTTTCCCAGGTGATACTTGATCTGGCTGAACTTGAGTATATCTCCAGCGCCGGTCTGAGAGTCCTTCTGGCAGTACACAAGAATATGCAGGGCGTAGGGACCTTTAAGCTGGTCAATGCCACCGAGGCTGTAAAGGAGATATTCGACATCACCGGTTTCAGCGATATCCTTAACGTGGAGTAAAACGGGGGAGAAAAATGAACTATCCGGTTGAGATCAAGATCTCACTGCTGTCCGATGTTGTGGCAGTCGTGCTCATGATCGCAATTCTTATCATGACTCACAGGAACCGCTGGAGAGGCAACATAGAGAGCAAGGTGTTCAAAGGGCTGGTCTGGAATGTCATACTGGACGCCGTCTTCAGCGCGGCCAGCTACGGCATGCGCTATCAGACCTTTCCGGCGGCCGAGAGTATAGAGATCACTTCAAAGTTCCTTCTTGAGGTGGTCAGCTTTACGCTGGGCTTTTTCTGGCTGATGTTCGTGGATGTGATGCTCTTTCACAGTCCCGACCATCTCCGCAGGAAATTCAAGGTGGCTTTGATACCTGTAGTGATCGCCATCGTACTGCTGACGGTCAACCTTTTTACGGGCATTCTTTACACCTTTGACAGCGACCTGGTCTATTCGGGCACCTGGCTGAACGGGATCTTCGAGGGCTTCCAGTTCGCGTACTTCATCCTTGCCTTCTATGTGCTGCTGGATTTCGAAAAGAAGCACGGAAAGCTTCACAGCCTGAACGTGAAGCCTTTCCTTATACCGTTCCTATGCGGAATGTTCGTTACCGTGTTCCTGCACTGCACCGTGCTTGCGCTGGGCTGCGCCGTGGGCATCATATCACTGTTCCTTTCACTTCACAAGAGGATACGTTTTATCAGTGATGAAAACGGTTTTTACAATTCCGAGTATCTGGAATACCTGAAATTTCTGGCGGAACAGGGCCGCTTTTCATTCGGCAGCGCAATAGTGTTTGAAGACATTAACTGCAGCGGGGAGATGGGAATTCTCCTTCGGAACGAGCTTCCGGACGGAGCAGAGCTCATACATGTGAGCGGCGGGGAATACCTGATGATCACCGGGCTCAGCAAAAGGTCAAGGCTCAAGATGCTCTGTGAGCTCGTGGGAGACGCCGTGGCGGAGTTCAATGCCGAGCATAAGAATAACATGATAGCACTGAAGACAAAATTCAGGATACGAAGGGGCGAGGAAGGTCTGGCTGGATTTCTGGAAGAGCTGAAAGCCCAGTCCAGGGAAGAGGATTGATCCTATGGGCATAGTTGAGATAGCTGAAGACAGCGTAGAGGATTTTCTCGGCCTGATGGATGTGGATGCGGCGGAGAATATCGGAAGGGAATTCTTCCGCGGGATAGGCGTTACCGGAAAGGACGGGGAAGCCATCGCGGCACTGATCTGGGAATTGAAACATCTGGAGGATGACGACCGTGCCACAGAGTCGCGGATCCATTTTCTGGCTTCCGGCGGCAAGGAGGCGGATAAGCTCATGCTTGCCGAATATACGAGACTTGCACAAGAGGATGATGTTACCCGCAGCTACTATGAGATGTGCGGGGAACGTGCGGAAACGGCGGCAAAGGTCCTCAAGTCCTGCGGTTTTTCAATGAGGGAGACCGAGGGACAGATGGTGAGCATGGATCTGGGCGGACTCTCTTCACACAAGGTGGTGAGCCTGGGCAACGTGCCGGATTACATCTTTTCACTGGACAAGCTTATGGTGCGCCAGTTCCATAAGGGTGTGACCAACTGCCTCTTCCACAGCAGGCGTGAGCTTCTGGAGGACGTGGACAGTCTGCCCATGAGCTGGTATGAATCGGGAGTCTCCTGCTGCTGCGAGACCGATGAACGCATAAACGGATTTTTGCTGGTCCATGAAACGCCTTCGGGGAAGCTCAGGGCCGAGATGCTGACGGCTCATGGCCCCGATTACAGGGAGAATCTGATGTTGATGATGCGCTTTTCCATAAGAAAGGCTTTGGAAAAATATCCGCCGGAAACAGAGGTGCTGGTGGAGAGACACGACGATCATGTCAGGGCGCTTATTACATATATGGCCCCGGGAATAAAGGGGATGGGTGCATACTGCGGAGAAAGAAAGGAAGGAAGGGTAGCTTTGTGAGGATACTCAGATTACGTCCACAGGAACGCAGATACTTTGACTGGCTGGATCCTTTCAGGAGACTGGACAGGCTGGTTCTGCCGCACTATTTTGCTCTGGTCGGAGTCACGGGGATCGAAGGCAAGAACGATGAATGGCCTTCCGCACTTCTTGTCGCCAGCATGGAAGACGACAGGCTGGTGGTGGAGTGGCTCTGTGTCGATCCCGCGCAGAGATATGAGGGGCTGGGCGGAGAAATGCTCGACAAGCTTTTTGAGCTTGCGAAAAAGCAGGGGCTCAGCAAGGTCGCCGTCAGGATACTGGAAAAGGATGAGCTTTCCGAACTGAACACGGAATCGGAGCTTTATTTCGCGGAGCAGTATTTTGACAGTGAGGAGCTGCTCCCGGGTGAGTGGAGCGTAGAGATGTTCAAGCTTCTTAAGGGCTCCTTCTTCAAAAAGAATGCCAGTGATTACCCCATGGCGAAAACCATAAGGGAAGTGTCTGCGGGGCTTTTGAAGGATGCGATCGGTAAACTCTGGGATGATGATAAGGCATGGCGCCTTTCGGATGTTCCCGGAGAGCCCGGGATATATGATCCCGATCTCTCCAGCGCACTGGTGGATGAGGACGAGATCTGCGGTCTTTTCCTGGTACAGAGAGTGGGGGATATCTGCTATCCTTCGTTCATGTATGCCGAGAGTGAACAGGAGTTTTCGGCGCTGGTGCTCAGATCTGCAGGCGCTGCAAGGGAAGTCATGTCGCCCGATGAGGAGATACGTCTCATCGCCAGGAGCGAGGAGTGTGCAGCCATGGCCGCGAAGATATTCCCCGGCGGGAAGCACGAGTCAAAAATGCTGGTAGCGGATCTCGATGAGATCGACAGCTGAGAATAATGTTTGGATTCCTGAGCAAAAGCACAGAGAATCCTCCGGCCGAAAAAGAGGCTGAGAGGAGCCGCTGGCGGAGGGGTGACGAAACGCAGATCCTCCGTAAGGGATATGCGGATCTCCTTGAGGTATCGGAAACCCTGTGGGATAAAGAAAAGGGACCCGGGGCAGAGAGAAAGGAGCACAGGAAATGGTAACGGACACTATAATGGTCTACAGCAGCGGGAGCGGCATGAGCGAGGCTATGGATACGGCAGAAAGATTCGGACTGTATCATAAACTAAGCAGTAATGATTCCAACGTCATGCGCCTTCTGACCGAAGAACTGCTGGGAATGGTGAAGGGTATAACCGGTAACTTTGAAGGTGAGTTCTGGCTGGAGAGCGATGAGAACGAGTACAGGATACACCTTAAGGCCGATACCTATATGGATAAGGAAAAGAAAAAGGAGCTCATGTCACTTTCCGCCAGCGGAAAGAACGAGACAAGCGTAGGCTTCTGGAAGATGCTGGGAAAGGCTGTGGGGAATCTCCTGCTTGGGAGTGAGGATGACGATGCCATGGCAGCAGGTCCGGTATTCTACGGGGGAATGGGCTCCAGGGATGTGGATGCCCTTTCCACAATGGAATATGAATGGTCACTGATCAACTACAGGAAAGAGATGGCGGAAAACGAAGAAGAAGACGCGGAAAACTGGGACGAACTGGAGAAGAGCGTGGTGATGAAGCTGGCGGATGATGTGCGTGTGGGTATACGGGGCGACATCGCGGAGCTGACCATAGTCAAAAAATTCTGACATTTTTTCACAGGATCCGTATTATCATAAACAGTTTGTTGGACATTTGTTGGACAAGGGGTGCTACAATATAACCAATGTAGCACTGATTTTGTTGTATTTGACCTTTACCGGATACGGGGCAGCTTATGGATATGGCAGGAACGGATCTCGGATTTATAGAACGGCAGAGAAGAGCCGTGGCCGAGGCCGGAGAAAAGGCAATAGAATACAGGGACAGGGTGGAATCCCTTCTGGGCGGACTTTCGACCACGGAGGATCTTCACATATCCGAGGAGCATAAGCAGAAGCTGGGCCGGAAGGGCAGCGGCTCCCTGTTTTCTTCCCTGCTGCACAGAAAGCCCGCCCTGAATGAAGCGGAGCCGGAGCTTTCCCCTGCGGAAGCCGGCAGGATGGAGGAGGCAGCCGGAGGAGATCCGGGAGGCAATGCGCTTCTGATGGCGGTGAAGAAAGCCGCCGATCCCACGCTGGATACGGAGGGCCGCTTAAAGGTTTTTGACAGCATGATCTGGGAGCTCCGGGTGCACGATGAGATTGAAGTGCTGGCAGCAGTCCGTGATACCGCTGCCATGAATGCCACCGGGGTCACTGAAAAAGTGGACAGGATAAGGGATTTTGAAGCCGGGTATTTCGGCGGTTTCCCTGAGCTTAACCCTATGCAGGACAACTGTGCGCGCAAGGTCAGGGAGAAGTATGAAGGGCTGAGGACCGCCCAGAAGGAAAAGGATCTGAAGAACGTGGGGAGGCTGGAAGGCGAGTTTGCAAAGCTCTACGCCGGCTTTGACAGGGAAAAGATCCGCTATTCCGATACCTGTGTTACGCTCATGGAGCTGCTTGGCAGGGACTGCGGGGGGAAAGATCCTGCTGTTGAGGCGGGGCTCCAGCCTATGTTCGATGAAAAATACACACCTGCGGGCTTAGCCGAATCCCTGGGGATGAGCATGAAAAAGGCTTATGACAGGTTCAGGAAATGGGAGCATATCGCGGCTAAGGTAAAGGGACAGAGGGGGGAACAGCCTCTGGACCCTAAAACGGAGGAATCCCTGAAGCTCCTGCTTGGCAGGGACATCACCGTTGAGGACGATCCCATTCTGCAGGCCAGAAAGGCCCGGGGCATACTGGTGTCTCCCTTCGCACCCTATGACGCGCGGCTGAATGCAGTGGAAGAGGCCGAGAACATCATGAGGGACAGGTTCCTGGAGGCGTACTGCCGGGTGGCGGTATACCAGCTTAAGCTGTACCGGGACAAAAGCTTCGGCGGAAAGCGCCATACCGAACGGCAGAACTATGTTCAAATAAGCGCTTGATTTTTGCCGGCACATATGATATCATATGTCCTGCGGTTGAAAAGCCGCAGGATCTTTGCGGGATCTTAGCACAGCTGGGAGTGCGTCCGCTTCACGTGCGGAAGGTCACAGGTTCGAGCCCTGTAGGTCCCATTTCCGTATAAACTGCCGTGTTTTCGGCAGTTTTTTTCTTTACATATAACATTCCCTGTGATAAAATCTACAACATATGGTGTTTTTTATGATCAACGGCTACTAAAGGTAGTCGGGGTTCTGCACTGCCCGCGGGCTGTGCAGCCTGAGGAGGTTAGAAGTGGACAAGCAGGAATATAAGCTGCTATCGGAAGAGATAATGATGCTCATCGCCGATGAGCAGTTTCAGGAGGCTGCCGAACTGGCAGACCGTATAGACTGGCGCAAGGTCAGGAGCTTCAGCATGCTGATGAAGATCAGCGAGCTCTACCAGCTTAACCGCAGGCTGGAGGATGCGCTGGAGCTCATGCTCATGGCCTATGACCGTAACCCCAATAACAGGAACGTGGTATACGGCCTCTGCGAGCTCTACATAGAGCTGCAGGATCATGTGCATGCCCTGGAATTCTTTTCCTTATACAGACAGATGGCTCCCAACGATTCGGGGCTTTTCATACTGCAGTACAAGATACAGGAACTGGAGGGCGCGGCTCCCGAGGACCAGATCGAGCTGCTCGAGGAGTTCAACCGCAAGGATTACAGGGAGGAGTGGGCCTACCAGCTTGCCTACCTTTATCACAGGATAGGTCTGGGCACCAAGTGCGTGGAGACCTGCAACGACCTGATCACCTGGTTCGGGGACGGGCCTTTCGTCATCAAGGCCATGGAGCTGAAGATGCTCCACGCCCGCCTGACGCCCGAACAGCAGGCGGTTTATGACAGACGCTATGAGATACAGGATGCCATAGAGCAGGTGGAGAGCGACGAGTATACTACCGAATCCGCCGAGCCCGGCGTCAACCCGGATTACGAGAATATGGACTTCCATGTGAAGACCATAGATATGGGCAAGTTCAATACCATCAATCTCCAGAAGGCCCTGGCTGAGAGCATGAAGGAGCTGATGGACCAGGACGGCACCGACAGGAATGCCCGCATCACCGGCCGCATCATGCGTCCCATGCTGGACGATGATTACATGTCCACAGGGGAGATGGAGCAGGACGGGGAGTATTACAACACCGAAGCGCTGGAGGACGACCCCGGCTATTACGGAGACGGCTGCGATCCCTACGGTGATCCTGCCTATGACGGACAGTATGCGGAGGGTGAGTACGCCGACGGACAGTACGATGACGGACAGTATGTTGAAGGGGAGTACGCCGGAGACGGTTATTCCGACGGACAGTATGATGATGGTCAGTATGAGGGCGACGGATACGCCGGAGAGGACTATGACGATCCCGGCTACGGGGACGGTTATGCCGGAGAGTATGCCGAAGGGGAATATGTTGAGGGAGAGTATGCCGGGGACGGCCTGAACGGAGACGGCTATGCCGGCGGGGACTATCCCGGAGAGCAGTACGCAGAAGAGGAGCCGTATACTGATGGGCAGTATGCAGAAGAACAGTATACGGAAGAACAGTATATAGAGGACGGCTATGCCGGAGAGACTTACGATGAGGCACCTCAGGAAGAGAGATATTCCGATGCCGATATGACGGAGCTCACCCCGGCCGGAGAGACCGTGCCGCTGGCGGATATCAGGCGGAGCCTTCCCGTAAGGCCCGTGGAGCCCGTAAAGGAAGAAGTTCATCCTGTGACTCCGGAACCCGCGGGCAGCGTGGCAAGGACAGTGCCGGCAGCTGCAGTTCCGGGGGCCGGTGCCCATGCGGTGACAGTAAAGCCCGATGAAGTCTTCTTTGAGGACAACACGGCGGATATAGTAGTGGACAGCCTTCCTTCCGGTACCAATCCGGATTATGAGAGCATGCACAGCCGTGCCGAAAGGGTACGCCGCATGGAAGAGGAGGAAAAGTCGGAGCGGCGCGCAGCTTCCGTAAGGACTGTGGTGCATCCCGAAAGACCCGTAAAACGGGGCATGGAAGATATGCTGTATCTCGGAGAGGACGGACAGCTTGGGCTTGCCGTGCCTCCGCAGCCTCCGGTGGAAAAGCAGATAACGGGTCAGATCCATATAGATGATTATTTCTCGGGCTGGGAAGAGACCAAGCGCCGTAAGAAGGAAGAACAGGAGAAGGAATTCAGCCGGAGCATCAACCAGCGCACCGGCCCCATTTTCAAGGATTACGATGCGAGAAAGCATAACGGCATCATCGAGGAGATCGACAGGGAGAGACAGCAGATCTCCGAGATGTACCGCGCCGATGATATAGAGCTCCGCAGCGTTGAGGAGGTTCAGGAGGAGGAAGAAGCTCCCCTTACCCCCACCAGCGACAGCTGGCATGCCACCGGCAGCATAAACATCATGGGCGACGGAGGCCGCGATATATGGGATGATGTAGAGGATGCCATAGCGGCAGAACACGCTGTAGCCGAAGCTAATGTGACTACCATGAGCACGGGCACCATAGGACTGGTGGATCCCGTGGTGTCAGCGGCAGCAGATCTGACGGACAGCCTTAAGGAGACCGGCGGAGAATCGGTCGATCCCCTGGATGTGGCAGTAAGCGCCATGGAGGCTCCTTCGGAGACAACGGAGATCTCGACCCTTTCCGAAGAGGAAACTGCCGGAGAGGATGTGGAAGAGATAACCGCGGAGGAAAGCGGAGACGCTGATGAGCTTACGGGAGAAGAGGAAGCTGACGGCGGAGAAGAAGCTTCCGGCGAAGACGAATATATCCCCGAAAGCGGTGAAGAGTATCCCGGAGAAGAGGAATATGCCGGGGAGGAAGAGTATGGCGAAGACAGTGATAATGCGCCTGTGGATGCCGCCGCACTTGTGAATACCGCCCAGGTCAATGCCATTTCCAATATCCTTGAGGCAGATGCCGACAGGGTCGGTGTCGAGACCGTTGAAGAGATAAATGACGATTATGATCCCATCGGGGAGGGAGAGACCGGTCTTTCCACCGATGAGCAGGAGCTCTTCGGAGACTTCCTCTACTCCAGGAAGATGAAGGACCAGCTTCTGGAAGCCATAGACCAGATAAGCCTTGCGCCTTACGTGGGCAATGCCATCATCACCGGAGATCCCGATACGGGTGTGCTTGAGCTTGGCAAAGCGATGATAAAGGAACTCCAGATGATCGACGGAAACTTCGTATCCTCCAGGGTTGCGAAGATAAGCGGAAGAAAGATGAACCGCAAGGATATCCCCGCCATGCTGAACCAACTGGCAGGTGGCGCGCTCCTTATCGAGAACGCCGGCGAGATGACCAGGGAGAGCCTGGAGACCGTGACGAAGAGTCTGGAGACCCTTGTGGACGGCATCTTCATAATCCTTATGGATGTTAAGAAGGAGATCGACAGGATGCTCTCGGATTACGAGCTCCTGAGCGGATACTTCAACGCCCGCATAGACATCATTCCCATGAACAACAACGCACTGGTGGACTATGCAAAGAAGTATGCCTACTCCCAAGAATATAAGATAGACGAAGAAAGAGGCGTGCTGGCCCTTCACCAGCGCATCTCCGAGCTCCAGATAGGCGAGCACAACGTGACCACCAGGGAGATCGAGGAGATAATAGACGATGCCATAGAGCATTCCATGAAGCCGCGCATCGGCACCTTCTTCAGCATCCTGGGTGGAAAACGCTACGATTACGAGGACATGATAATCCTGAGGGAAAAGGATTTTGTCTGATATCAGGTATATGAAAACCTGAGCTTCCCTATGCCTATCTCGTCGTCTTTTTCCAGAAGCACCTTTTCCTCCGCTTCAAGAGGCACACCGTTTAAGTAAGTCCCGTTGGTGGAGTGGCAGTCCTGCAGATAGGCCCGTCCCTCGTCCATCAGTATGCGGGCGTGTATACGGCTGACCGACGGATCGGAAAGCGCCAGATCTACCCTGCCCTTTACCTTGCCTATGGTAAAAGGGAATTTTTTTATGACTATGCTCCTGTTCTTTCCCTTCTCCACCAGTACATTATCTGCCGGAAGATCGCTGCCACCGATAAAAACAGTTTTCCCGAAGCCTTCTCCGGGATCCGGATCCTCGAAGGCTTCATCAAGGGAAAAGTCTGCGGGATCTTCTTCCGTGTCCGTCGGGAAGGGGCTGTCTTCATCCGTCTCATCATCCGCTTTTTTCTTTTTGCCGCGAAGATACATGAACACTGCGCCGGCGATGCCTGCAGCGAAGAGGGCTATGCCCACCGGACGGGAGGCTGAGCCCACGGGCAGTACGCCTGCAAGAAGGAGTATGCCGGCAATTGCCATCACTCCGGGAAGCAGGAACTGTTTATCGGGCCTGAAGGCAGCTTTTTCCTCCGCGTCCTCCGGGATATCCCTGAAAAGTGCGTCGAGTTCAGTATCACTTAAGGAAGAGCTGCCTTCTCTTTGAGGCTCCTTTTCACGCGGATCAGGGCGCAGGTTCTCCGAAGCCATTGTTTCGGGCAGGGGCATGTTATCTCTGCTTTCCGGTACGGAAGCACGGACGGAGCCTTTTTCACTTCTGAGCTCAGAAAGCGTAAAACTTCCGCTCCGTATCTTTTTGTAAAGTCCGTAAGCCCACACTGCCGCGTTTTTGTCCTCCGCCGATACGTGCTCTATGAGGTATTCCGCAAAGCCCAGCAGTGAGTCGTTAAAAGGTTTTTTGTAAAAAGGACAGAAAAGGAGCATGGGTTTCAGGCTTTCGGGGTCGATGCAGATGTGATCGGCATCCAGTACCAGGCAGTCTTCGTCCAGCAGAAAATCACGCACCGAATCAAAGGCGTCCAGTATGCCGTTCATAAGGCTCTGTCCCTCGGCAAGGCTTATCTCTTTATGTTCATAGCAGCGGCTCAGAGGCTGCATGGAATCGATGGCATAGCAGAAGACATCCTTCCCGTTAACAGAGCGCAGCTGCACCGGCAGCAGATGGGGGATGCTGTTTTCCGTGAGCATCTCGGTCTGGTAATCCTGTGTTAACGAAGCCCTGGGCGTAAGGCAGAGAAAGTTGTGCCCGGGACTTTTCCTGTAGCTTATATCACAAAGCTCATTGAGATCCGTCATTGTTTTCCTCCTTCTTATTCATGAGTTCCCGTATCCTGTAAATGCTCCGCACCGTACGGGAGCAGTTAAGCCGCGGCGCTTCGGCTTTTGATGAGATATCATAACGTCCTCCGGTCCCGACGCCCGTCTTAAGGGGGATGCCCGGAAGGGTCAGTCCCGATGTAAGGGAAGAGTTTATCTTCAGGCCGCTTACCTCGAAGGAAGCTTCCACATCGTCGGCCAGTATCATGCGGCCCTCCAGCATGGCCCCGCATTTTTCCGAAGCAAAAGCGGAAAGATTCCTGTTATCCAGCTCTGAGAATTCCGAGGCGTAGATGACTGAGGCAGCTGCGGCGTATTCCGCAGCCGTGCGGTCATAGAGCAGGATGCCGCACCATATTATCATCCAGGTAACGGCCAGGCTTACGGGTATCAGATAAGCGGCTTCTATGGTGGTCATGCCGCGGTTTGAGTGAATATGTCTCATTTTTATCCTCCTTTCCTGAGAGTAAAGACTATAAAACCTGCAAAGAGAAAGGGCAGGAAGGGAAGTGTGGTCTTTATGTCGGCTTTCCTGAATACTATCAGTATGAAAGAAGCCGCCGCCGCAAAGAGCAGGGAATACATCAGAAGCTCCCCGGCAGATGATCCGCCGTACACAAGCCCCAGCAGCATGATGAGTACTCCGTCTGCGGTCCCCAGACAGCCGCTGATCTTTCCCAGCAGCAGGATGCCGAAGCCCAGGGTAAGACCGGCCAGCTTAGGCAGCAGTTCTTCCGTGTCTCCCGAGATCAGGGCTGCGGGCACAGCAACCGCACCGCATATGCTGAGAAACAGGAGGGAGAGCTTCTTTTCCTTTATATCCATTATGCTGCCCAGGGCCAGCATCAGCCCTGTCAGGGCATCGGTGATCGTGAATGAGTCTGTCATGGCATCCTTCCTTTCAGAAATTCCCGCCGCAGCTCTTGCAGGCTTTTTTGCTGCCGGCCTGTGATATGGGTATCTCATATACCGTCCTCTTCAGGCCGCTGCAGTTAAGGCTTGTATGATAACGGTCCCCGTCAGGCGTGATGAAGAGCGTGCCGGCGCTCCCGGCAAGTCCGCAGTATTCACAGGCTTTATAGCGCGAACCCGAGGCATTCCTGGTATCCTCCAGCAGGCTTCTGCTTATGGGATTTATGGTGACCCGCAGGTGGTAACAGCTGCGGCTCATATGGTATACCGTGCCGGATTCAGTGATATATACCAACTGTTCCCCGTCAGCGTTGTAACTCCCGCCGGTACCGTAGCCGTTCCAGGCATGGCAGCGGGCGCGGCTGAGGAGCAGACGGCTGCCCAGTCCGAAGATATCCCCAGCGGGCTTTACGCTGTAGGCGGCGACCAGGTCCACCTGGTCGTTTCCTGCCATCACCTTTGAGAGCAGAAGTGAGATCCCTCCCTGCACACGGTATTTTTTCAATAGCTCCGGCGGCAGCGCACGGCTTATCTTTGAAGCAGCATAGCCGTCGGCGAGTACCGTCATCGCAACGCTGCCCAGTCCGCTGCTGTTTCCGGAGCCGCCCCGGTTTTTGTCTGCCGCTTCCGCAGACTCCGTTTCCGCAGGTTTTTCAGTCAGCGTCTTAGCTTCAATATAGAGTGCCGTTTCCCGTCCTGCTCCGGAGAGCAGGGTGTCCACCTTCATGGAAAGCGCCAGCATATCCATTACCGACAGCAGCACCATGAAAAAGAACAGGAATAGTGGCAGTACTATCGAAGCCTCCAGTGTCATTGAAGCCCTGATATTTTTATACATATCTGAACCGCCTTTCCATCAGGAAGCTGTAACCGTAGGAGGAGCGGAAGATGAAGCGCAGTGAAGCGGCTCCCACACAGTTATCCAGCTTGAAGTATTCATTTCCCGTCCGTTCCCTTACATCCATCTCCACTATGTCCATCAGGCGGACGGTACGCTTATCAAGGGAGACGGCGTAAAGCAGCAGACGCAGATAGTCTTTGTAATCACAGCCCTCACCGCCGGTGGGGACGGGACCGTAGCTGCAGCTTAGGGCGGCGGCCAGGCTCAGATGCCAGTCTTCACGCTTTTTGATCAGAGGGACCTTTCCGCCGGCAAAGACTATCCTGGTGTCGTAGATGCTCTCCGAATAGATCCAGGCAGCGGACAGCAGGGCCTGGAAGGCGTCCTTTGATTCCGGTACCATGATCACGAAGGACAGCAGAGCAGCTGCGCTTTCGGCCTGCTTCTGCAGATCCTTGCTGGAGTAAAACACGGTATAGTTGGAGGCGCCCTGCATGAGCAGTATGCCGTTTGCCACGGCTTTCAGATTATCCGTATCGCAGCTTTTACCGCCTATCACGTATTCGGCCTCGTAGGCAAGACGGCTCCCGGGCTTCGGTGTGATATAGTTCCCGCATTTTTCCAGGATATACTCGTTGAACATGAGCTGCTCTGCCAGGGAGTTCCTTTCCTTCCAGTCGGTGCACATGCCGTCGCCCTTTATGAGCCTCCGTCCCGAAACATATTCCTTAGGCTTTATGGTACGGGCGGAGACGGCGCCTTTACAGACTGTGGTCAGTATCCCCCGGTTCTTCAGGCCGTTGACCTTACTTGCGGGATTGTCCTTGGCCGGAGGGACATAGACCTCTGCGTCCTCATCTTCCGTAAGTGTGGGAGCGGGAGTTGGAGTGGGAGCCTCGATGGCGTTCACCCTCGACTGTGCATCCGAAAGATCATTGGCTATATTCCCGGAGTACAGGGCTTCGGACTTTGAGCGGTTTACCAGATCCTTTGCATCCTCAACATAGGAGAGGCCGTATCGGTCAAGCATTGCGGACATGACCATATATCTGAACACGGCCCCTTTTTTGTCCGTGGCCCTGGATACGTTTATGACCTCCGCGCTTTCGGTGGAAAGACCGTAAAGGTCCGCGGTCCCCGGCAGCAGGAAGCCCTTAGAAGGAGAAAGGTTGTAGGAGAGGCAGTCTTTCAGATGTTCCACCATCTCATCGGTGGAACCGTAGTTCATATCATACGCTGTATCTATGAACAGGAGCTCATACTGTTCCATAAGCTCCCGGTTGTATTCCGCGGAAACGGAGTCAAGGGAAAGAGCAACGGCGCACTCCAGTCTCAGCTTTATGGCGTTTATGCGCGCAGCTTCAATCATTGTAAATATCAGCGGGATCATCACTGCCAGCATCAGTGTCATGTATACGCTGAAGGCAGCCTCCGTTTTTTTCTCCATTCCCTTTCCTCCTTTCTTAAGTTTCAGACCCTTCAAGTCTTACTTAATGAGCTATGGTATTTGATTTGTCCGTGATGCTTGCGAACATGTCATTGATTATCGATATGATCTGATTTTTGAAGATGAGTACAAGACCCACCAGCACCACGATAATGAGGATTATCTCGACTGTCCCCATGCCTTTGTCATTTTTGAAAAATGATCTCAGCGCACCCATGCGGCCACCTCCTTTCTCCGCTGATACATAGGCCTACATCGTCATGAAGGCCGGTACAATGATCACTACCATTACGATCGCCAGCATCATCACCATGGGCAGCAGAAGCTTTGTGCCTGCTTCCTCACCCAGCTGTCTGGCTGTATGCTTACGCTCCTCCAGGGCATCCTTTGCCTCATGGCTCAGGGACTCCAGGAAGCCCCTGGCTCCCAGCTTTGCATTCTGCTCCAGGAGGGAGACGAATTTGACATATTTCTGTATGCGGCAGCGTCTGGCAAAATTCTGGTAGGCACCCAGCTCGCTCACTCCGCTTTCCATCTCGCGCAGTGTGAAGAGCATTTCTTCATAGGCGTAGCGTTTCCTGCCGCTCTTTTCGTATTCACTGCAGATCTTTTTCCAGGCTGTCCTTGTGGTCATGCCTGCTCCCATATAGAGGGAAAGCTTGCTCACCAGTTCCGGATAATCAGCCTGCATCTGTTTATCCCTTTCCTTAACTTTTTTGCTGAGGTCATTGTCCTTGCCCCAGCAGACTCCTGCTGCAGCGGCGATGATCATGAACATGAGCACCGCCATGCTGCTCTTCTTTTTTTCATCCCAGATGACCTTTATCCCGTCTACCTCGGAGGGCAGGACGAATTCCTCCTCGGCGGCACTCTCTTTATCTGCCAGGCTCACGGCTTCGGATAATTCTTTTTCAAGCCTTTCGCGCCGGCTGAGCTCAGGCGGGTATGCCATGAGCGTAAAGCTGTAGATCTCGTTGAAGTCCTCCAGGCTTACTTTTGCCGAGAGGGTCAGGAGCTGTCCCTCCGGCGGTATATCTTCTTTGAGCTTTCCGTTATGGTCAAAGCTTTTATGGTCCCTGAATTCCCATTCTATATAGAAGGGATAGCCCTTCACCGCGCTGACGGGATCGATGTCGGAACTGACATGGTCCGGTGATACCCCGCTGCCCAGTACCGCTTCCTCAAGGGCTTTATGGAAATCAGGGAGCATCTCTTTAATCTCTGCTTCGCTGTAGCCACGCTCCTTTACCGTCACGTTCATGCCGGGATAGACTTCATCCTCCAGCGCTGCGTCAAGGGTAAGAGAGTAGCTGCCGTTGCCGTGGCCGTTGCGCTTAAGCGTCCCGTCTGCTCCCAGCAGAGCCTGATCCTGTTCGCTGAAGCGCATGAGCAGGGAGAAGACCGAACCTGCGCAGAGTATGAGCAGCATCAGGGCTGTCTTCGAAACGAACTGCTTTCTTGCGGCGGTGATGGCATCTCCTGCGGGTTCCAGCAGTCTTAAGTTCTCCTCGTTTTTCTCAAGGAGCCTGCGGCTTAATCTGTAGAGGGCACTTCCCCTGGCGGCGTCGCTGTTAAGCTTTTCATCCAGCCACATGGCGCAGGCATAGAAGGGCTTCGTCACCGCGGAGGGCTTAAACTCCACGGGGATCTTTCTCTTTCCTGCTGCCAGCCGGATCATAACTATGCATAAAAGTATCCCTGCTGCGAACCAGACCATGATCTCCTCCTCAGTAGCTGATGTTGAGTATCTTCTCTCCCAGGATATAGGCTCCCAGGTATACGGCCATCATGGCGCTCATGAGGGCCACGCCGGTAACGTTGTGGTAGAGGGGATCGAAAAAGCCCGGTGAGGTGGCATCTATATAGAAGATTATCCCGAAGGGCACCAGGTTCATTATCCCCTGCTCCATTTTTTTGGCGCTTATCTGTGTGTTTATCTCGCGCCGCACCTCTATCTTGTCGCTGATAAGGTCAGCTGTATTCTTCAATATGGAGGGCATGTCGCCGCCGCTCCTTTTGGCGATGCGGAACACCTCGCTGAAATCGCTGATGTCCTGCACATGCGCCCTGGCGGCGAAGGCATCCAGCACATCCTCGATGTTTTTGTTGTTTCTCAGCTCCCTGTTTATGTACACAAGCTCGGTGCAGATGAGGGAGTTCTTTCCATATAATAAGAGCATGTCCTCCAGAGCCCGCCGGAAACAGTTCTCTATGGAATAACCTGCCTGGAGGCCGGCTATTACCGAATACATCATCTCCCTGAACTGCAGGGTCAGGTTATCCTTCCGTTTTACAATGCAGAGCTTCCGCTCCCTTTTAAGGTAGAAGATGAGTAGCGGGGAGGCCAGCACCGCGAAAAGAGCAGAGCGGTAGAAGATGTAGGCAAAGAGCAGTATTATCCCTGAACCCTTTACCAGACCTGTGGTCAGTTCTGCTTTTGAGAGGGTATATTCCTCATAATCCCGCGGCCCTGAGCTTGTCCCTGTGAACGAGAGGATTCTTTGCTTCAAGACTTCCTTTGATATGACCTTTTTCATCCTCGCCCTCCTCCGTAAATTCATACAGTACCGATGTCTTTATCTCGTCGTCTTCGTACCCGAGGATCTCGGTGACCTGCAGCACCTTCCGGCTCTTATCCCTGAGCCGTCCCAGATGCACGATGATGTCTATCCCGCTGGCCAGCTGTCCCCTTATGGCCGACAGCGGCAGGTCCATCCCCATGAGTATCATGGTCTCCAATCGTGAAAGCATATCTGCCGCACTGTTGGCATGACCGGTACTCAGGCTCCCGTCGTGCCCGGTATTCATCGCCTGGACCATGTCCAGGGCCTCGCTGCCCCTGACCTCGCCTACCACGATGCGGTCGGGCCTCATCCTGAGGGAGGAGCGTATCAGGTCGCGCATGCTTATCTCCTTACAGCCTTCAACATTGGCGTTCCTGGTCTCCAGCCGCACCAGGTTTGGTACGCCCAGTATCTGAAGCTCGGCAGAGTCTTCGATGGTGATGATACGCTCGTCCTTCGGGATGAAATTTGAAAGGGCGTTAAGGAAGGTGGTCTTGCCGCTGCCGGTGCCGCCGCTTATGAAGATGTTGTAGCCTGCCTTCACCAGCTTCTCCAGAAAGTCGATGACCTCCTGGGTGATGGCTCCGAAACGCTTAAGGTCTTCCATCTGTATGGGCTTTTCCGGAAAACGCCTTATGGTTACTATGGGACCGTTCAGGGCCACGGGAGCCAGTACCACGTTCACACGCGAACCGTTCTCCAGCCTGGCGTCCACGATAGGTGAGGCCTCGTTCACTGTACGGTTGCATTTGGCCACTATCTGCTGGATCACATCCTCCAGCTTCTCGCTGCTTGAAAAGCTCTTGTCCCAGCGGAAGAGACGGCCGCTTTTTTCCACAAAAATGTTGTCCTTTCCGTTGATCATGATCTCGGTGACCGTGGGATCGTCCGTGAGCTCCTGCAGTATGTCCAGCCTTCTGATGGAGTAGAAGAGTTCCTTCGAAAGCTGCTGCTTGTCGAGCAGGCTTAAACCCAGCCGCCTTCCGTTCTCCATGATGCTCCGGTCTATGATCTCCCGGACTTCATCATCCTCCAGTTCCCTCTCCATGGGGATACGGGCCATGACGATATCCCTTAGTTCCTTTGCTGTTTCTTCCCTTTGCATGATCTCCCTCCAAATACCGCCGCGGTCTCCCCCGCAGCGGACACATCTGTCCTTGCCGGCGTCCCTCGTACGATAAGCGGAAGTTCCGCTCGTTAAGCTCAACCTGCGCAAGGCTTGGTTTCGCCAATCTCGCGGAACAACCTCGCTTCGGACTCCGTCTGCGCCGACCGTCACGAAGCTTTCGGTTACAGCTGCAGCCGCTTCACATAGCCGGCCAGCTCAGAATAAGGCAGTTCGTCTATCCCCGAAGGCAGCTTCCGGAATCTCGGCAGCGGGCAGTTGATGGCCCTCTGGCATATATCCGAGTAGTCCAGAGCCTTCAGCAGGTCCTCGTACTGCTCCATCCTGGCCAGGGTCATTCCCTCCCGGTCCGAGATGGTATATATCAGATCGCATTCCCGTAGGACATTGAGCAGTCCCCGCACCATCTCCGAAAGATCCAGTATCACATAGCTGTAGCTGGCCATTTCACGCAGGGTCTTTATCAGAAGGAGCCAGGATTCCTCGCTGACCTCAGCCAGGTCCATGAAGGAGAAGGCGGGTGACACATAATCCAGCCCACCCACGTTTCCGACCATGCTCTCCAGCTTATAAACCAGCCTGTCCTTCCCGCCCTGCAGATAGTAGACCAGATCCGTCAGGTCCCTGTCTGCGGGACCGGGCAGGAGTTTTGATAATCCCGAGAAGGGTTCCAGGTTCAGATAGAGCACCGGGCCCTTCTTCGCCAGGTTCTGTCCCATCAGCAGGGAAAAGGAGGTCTGCACCGACCGGCAGACGGGGGAGAAGACGCCGATGAGCTGTGTCTTTCTGCTTCCCGCGCCGGAGCCGGAGGGTATTTCAGCTCCTGCTTCCGCGTAGCTCATCAGCTGCCGGCGTATGCTTTCCGCAGACTGGTATTTCCATATGTGTTCCGGAGCATCGAGCACGCTGCCCTTTTCCTTCAGAAGGATGCGGGACACGCCGCTGTCTCCGGGAATGCGTTTGTAAAAATCCTCCTCTGCAAGTACCAGGGAGAAATGCTTCTTCTTAAGGTCCGCAAGAAAGACCTCGTTATCGTAATAGCTGCAGATGCTGAAAGGGAAGGATTCCCTCCGGCTCAGCGAATCCGCGAGCCTCTCAAGATAGTCCCGGTCATTTCCGCAGACCGCGCAGAGTTCTTTTTTCATTACCGCCTCCGTAAGTCTTATTTTCCAGTCCCGATGGACCGGTGCAGGGGAAAGGATAAGGAGCACCGGCCATCAGTCCTGTCAGGGTCAAAGCAAAGGGTTTTGGATCCGTCATCCGGTCCGCCGTAAAACCATATACGGAAAAAACACCTGTCATCTCCGGCGGATACATGATCCTCCCGAAATGGAAAAGCCAATAGAAAGCACACACTGATATCGCTTTCCGTTTTTTATCTTTTGGAACCCTGCCGGTCGAACATCCCTATATCGGGATCGTCAGGTAGTCGCAGAAGATTCTGCTTTGACTTGGGGCCGATGCTACCACCGTGCCGGAAAAAATGCAAGCACTTTTTTTCGCATAACTTTTTTGCAACCGGAGGAAAATTTAAAAGCATCGCGGTCCGGAACAGGATAAAAAAATTTTTTGACGAAGATATTATGTAAACCAAAACCACCCCTTCCCCCTTGTTATCCAAAGCGAATGATGATACAATCTGTGATATGGCGCCTAAGCATAAAAGACAGCCAAGCTGGACAAAGCTTGATAATACCGCGATACTTTTTCCTGTTATCTCCAGCGAGAGCATGAGCAGCGTTTACCGCATCTGCGTTACCCTTAAGGAGGACGTGGACCGGGATCTGCTCCAGCAGGCAGTGGAAAAGATCGCACCCTGGTTCCTCACCTTCAGGATGCGCCTGAAGATGGGCTTTTTCTGGTACTATTTCGAGGAGAATGACAGGCGTCTTCCCGAGGTCTTTGAAGAGAACGATTATCCCGGAGCATATATAAACAAGAGCCGCAACAACCACTACATGTTCCGCGTGACCTATTACAAAAAGCGCATCAACCTTGAGGTGTTCCATGCGCTGACGGACGGTTACGGCGGCCTCCTTTTCATCAAGGAGCTCATATACCAGTACCTGCGCCTGGCCCACCGAGAGGAGCTTGCGGACGAGAAGGACAGGGTCTCTCCCGGTGTTTCCATGGACCAGGAAGACAGCTACATGAAGAACTACAAGAAGGCGGGAAGCCACGATGCGGCCTACGGCTCAAAGAAGGCCGTGGTCTTAAAGGGCGAGACGCTGCCCGGCGGCGAGGTCTCCGTCATGCACGGCTACTTTAAGGTGGATGAGCTTAAGGCGGCCGCGAAGAAGTTCGGCCTCACCATAAACCAGTATCTGGTGGGTAATTACGTATATGCTATCTACAGGGAATACCTGAAGGGCGGTACTTCCGATCTGCCCATAAGCTGCTATGTTCCCGTGGATATCAGAAAGCTCTTCGATTCCAACACCATGAAGAATTTCTTCGTAGTGACTTCCGCGAAATTCAAGCCTGAGAAGGAGAGCTACAGCAGGGAAGAGGTGCTGGAGATCGTTGCCGGGGAACTTAAGCGGCAGATGACCAGGGAGAACCTGGAAGGCATACTCTCCTATAACGTTTCGAACGAAGCCAACAAGTTCCTGCGGCCCGTACCCATATTCATAAAAAATCTTGCCATACGCCATGTTTACAGGGCCTCGGCGGATACAGCCACCTCCACCATGACCAACATCGGCAACGTGGAGCTCAGGGAACCCTACGGAAAATACGTGGAGCATTTTTACTGCATGATCTCCATGAGCCGCGGTCAGAACATGAAGGGCGGCATAGTTTCCTACAACGGCACCCTTACCCTGAGCTTTACCTCAAGGCTTCAGGATACCTCGATACAGAAGCGCTTTTTCAGATGCATCACCGGCGACGGTGTGCATGCGGCGGTGGAGACCAACGACTTTGTGCCCGATCCCGTGCCGCCGGAGGAGAAAAAAGCCGGGAAACGCAAGAAGAAAAAGGGAAAGGAGGAAAAGGAATGAACCGCTGTCCGAAGTGCAATGTTTATCTCTATACTCCCTCCGATACCTGTCCTTTATGCAGCTGTGTCCCCGAAGAGATGGATGCGGCTTCCGAGGCAGAGGCCAAGGCGCTTTTCGGCGAAGGTGCTCCTTATCCCAACGCCCTGAAAAGACGTAAGTTCACGGTGCTGGCGCTGAAGATCATCCTCTTTGTCTTTGCGGTGACGGAGGTGGTGCTGATCTTCATAAACCGCTATACCACTCCGCATATCTGGTGGTCCGCGATCACCGCGGCGGCCTTTTTATACTGCTTCCTTTTCCTGCTTTACTGGGTACAGCATGATTCCGGCTTTGCGGCAAAAGTGGGACTGCAGCTGATATTCACCATGGTACTGCTTTATGTCATAGACTATACCACGGGCAGCCACGGCTGGGCCCTGAAATGGGCGATCCCCGGCTGCATACTCTTCGGTGACGGCATAGTGCTGTTTCTGATGATGCTCAACCGGAGCCGCTGGGCCAGCTATATACTGCTGCTCATGTTCATGGGACTGTGCAGCGTGGCCATCACCGCCATACTCTATTTCACAAAGACCGGAGGAATGCTCCTGGCGGCCATAGCCATAGCGGTCACCGGCATACACATACTGGGCGCCTTTGTCTTCGGAGAGCGCGCCGTTGCCAGGGAGCTGGGCAGGAGGTTCCATGTCTGAGTCCGTAAGCTTAAGGGGCCGCACGGCAAGGCGGTTCGTCAAAGTGGCAAACCATCTTCCCGTCATAGGCAATATGAACCTGAACGGGGAGCTCCAGAATCTGCGCAGCGACAGGGAGCGGGAGTGGAGATGCCCGGAGCATCTGATCCGGACGGTCATGGAGACCGATGATTTCGGCATGGAGCTCTTATCCCGCACCGAGAACTATCTGTCCAACTGCGAGCGCAAGGCGATACTCCAGCTTCACGGCGGCGGATATTACGGCCGCATGCACAACACCTACAGGGACGCGGCGGCCATGTACATCGAGGTCAGCGGCGGGGCGGACGTGCTGACGCCGGACTACCGCGTGGCTCCGGAAAATCCCTATCCCGCGGCTCTCGAAGATGCCCTTGAGGCTTATTTCTGGCTTATCGAGCAGGATTACCGTTCCGAAAACATCGTGATAGCAGGGGATTCCGCAGGCGGCGGCCTGACCCTTGCCCTTTCGCTCTATCTCAGGGATCACCATATGCCCATGCCCGGCGGCATCATCACCATGAGTGCCTGGACGGATCTTACAAAGAGCGGAGATTCCTATCAGGAAAATTTCGACAGTGATCCCATCTTCGGCGGCACCCGCAATACCCTGGTCTACAAAGAGGGCTATTACAAGGACCACGATCCCATGGATCCCTACATTTCACCCGTAAACGGCGATTACCGCGGCTTCCCTCCCATGCTCATGCAGGTGGGAGAGCAGGAGATGCTGCTCAGCGATACCCTTTCCGTGGCGCAGCGCGCCAGGTTCGCGGGCGGCAGGATCCGCTGCCATGTCTATCCCGGGATGTTCCATATCTTCCAGATGGGCTTCACCCTTTATCCCGAGGCGAAAGAGGCCTGGGGCGAGATCGCACGTTTTCTGAAAGTCATCTGGCAAAAATAATATTTCCCAAACAGTTGACATTATCCCCTGACCGTGCTATATCCCGAGTTTGCCACTTAAAAAGGTAGAACCGGAGTCCTGTTGGGCTCCGGTTCCTTGATGTGAGCGCTAAAACGTAGTATTTCTAATGCTTTTCGGTTTTTGAGAAAATGTACCTACT
>JAFWWB010000026.1 GCA_017518185.1 Lachnospiraceae bacterium
GAGGCGCAGCCCTGTCAAAATCACTGACGCAGAGGGTAAGAGGCTTTGCGCCGCCCTTGAAATAAGGTCCCACGGGAGTTGCAAAGATGCGGAACTGGTACTCATCCGCAGGCTTAACCCCTATAACGGGATTCGATCCGAACATATAAGGTCTGAGATAAAGCGTGGCACCGGAGCCATAGGGAGGAACCCAGGCTTCATTTGCCTTTACCACCTGCTTTACCGCATCCACAAAACGATCCTTGGGAAAAGGAGGCATCTCCAGTCTCTGTGCTGTATCATACATACGCGCAGCATTGAGATCCGGTCTGAAGCACACCGTACGTCCGTCCTCAGTGGTATAGGCCTTCAGGCCTTCAAAACAGGTCTGTGCATATTGAAGCACTCCGGCGCATTCGTTGATAACGATCGTTGCATCCTCGGTGATCACACCTGCGTCCCATGCGCCGTCCTTGAAATTTGAAACATAGCGCTTATCCGTCTTTACGTATCCGAACCCCAGCTCGGACCAGTTAAGATCCTTCTTCTCCATCGTAAACACTTCCTTTCGGCTTATTTGAGGTCTCCCTCTTATTCTAAAAGAGAAGTTTACATCTCTTATGCCCGCCGTGTCAAGCAAATAGCATTTACCTTTTATAAAAAATATGCTATCATCATATGCATCAGCAAATGATCGTGTCCGGAGGTTAAGATGCAGGCATTACTCGATCGTATCACAGGCTTCATCCTGCAGGATGTCAAAAACGAAAAAGAGACCAAGGATATGGCCGTGCTGCTCCGCATGAGCTGCATGATCTTTGCTCTCTACTACCTGGTCACAGGCACCGTCATCGCCTTTATGCAGCATTATGTGCTGGGTTTCCTTACGATAGGCGCCATCCTGCTGCTTATCACAGCCTTCATCTGCACCTATGAGGATCACACCTTCATTTCGCTTATACTGGTAAATGCCGTACTGCTGGTGTTTTCCATATTACTCTGCCTCTATCTCGGCTTTCCTCTCCAGTTCCAGCTTCCGCTGTTTCTGAACATACTGCTGGTCTATTTCAACAAGACCGAACATATGATGCTCAAACGCTTTTATGCCGTAGCTATCATGCTGATCGAGATGTTCGTGGCGGAGATCTGCGATGCCTTTCCTTTCCAGGCCGATCCTGCCTACGGTTTCCGCATCTTCTTCCAGACCTTCAATATGATGGTATTCGCCTTGAGCCTGCTGGCGATATCCTATTGCTACTGTACAAAATTCAATCAGGCAGAAGATAAGCTCCGCCGTATAAACGACAATCTGGAGCGCATGGCCAACATAGATACCCTCACCGGACTTTCCAACCGCCGGCACATGAACGAGTACCTTGCCGGCCTCGTATTCGAGTTCAACCGTTCCGGCAAGACCTTTACCCTGGCCATCGGTGATATCGACTTCTTCAAGAAAGTCAACGACACCTACGGTCACGATACCGGAGACTACGTTCTCTCCACAGCAGCCGGGATCTTCAGCCGCTTTATGAGCGACAAAGGACATGTGGCCCGCTGGGGCGGCGAGGAATTCCTCTTCGCCTTTGAGAATGCGGACATGGAAAAAGCCTTCCGCTACCTGGACGAGCTGCGCCGCCAGATAGAGAAGACTCCCATGGATTTCAAGGAATATCATTTTAATATAACCATGACCTACGGCTGTGAGGAATTTAATTCCCGCCTCGGTACCGAAGCCACCATAAACCGCGCAGATGCCAAGCTCTACAAGGGCAAGCAGGGCGGACGTAACCAGGTGGTCCGTTAAGCTTTCTTCTTATAGGTCACGAACCTGTACTCCAGGTCAAAATAGGTTTCCACATCGCTCTCTGAAACCTGTTCCCACTCCTCATCCTTATCCAGATCAGGGAAGAAGGCATCCGCCTCGTATCTGTGGTCTATCCTTGTTACGATGGCGGTATCACAGTAAGGCAGAAGCTGTCTGTAAACGCTGTCACCGCCTATTATATACACATCCTCTGAGGGATATTTTTTCAGTTCCTCCAGCAGTGCCTCAACCGAATTCACGGTAACGGCATCCTTTACCGAAAAGCCGGGATTTCTCGAAAGGATGATGTTGGTCCTGTTCTTCAGAGGCTGCTTTCCGGGAAAGGTATCCAGGGTCTTCCTCCCCAGCACCACTACCTTGCCTGTGGTCAGTTCCCTGAAGTTCTTATGGTCCTTCGGTATGCTCACAAGAAGCTGTCCTTTGTTTCCTATGGCCCATCTTTTATCGACTGCTACGACTATGTTCATCTTCTTCTCCTTTTTATACTGCCACCGGTATATTCTCGATCTGGGGCCCGTACTGGTAATTCTCCAGCTTCACATCATCCCTGGTAAACTCATAGAAATCATGGATGTCAGGATTGATCCGGAACGAAGGTGCCGGGTAGGGCTCCCTTGTGATCAGCTCCTTAACAAGTTCCACATGTCTGTCATAGATATGGGCATCCGCGATCACATGCACCAGCTCTCCCACGTTCATGTCACAGACCTGGGCCAGCATATGCACCAGCACCGCGTACTGCACCACATTCCAGTTATTTGCAGTCAGCACGTCCTGTGATCGCTGGTTCAGTATGGCATTGAGGGTAAGCCTGTCCTCTCCCTTTCTCTGTGTCACGTTGAAGGTCATGCTGTAGGCGCAGGGATAAAGGTTCATCTCATGCAGATCCTGATGGACGTAGATATTCGTCATTATCCGCCTGCTGAAGGGATTGTTCTTAAGGTCATATATGACCCTGTCGGTCTGATCCATCATCCCTTCCTTATACTGGTGCTTAACCCCCATCTGATAGCCGTAGGCCTTGCCAATGGAGCCGTTTTCATCAGCCCAGGCATCCCAGATACGGCTGTGAAGGTCATTGACGTTATTGGACTTCTGCTGCCATATCCAGAGCATCTCCTCCGTGGCGGATTTAAGCGCTGTCCGCCTCAGGGTTATGATGGGGAACTCCTTCCTTAAGTCATAACGGTTCACAATGCCGAATTTCTTGATCGTATATGCAGAGGATCCGTCCTCCCAGTGGGGGCGTACCTTCTCGCCCTCGGTGCTGGTCCCGTTATCCAGTATATCCCTGCACATATCTATGAATATCTTATCTGCCATGCTCATTGGCTTTTCCTCCTTAAGATCCTATTCCCAGCGCCCTGGTGGCTATTGCAAAATATACCAGCAGCGAAAGTGCATCAACTATGGTGGTTATAAAAGGGCTTGCCATTACTGCCGGGTCAAAGCCCATACGCTTCGCCAGCATGGGCAGAGTGCATCCCACCAGCTTGGCCACCAGTACGGCTACCATAAGGGTGGAGCAGACCACCAGGGCCACCGAAAGTCCTATCCTGTCAAAGAGAAGGAGCTTCACCATATTGGCAGCCGCCAGGGAAAGCCCGCAGAGCACTGCCACTCTCATCTCCTTCCATACTACCGAAAGCACATCCCCGAAGCCTATCTCGTTAAGGGAGAGGCCACGGATGACCGTCACGCTGGCCTGTCCTCCGGCATTGCCCCCTGTATCCATCAGCATCGGTATATAGGCCACCAGCACAGGCATGCTCCCCAGCGCATCCTCAAAGCCCGAGATGATGCTTCCCGTAAAGGTCGCGCTTATCATCAGGAGCAGCAGCCAGGGCATGCGCTTCCGCCATATCTCGAAGACTCCGGTCTTCATATAAGGCCGGTCGGAAGGCACGATAGCGGCCATCTTTTCCATATCCTCCGTGGCCTCTTCTTCCATGATGTCCACAACGTCGTCGACGGTGATTATGCCCACGAGTCTGTCTTCATTATCAACCACGGGCATGGAGGTGAAGTCGTATTTCTGGAAGGTCCTGGCCACTTCCTCCTGGTCCATGAGAGTGTGGATGCTGACCACGTTCTCATGCATGATCTCACCGATGATATCGTCCTCATTCGACAGCAGCAGATATCTCAGTGCCACGGTTCCCTTAAGCTTTCTGGTCTTGTCCAGCACGTAGCAGATGTTTATGGTCTCGGAATCTATGCCTATGCTCCGTATGCGCTCTATGGCCTCCTTCACCGTGAGCTCCTCATTGAGGTCCACATACTCCACGGTCATGACCGAGCCTGCGGAATCCTCCGGATATCTCAGCAGATGGTTTATATCGCGCCTGGTCTCCGGGCTTGCATTGGCCAGGAGCTTCTTTACTATATTGGCCGGCATCTCCTCGATAAGGTCGGTAGCATCATCGGCCATCAGGTTATCGATGATGTTTGCCGCATCCTTTTCGGAAAGGGATGTGATGATCAGCGACTGGTTATCTATCTCCAGGTATGAAAAAACATCCGCAGCCATGGACTTGGGCAGGATGCGGAATATCTTGAGCATGAGTTCCCTGTCCATCTGCTCCAGGAAAGCGGCGATATCAACATCGTTCATCTCCGCCAGCTCCTGTCTCAGCTGGGTGTACTGCTTCTGCTCTATGAGTCTGTTAAGCTCCTCAAATTCTTCCATATCAGTTTTCCTGCTCTGCAAGGTATGTGCATTCCCCTATCTCTTCGCACAATACCCTTCCGGCGCTCACATCCGTTATCTTCAGCGCGATATCCTTCCAGCGTTCCAGCGGCAGCACCGCCTCCATGGTGACATCGCTTCCGTAATCGCTGCTCTCCGGCTTTATGCCCTCTCTCTCGAGGGTCTTCAGTACCCTGTCCACATCGCTGTAGCCCATGGCCAGAAGCACCCTGTATCCGCTCCTCTCCGTGGCTATACGGCTGGCTTCAAGCCCGGCCTTAACAGCCTGTGTATAAGCCCGCACAAGGCCGCCGGTACCCAGCAGTATACCGCCGAAATACCTGGTGACCACCACGGCGGCATTATGTATCCCTTCTCCGGTCAGAACCTCCAGCATGGGTCTTCCCGCCGTTCCAGAGGGCTCACCGTCGTCGCTGGAGCGGCACAGTTCGTTATTCCTTCCTATCACATAGGCCGAGCAGTTATGCCTGGCATCCCAGTATCTCTTTTTTATCCCTGCAATGAAGGCAGAAGCCTCTTCCTCGCTCTTTACCGGAAGCAGTGTGGCGATGAAACGGGACTTCTTCTCCTCATATTCGCCCGAGCCACCCTCAAGCAGTATCCTTATATCCGACATACCCGGATATTTTACACTAAAATGACCTTCTCGGCAAGAGCAAGGCATCTTGAATCCTGTCTTCTTGTATGGTATACTTTTCGCGGGTTCTTATGGCCCGCATTATAAGCAAACAACAATACTCAACAGGAGGTATAAGATAATGGGTTTTCTTGAAAACCTTGGTGAGAATCTGAGCGAATCCCTCACCAGCTTCAGTAATGATGTGACCACCATCACAAAAGGGGTCATCGATTCCAACGGCCTTCACAGCCAGATCAAGAAAAATGATGAAACACTGAAAAAGCTTTATGAGGATCTGGGACGCAGCTATTACAATGCCACCAAGGATTCGCCTTCGGAGGCTGATGTACAGAGGATAAGGCAGATCGCCGATATCGAGGAAGCCCAGGTGAACCTCCGTGCCCAGCTTCAGACCGGTCCCGAAAATCCGGGAACAGCGGCCACCGTAGTCTGCCCCAAGTGCGGCGCGGTAACGGAAAAGGCGAAGTTCTGTAAGCAGTGCGGGGCTGCTCTGGAATGACAAGAAAAACTCTTACCATAATACTTGATGCCTTCATAGTACTGCTGCTGATCACCATAGTGCTGCTCATAGTCATGATAGTGCAGCGCGGCTCAGCCCCCATAAAGGAAGAACAGGCCGCTGCGGCTGAACCTGAGGTTGTCTCCTATAACAGCACTGCTGTGACACCCCAGCCCACCGAAGCAGTCGAAGAACAGCCTGCCGAAGAAAAGGAAGAAGTCGTCTTCTATTGCACACCCAATACCAGCAGCGCGATGAACATCCGCTCGGGAGCCGGGACCGATCACGATAAGGTAGGCTCTGCTTACGCAGGTGAGGAGTATCAGGTCATAGACGTGCTGGAAGAAGGCTGGACCATCATAGACTTCAAAGGCAGGGAGGCTTACGCCTTTACCGAGTATCTGGATTTCTACAGCTATGACACGGATGCAGACGGGAATAAGACAAAGAAAAGCGTGAAGGCCTCGGATATCGGGATTTCCGAACAGTAAAGATCATCAACTTGAAAATAAGTATAATATAAGCCGGGGAAGCGGTCCCCGGCTTTTGATATGTCAGTCTTTATTCGGTATTCACTCCCTGGCCCTGCGGGGTATTCACTCCTGAAGGCTCATAGCCCTCCAGTGAGAAGTGCAGGCCCTTTGCCTCAAGCTCTGCCTGTTCCTGGAGCAGTATCGCGGGATAGTTGGGATCCTGGTAGAACTCCTCGTTATGGTGGCAGGAACCCTCTGAGGGTATGTAGCCCGAGCTGCTCTGAAGTATAGGATCCTCGGGCGGATTCAGTGTCAGCACTCCCTGCATCTTGAAGGGACAGTTGGCATCCGCAGGAAGACCGCTGGCGGCACATACGTTGCCTGCATAGTGGACATTACAGCTCTCATGCGGAACGGTACCCTCGGCGAAGTACTCGGTCCTCAGATCCCCGTCGCAGAGGCCTGCAACAGGCAGCAGACCGGAGCTGCGGCATACAGTGGCCGTAACTATACCGTTCGGTATGTCAAAGGATTTATACTCAAGATTCTCATGTAGACGGCTCATCACCTTCTTCCACATGGTCTTCGAAAGGTTCTTCTCATCTCCCGTCAGGTCTTCGTTGTTGTCATACCCCGTCCAGCAGGTAGCCGTATAATAAGGTGTATATCCGGCAAACCAAACATCCTTGTAGCTTGAAGTGGTACCGGTCTTTCCGGCTATAGCCATATTACCGAAGTTGCAGGCAGTACCGGTTCCCTTGGTAACAACGTCCACCATGGCATCCGTGAGCAGGAATGCCGTGGTCTCCTTGATGACCCTGTGCTGGTCCTGGATCTGGGTCTTGTCCAGCAGCACATTTCCGTCATGGTCAAGTATGCGGGTGTAGAGTATGGGCTCCATATAAACGCCCTTGTTTGCTATGGTGGCGTAAGCCGCGTTAAGCTCCATATTGGTTACACCGTCCGTGATACCGCCCAGCGCCAGTGCCTGCTGGTTATCGGAGAGCACACGTCCGTCAGCGGTGACACGCCTGTCCACAAGGGTAGTGAAGCCGAAGTCCCTCAGGTAATCAAAGCCCAGCTGGGGAGTGATGACCGTCAGCGTCTTGACCGCGATTATGTTCAGGGACTGCTCTATACCGTATCGCACGGAACATATGCCCCTGTAGCTGTTCCTGCCGTACCAGTTGGAAACCGGCCGGCCGTTGGAATAATTGAAAGGCGCGTCGATGAACACATCCGCCAGGGTTATGCCGGCGCTGTCCAGTGCAGGCGCATAGGTGGATACCACCTTGAAGGTGGAGCCCGGCTGTCTTGTGGTGGAATATGCGCGGTTCAGGGAACGGCTTGATTCCTTTGTCCCCCTGCCGCCTATCATGGCCAGTATATGTCCGTTGGTCTGATCCTCTACCGTCAGGGAAACCTGGGGCTGGGGGGTCAGGGTGATGCTTTCCGCGATGACATTGTCCCCTGCAGCCAGCATGTTATCCTGAAAGGTCTGTATGGCTGCATAGGCGTCATCCTGCGAGGAATAGATCATGTTGAACTTGGGATTCTCCTGACGGAAGAATTCCCTGAACCTCTCCGTGGAATAATTCTCCACATCCCCGTTCACATGCTCCACGGAAAGCCGGTAATTCAGGTACCAGCGCGTATTCGAAGGATAATTCTCCTCATCCGTATAGATCTCGTCGACTATGCCCTGTATCTGGGGATCCTGGGTGGTATATATTGACAGGCCGCCGCTGTAGAGCAGATTATAAGCCTTGTTGGAGGCCTGTACCTCCGAATAGCCGTCTGCCAGGAACTTCTCCGTCAGATCCTTCGCCGCGGAATCGATGACCGCGTCCTCGAAATAGGTATATATGTCGCTCTCTTCTATGGTCGTATTGGTCTCCGTTATCCTGGCATATACATCATCCGCCATGCACTCATCCCATTCCTGCTTGGTGATGAAGCCCAGCTCCAGCATCTTGTTCAGCACTCTTTCCCGTCTTCCCGCATTTGTATCGGGATGCAGGATGGGATCGTTTGCCGAAGGATTCTGGGTTATGCCGGCTATGGTGACAGCCTCGGAAAGGTTGAGCTCATACACCGGCTTTCCGAAATAACGGAGGGATGCCGCCTGTACTCCCAGGGTGTTATGCCCCAGGTTTATGGTGTTCATATAAAGCTCCAGGATCTGCTCCTTATCCATGCGCTTCTCAAGCTCCATGGCAAGATACTGCTCCTGAACCTTTCTCTTGTACTTGTCAAAGCCCTTTTCATTGACGAAATTGTCAAAGACATTGTTCTTGATGAGCTGCTGTGTAATGGTACTCGCGCCCTGTGAAAAATGCCTGTTCTTGATACCTATGGCGGCGGCACGCATGATACCCTTGATATCGATGCCGTTATGAAGATAGAAACGCTCATCCTCCGCAGCCACCACGGCGTCCGCCAGACACTTGGGGATCTTGTCCATGGTAACGAAAGTACGGTTGGAATTCTCGGCTATGAGTTTTGTGAGCTGATGTCCCTCACTGTCGTAGAGATAGGTGGCGTAGCCCGAGGGAGTGACGTCTATGGTGGAAAAATCGGGAGTGGAGGCCAGTATGCCCTTGAACATGCCCACGCCAAGGCATGCCCCGATTATGACCATTGATATACCGCAGATAAGAAGAGCCTTGATGAGGTTTATCCCCAGCATCTTCTTTATCTTTGTACCTTTAGAATTAAGCTGCCGCTGCTTCTTTTTTATCCCGGCACGTGAATAATCCATAAATCTGATTATACCATATATTGTAGGGAGATTCAAGGACAGGCCGAAATAACCGTCAGAGTATCTCTCTTTCGGAGTCCCTTGCCATTATCAGCACTCTCTGTCTTCCCATATCGGCTATGTAATGGAAGCCGTACATAAAGAGCCTGTACTCGCTGCTGCCCTCCGCCCTGCGGCGCAGGAACATATGTGAGACCGTCTTCCCCGCTTCAAAGGTCTCCTTCAGGTTCTCCTCAGAGAAAGCCATAAGGAACATCTCCATATCGTCGGGATGGATAGGCACCTCTTCCCTGAAGCGGTCAGTGTGTATGCCGCAGTCCATGCGCTGCTCCCTCACCAGACGCTCACCGTCATAGAGAAGGCTATATACCTGGTCATTCTCAACATCATACTCAAACATGTAGTCGTAATCAGCCAGAAGCGCCGCATTGTACATCTGTGACATCTCCCGCTGCTCCATCACATCGGAATAATCCTCAAAAACGATCAGAGCCTCCGACATCCCGCTGTCATCCCTGAAGGGATAGACATGGAGTCTTATCCAGGTGTTCTCCACAGTTCTGTAAATGCATTCGCGCCTGGAGCTGTCCTCGGGATTCTCCAGTATACGCTGCCTGGTGATCTGGTTTTTGAAAACATCCCTGTACTGTTCAAGCACATAGGCCCTTGCATAGTGCTGCATGGCCCCGTCTATGGTATTGAACTGCTTTTCTATATAGCGGAATTCCGGCGGTATCTGTATGGAATGGAAGCTGCCGTCAGTCATATTGCTGAAGAACACACACTTATATCTGGATGAGAGCACATCCACGATTATGTTCTTCTCGTTCCTCTCAGCCTCCACGCGCTTATGCTCGGTTATATCCATAAAGGTCAGCACGCATTTATTTTCCATCCCCGGCATATAAGGCGGCTTCAGCGCGTTCACCCCCATCCAGGCCAGGTTTTCCGAAAGCAGTGAGTTGTATTCCCTGACTACGTTTTCCGCCCCGCCCTCAAATGCAGCGGCAAGGAAACCCGCCGAGAAGGAGGATATAAAATCCCTCTTCTGCCCCTCATCGGGTATGATCTCCGAAACTATCTGGGCCAGGGTCTCTATACTGCCCTCTGCAGGTATCCCGAAGAGCAGTTCATCCTGTTTGACCGTTACGTAATCGTGAGCTGCAAGATCCAGCAGATATATCGAACGGTAATTATTGCTTATGGACCTGAGTATGACCTCATTCTGCCACTGCTGGTTGCTTGTCTGGTTATCTTCATCCACATCACGTTCCGTGACGACTATACGTCCCTCCAGCTCGGGAAGCCTGAGGAAACGGAGCTCCGTCCAGCAGAAGCTCTCTCCGTTCCTTCTCCTGTACTGGAAGCTGTAATCACGCCTCTCGAGACCTTCCCGGAGGGCAGTGGGTTCCAGATAACGGTATAGCTGCTCCGTATCGTCCGGATGGGCATGCTCGGTTATGAGATTCTTCTTCCATTCATCATAACGCACCGGGTGATAATACACAGGCCTGTAATGCCCTTCCCCGCTCCCCGCGGCAGGCTTTAAGAGTGTGGTCATCTCACCCTTTATAATATCCATGAGGAAAATGTGGCGGTAGGACTGCCCCAGTATGCTGAAGATCTTTTCCCGCTCCTCTTCCTCCTTATCATCCACATGGGCCGTGAGCAGGAAAGCATAAGCCAGTATGCCCATGCTCCAGACCACTTTGCTGACTGTAACGTTCCTTCTCTGGCCGAAGGGAGACTGTTCCACCACGTAACGGTATGTACCGCCCTCATTGCAGCGGGTATTCGCCTTCTGGTAATCCTCCATGTCCCAGACCTGGGATACGTGGGAGCCCGCATGGGCATTGGTGACCACCGTGACCAGATGATTGCAGTACAGCAGCCTGGAGTCCCTGCCGCTTACCACAAAGATGGCTACATCATCAGCATTATCCAGGACATTCATCATGCCCCAGAATTCCTTCATATCTCTCATATATCAGTCCTTCAGCAGTTCCCTGAGATAATCCCAGACTGCGGCTGCGCTCTTAACAGAGAGCTTTTCCCCCGTTGTATGTATATCACACATATCCGGTCCTATGGAGACCGCGTCAAAGCCTTCTATGCGTCTTGCCAGAAGGCCGCATTCCAGCCCGGCATGGATGACCTCCACCACCGGCTTCTTACCGTACATACGCTCAAATACCTTTATCATCTTATCCCTGAGAGGCGAATCTTCCCTGTACTCCCATTCGGGATAGGACTTTGATACCTCACATTCCGCGCCGAAGGCTTCCGATACTGCCACCATCCTGTCCTTCAGGGCCAGGGCCGCGGAGCCTATCATACTGCGAAGCTCAAAATGAGCCCTTAGCTTATCCTCCGATACGCCCAGTATTCCCAGGTTAAGTGACGTTTCCGTAAGTCCCGGGACAACGCCGCTCATGGCCTGTACTCCGTCCGGCACCGCGATCAGGAATCCGGCCGCCTTCTTTGTAGATGCGGCGCTGAAGATCTTCCCGCTTTCCGTGCCGATGCTTGTCTCTATCCTTAATCCGTCGTCCTTTCCATGATATTCGTGTTTGAGCTCTTTGTAAAGTCTTTCCAGGATCTTTTCGGCCTCATCCCGGCTGCCTTCCGGAATGAATACCTCCATTTCCGCCGAAGCGGGTATGGCATTGGCAGCGCTTCCTCCCGCGACGGATACAAGACAGGCTCCGCATTCCCTGTTAAGCTCATATAAAATGCGCCCGCAGAGCTTGTTGGCATTGGCCCTGCCCAGGTGTATCATCTGTCCGGAATGTCCTCCCTGAAGACCGCTTATCTCTATCTTCTTAAAGCAGCCCTTTCCGGCTGCGGTGCTTTCCAGCTTAAGACTGCTGACCACGCGCACTCCGCCGGCGCAGCCGCAGGTAAATATGCCCTCATCCTCCGAATCAAGGTTTATGAGGGTCTTTCCCTTCAGAAGGGATACGTCAAAGCCCACCGCTCCTTCCATCCCCACCTCTTCATTGGTGGTGATCAGAAGCTCCAGAGGCGGATGGGAAAGGCTCTTATCCTGCATGATGGCCATCATCATGGCCACCGCTATGCCGTCGTCTCCTCCGAGGCTGGAACCCTCGGCAAAGACCCATTCATCGTCGTGGGTCACTTTTATGGCGTGCCCCTTCATATCCACTTCGGGATCGTCATGCACCGCCACCATGTCCATATGTCCCTGCAGTATGAGGGTTTCCTCATCCTCACGCCCTGCTGAGGCAGGGACACGCACCAGGATGTTCTTTTCCTCATCCTGTACACAGTCAAAGCCTTCATTTTCGGCGAAGGTCCTAAGCATATCGCTTATATCGTCTATATTATACGAGCCGTGAGGTATCCCGCACAGCTTCTCAAAATTTCCCCATATTATACCCGGTTCAAGTCCCGATAATCCTGCCATAGTCTTCTTCCTTTATGTCTTCTTGATCAGTAGGAAAAAAGGGCTCCCCGGAAGTATCTGCCCCGGTGAGCCCCGATGATCTCGGAATATTATGCGATCTTGCTCTTTGCAAGCTCTGCCAGAGCGGTAAAGCCCTCGGCATCGTTAACTGCCATCTCGGACAGCATCTTGCGGTTGATGTCAACCTCTGCAAGCTTGAGTCCGTACATGAAACGGCTGTAGGAAAGTCCGTTCAGTCTTGCAGCAGCGTTGATACGTGCGATCCAGAGCTGACGGAACTGCCTCTTCTTCTCCTTGCGTCCTGCGTAGGAAGAAGCCAGCGCGCGCATCACGGACTGCTTCGCTATCCTGTACTGCTTTGATCTTGCTCCTCTGTAGCCCTTAGCGAGCTTTAATACTCTGTTATGCTTTTTCTTGGCATTTAAGCCACCCTTGATCCTGGCCATTTTAATCTACCTCCAAATATTAATGTGTTTCCGCCCGCATCAGATATACGGAAGGATCTTCTTCATGTTCTTTGCGTTCGTAGGATCCGTCACGATATCCTGTCTCAGGTTCCTCTTACGCTTGGTTGACTTCTTGGTCAGGATATGGCTCTTGTAAGCCTTGTTGCGAACCAGCTTGCCTGTACCGGTCTTCTTGAACCTCTTTGCCGCTGCTCTGCTTGTTTTCATTTTAGGCATTTCATTTTCCTCCTGTTCTGACGGCCGGAGCCGTTCTTGATATACGTATTACTTCTTGACCGCAAGGAACATGGTCATGGTACGTCCCTCGACCTTAGGCGCTTTCTCCACCACAGCCAGATCCGACAGCGCTTCCGCGATATCGTCCAGTATATGTTTGGAGTTCGCCATGTGAGCCATCTCCCTTCCTCTGAAACGGAGAGTCATCTTGACCCTGTCACCCTTTCCGAGGAACTTCCTGGCCGCATTGATCTTGGTGTTCAGGTCATTCGTGTCGATGTTGGGAGAAAGCCTTATCTCCTTGATCTCAACGATATGCTGCTTCTTCCGCGCTTCCTTGTCACGGCGCTTCTGCTCGTAGACAAACTTGCCGTAGTCCACGATCCTGCACACCGGCGGCTTTGCGGTGGGCGCTATCATCACAAGATCCACCTCAGCGTCATCCGCCAGCTTCTGTGCATCCCTGGTGGGCATGACTCCGAGCTGTTCCCCGTCGAAGCCGATGACACGCACCTCTTTTTCCCTGATCTGTCCGTTGATCAATAAATCGCTAATCGCTTTTTACCCCCTGTTCCTGTGCTGTACGGGTCATGGCCCGTACATGAAAAAAGATACCTGCCGCAGGTATCCTCTCACAACTGACATAAAATAAAAACTTTCTGTACAGTAACGCCTGAAGCTCATTCGCCGCAGGGTGAGAGTAAGTACTCTGCTTGCTCGTGATAAATTATCACACTTTATCCTTCCTGTCAAGCTGTTTCTCGTAAAATATCAGAAATATAAGTATACCGCATATGATAAGGCTCATTCCCTGTATCGGAACGAAGCGCAGCTCCTCTCCGTAAAGGGCCGGTGACAGCAGATAAAGCCTTACAGCTTCCAGAAGCATAAACGGGATCAGCAGTTTAAGGCTGAAGACCATAGCCGTGAGCATAAGCCCCCCGCATACTATCAATGCGCCTTCGTCCAGCCCGGGGAAAAGGAAGGCGGCAGCCAGCGCCGGAATGAGCAGTATCAGGTATCTGTTCTCTGTCTTCCGGTTCTTTTTCCGTGCATAATGGGCTATGATGATCACAGAAATAGTAAGCGCCAGAGCAAATGCTGCAGGAAGATACTGTTCAAAGACCGTTTCCTTCGCATTCTCCGGGAATATGGTCCAGAAGGAAGGATTCAGGCTGTAGAGCTTCTTTTCCGCAAAGCCCGCGGGGATATACGGCTCTCTTCCCGGGAGCAGGCAGCGCAGAGCCGTCACGGCGGCAGGAGGAAGTACCGTAAGCATAGTCTTCTCCTCTCTGACCGCCCTGATGATGATACAGGGAAGGATAAGCAGGGAATAGGGGCTTATCGCCGAAGCCGCCGTAAGCAGCAGGCAGGCTGCTGATTCCTTTTCCCTGTGCAGCGCAAGGACCGACATAAATATAAAGCAAAGGCAGAGGCTCTCATATCTGCCGTATATAACGGATCCGAATACCCCCGCCATACTGCACCAGGAAAGCCCTGCTGTGATAAAGCCCCTCTCCTTCTTTTCTGCAAGCTTTGATGCCAGATACCCTGCAGACACGGCACATGCCGCATCCGAGGCCCATCTGAACATGCCCCCTCCCGGAGCCGGTACATAAAGGCTCCTCAGGGGATAACGCATGATAAGACCGGCCACAAAAAGCACGGCCGCGAATATGACTTCCTTATTTTTTTCCACGAAGCACAGAAGCTTCCGTTCAAAGGCAGGCATCCTTCACCTCCCCGAAACGTTTTTCCGCAATGATAAGGTATGCCCCGAAAAGCACCAGCAGCACGACCGAGGTAAACTGCAGTGAGAAGGGGCTTGTCTCTGCTCCCACCCTTCCCGCATAAAGGAAGCAGGATACCAGATGGAGCGCCGCCGCACAGGGTATGGTAAGCGGGTCGAGCACGGCAAGCACGAGTGCCAGCATCTCATATATGTAGCCATACCTGTCTATCATGCAGGGCAGGAAGAATACCGTGGCAAAGCTTGTGAGAAAAGCAGCATAGACAGCATTCTTCCCCTTAAGCACCGCCGGATGCCTGTATAGCCACAGCACAAGGCAGGCCAGCACTGCCACCGTAAAGCACACCGCCACTATACGGAATTTATAATAATCCATGAATCCGTCCTCTCCTGCGGGCGTTCCGGGAAGAAAAGCCCAGAAGGAAGGATACTCCATATACAGCTGACCGCCTCCGAATATCTGGTTTAAATATACTCCTATAACTCCTCCTCCGGAAGGCTTGTGTGTTACGCCGTAACTCAGTTTCTCCGCCGCCTCCGCCTTTAAAGGTGAAAAGATACCTATGACGGTCCTGGGAAGAGCGCTTGCAAAGAGCATCCCGGGAACAATGAAGAAATGCAGCAGCGAAAACTTCTTCTCATGTACATAATAAAACAGGAAAAAAGGCATGATGAACACGGTCTGAAGCTTGAATGCAAAGGCTATGCCAAGCATGATGAAGGCCCGAATGAACTTCTCCCTGAAGAGAAAGACCAGTGACAGAAGGATAAAGCTGACATACACGGAATCGCTCTGTCCCCATACGGACGAGTTAAAGATCACGGGCATGGAAAAAAGTGAAAGGGCATAGGTCATGAGCCCGGCTCTTAAGCCCTCTTCCTTTCTGCTCTTATCCTTTCCTGTTCTGATATCCGAAACGAACACCGCGGCGGATCCCGCCAGAAGAAAGTCAAAGACCATCCATAGCGCCTTGAACTTACGGACCGTGTCTCCGGGTATATAGATGAGCACTGCAGTAAGAAGCTGAAAAAGGGCATTATAGCCCTTTATCTTTTTCCCTGCGATATGAAGCCCGGGTATGCCACCGCACTCCGCAATGCGGCCATGCCATCTCACATACACCGACATATCCGAGCTGACGATATCCCAAAGGCAAACGCGCACGATGACCGCGCATATGCTCACAAGGATGATGAACAGCACATAGCGCCGTTCGTATAATGCTTTTCTCAGACCGCGCTCGAACCCGGTCATCCGTTAAACTGCTTCGCCTGCGCCGGCTCCGCCTCTGGCGGCCTTCCTGCGCTCCACATATTCACGAAGCTCCTTTTTGTGTACGCCTACAGTGGAAAGCTCCCACTCCATACGCTTTATGACGTCCCTGTTATTATCGGCGAGAGCGGCCTCATATGCCTGGATTATCTCCTCCTTGACATTCTCCACCATATTGCTGTGTACGGGCTTAAGGGGATTCTCATCCCTCTGCCTGAGCACCCTGCTCTCTTCTATTTCCTTCTGGAGCTCAAGCTCCTTCTCCCTGTCTTCTTTCATTCCCGGCCTCAGCGCATGCGCTTTCCTTCAGCTTCATCCTCAGCCTTCTCTTCACGGATGGCCTTGGTGCGTATCTCCTCACAGATGGCGCTGATGAACTCATCAAGGGGCTTAGCTCCCTCGTCGCCTTCGAAACGGCTGCGGACGGAAACAGTCTTATCCTCCTGCTCCTTCTCGCCGACGATGAGCATATAGGGAACCCTGGCCTTTCTGGCCTCACGGATCTTGTAACCGATCTTCTCCGAACGCAGGTCGCAGCTTGCCCATATGCGGTTCTTCTTAAGCTCCTTTTCCACGCTCAGTGCATAGTCCTCATACTTTTCAGAGATAGGAAGAACTCTCACCTGCTCAGGGCAGAGCCAGGTGGGGAATTTGCCCATGTACTTCTCGATGAGCCATGCAAAGGTACGCTCATAGCAGCCGGCAGAGGTCCTGTGTATGATGAGGGGCCTCTTCTTCTCGCCGTTCTGGTCAATGTAATACATGTCAAAACGCTCTGCGTTCATGGGATCCCACTGCACAGTCATAACAGTGTCTTCCTTACCGTAGACGTTCTTGGTATTAATATCCACCTTGGGACCGTAGAAAGCAGCCTCGCCCACTGCCTCGTAGAAGGGCACATCCAGCTCCACCAGGATATCCCTGAGATGCTGTTCCGTTTCCTCCCAGGTCTTGGGATCGCCTATGTACTTCTCCTTATTCTCAGGATCCCACTTGGAAAGGCGGTAGGTCACGTCGTTCTGGAGTCCCAGGGTCTCGAGGCATTCCTTTATAAGGGCAAGAGCTCCCTTGAACTCTGCCACTGCCTGGTCGGGACGCACGATAAGGTGGGCCTCCGTTATGGTGAACTGGCGGACACGGGTAAGGCCGTGCATCTCGCCGGAATCCTCGTTCCTGAAGAGGGTTGAAGTCTCTGCCATACGGATGGGCAGATCCCTGTAACTCTTCTGTGATGCCTTGTATATAAAGAACTGGAAGGGGCAGGTCATGGGACGGAGTGCATAGACATCGCTGTCCTTTATCTCCACCTCTTCGCCCTTCCTGATCTCATCCACTACCTTCTCCTCATCCCCCAGGATGAACATGCCGTCCTTGTAGTGGTCCCAGTGTCCGGAGATCTTGTAGAGATCGCTCTTTGCCATAAGAGGGGTCTTGGTACGCACATAGCCCCACTCGTTATCTTCCTTATCTTCTATCCAGCGCTGAAGAGTCTCCAGCATACGGGTTCCCTTGGGCATGAACAGGGGCAGGCCCTGGCCGATGACATCCACCGTGGTGAACAGCTCCATCTCACGGCCGATCTTGTTGTGGTCGCGCTTCTTAATGTCCTCAAGATAATCAAGGTAGGACTGAAGCTCGTCCTTTGTAGGGAATGCCGTACCGTAGATACGCTGCAGCATGGCCTTTTTCTCATCCCCGCGCCAGTATGCGCCTGAGGAAGACAGCAGCTTGAAAGCCTTTATATACTTTGTGCTCATGAGGTGGGGGCCCGCACAGAGATCCACGAAGCCATCACCCTGGCTGTAGAAGGAAAGCTCCGCATCTTCGGGAAGATCGTTGATGAGCTCTACCTTATAGGGCTCGCCGATCTCCTCCATCTTTTTGATGGCCTCGGGGCGCTTGAGCGTGAAGCGCTCTATCTTCTCATCCGCCTTGATGATCTTCTTCATCTCCGCCTCAAGGGCATCCAGATCATCCCTGGTGAAGGGACGGAAGTCAAAATCGTAATAAAATCCGGTATCTATGGAAGGACCGATGGTGAGCTTCGCCTCAGGGAAGAGACGCTTTACCGCCTCGGCCAGGACATGGGCCGTGGTATGGCGGTATGCCGCAAGGCCTTCCTTATCCTTTGCGGTGAGTATGTTAAGAGAAGCATCCTTCTCCACAACGGTACGGAGATCGCACACCTCCCCGTCCAGCTCTGCCGCGCAGGCTGTTCTCGCAAGTCCCTCGGAAATGTCCGCCGCTATCTCGTATACGGACCTGGGACTGTCGTATTCCTTTATGCTGCCATCCTTAAGAGTTATCTTCATGATCGCCTCCTGAAAAAAAAGCCTAACCCGGAAATGCGGCTTCGCCGTATTTCCGCATGTCTGCTTAACTCGGAAATACGGCTTTGCCGTATTTCCGACGCATCCGTGGATTTCCGCGGGAAATCCACGGATGCGTGCGACCGTCAAATGCAAATGTCCCGGTTCGTGCAAGCACGACCGGGACACTTGCGCTTGACGGTCTGTTAAGCAGGATACGGGAGTCGGACCCGCCTCTCAAGCTTGGGAAGCTTGCATACTACCGATGTACTAATCCTGCGCTCTGAAAGCCCATTTTACAGGACTTTAGATACCGTGTCAAGTGCTTCCGTTCATTTTTATGAACCTCACGGTCCCGGTAAAATCCAACTCCGGAAAAGCCGAAAAAAGGTATATCTCCATAGCACTTTTTACCTCACAGTCAGAAAACTCTATTCGCGTCCGCATGTCTTCTCAAGCAGACAGCAGGTTTCCATCCCCGCCGCCATGGGGAACATATCCGTTATCCCCCACCGGCTTATGCGG
Organism: Lachnospiraceae bacterium; assembly: GCA_017518185.1. Classification (GTDB taxonomy): domain Bacteria; phylum Bacillota; class Clostridia; order Lachnospirales; family Lachnospiraceae; genus NK4A136. The sequence goes on from JAFWWB010000026.1 coordinate 18,855, forward strand.
TAGCCTGCGGCATATACAGCTTCCATATCCCTTGCCAGGCTTGAGGCCTTGCAGGAGATATAGAGTATCTTATCCACTCCGTAATCCAGTATCTTTTTAAGCGCCTTCGGATGCACTCCGTCCCTTGGCGGATCCAGCACTATGACCTCCGGCTTCTCCTCTATCTCATCCAGTACCTTCAGCACATCCCCGCAGATAAAGCTGCAGTTATCGATACCATTCAGCCCGGCATTGACCCTCGCAGCCTCCACTGCCTCTTCCACGATCTCAACGCCTATGACTTTTCCCGCTGCGGGACTTAAGACCTGGGATATGGTCCCCGTGCCGCAGTAAAGATCGTATACCGTGCCGCCTTTCAGGGCGCCCGCCAGGAAATCCCTTGCCATGGTATACAGCCTCTCTGCTCCTAAGCTGTTGGTCTGGAAGAAAGAAAAAGTGGAGATATCAAAGCCAAGGCCCAGTATCTTCTCCCTGAGTCTGCCTTCCCCGTGCAGAACTGTCAGTTCATCACATTTCACTGCATCAGCCGGACTGTCATTGATTATATGGAGTATCCCTGCAAAGCTGCCCCTTAAAGGCAGCTTAAGAAGCTCACCGGCCCATTCCGATACAAGGGCACTACCCCTGAACTCTGAGGAGGTGACCAGCGCAGCCAGGATACTTCCGTCGGCTGCGGTCCTCCTCAGGAGCAGATGCCTCAGTATTCCGGTATGCCTCAGCCTGTGATAATGCGCCACCTTCTTTTCCGCAAAGAACTCCCGGCTCCTATCTATGATCAGTCCGAAATCCGCCGGTGCTATCCTGCACTGCGGTACATTTACTATATCATAAAAGCTGCCCTTCTTATGAAGTCCCAGCGCCAGCGGGCCATCCATGTATTCGTCGCCGAAGGTATACTCCATCTTATTCCGGTAGCCTTCCTTCAGTGGGCTTTCCTGCATGCCTTCATATACGGCGTCCTTTATATACTCCGAAAGAAGCCGCTTTACCTGCTCCTCCTTGATCCTCAGGGTCTCTTCATACGGATAGCCCTGGAACAGACAGCCCCCGCAGCTGCCGGAATGGGGGCAGCGTGATACGCCCCAACAGCACTCCGCTTCCTCCAGCACTTCGAGAAGACGGCCTTCGGTCTTTCCTCCACGTCTCCGGCTCACCGAAAACAGGATCCTCTGTCCCGGCAGGGCATTCTTTACCGCAGCATACTCATCCGTACCCTCGATCCGGACTACCCCCTTATTTGGAAAATCCGTCCGCTCTGTATATCCGTTGTATCTCTCACCTTTTTTCATATGCAGTCTGTCACACAACCAGAAAAACCCTCCCCGGGAATAATAATCCCCAAAGAGGGCAATCCTTTCTTTTCATTTACTGACCCGTATTAAATGATCACTCGTCCTTCTTGGACTCATCTACAACGAAATCGTCATCATCGAAGAAGTCGTCGTCAAAATCATCATCAAAATCGTCATCGAAATCATCCAGATAATCAGGGGTAAGGAACTTATATACAGCATATGCTGCCACAGCCGCGATGCAGACCACGCCCAGAATGATGAGCACCGTCTTCCATACGGGCTTCTTCTCCTTAACCTCGACCACGGTATCCTGCTTCTTGCTCAGCAGATCACCCAGCTTAACAGCTGCCAGAACATCTTCTACCTTGCTTGCCATAACGTCCTCCTCATTGCTTATATTTTCCCGCATATGCGGGTACCATGCACGTCTTTAGGCATGATAACACATTTAAAAGGATTTTTCCATAGTTTTTTTATATAAATTATGTAAATTCCGTCCGCTGCTGTCACAAACTGCTACACCCGTTCCAGCTTTGCGAAATCCGCATACATTATCTTGCGGCCGACACCGTCGAAATCCACCGTCACCTGATAATCCCTGGTACCTTCCTCCAGCGCCTCCACAGTGCCGACTCCGAACTTGATGTGCTTTACCCTGTCACCCACTTCGTAATCCGGCTTTTTCTTCTCCCTGTCCATGTACTTTGTAAGCTTGACCTCTGCACGGGGCTGAGCCGGTATCTTCTTTCTCTGGGGAATGAAACCTCCTGAAGGCAGGCTTGCTGTCCCTCCGTTCCCGTAAGGCATCTCCTTGAAGAAACTGCGCGAGGACCCTCCGCTTCCGGAACCTCCGCTGAAGCTGCCGAAGCTGTCCCTTAAGCTGCTCCGCCTGACCGGCGCTGTCCCCGACAGCAGCTCCTCGGGTATCTCGTCCACAAAACGGCTCACGGCATTATACTGGGTCTCTCCCCTTATCATCCTGGACTTTGCCGCCGTTATGGTGAGTATGTCCTTCGCCCTGGTTATGGCCACATATACAAGACGCCTCTCCTCCTCCATATCGTCACGGTTATCGCTGTTTATGGTCATGTATCCGGGGAAGATCCCGTCTTCCATCCCACAGAGCCATACTCTTGGGAATTCCAGGCCCTTGGCGGAATGCACCGTCATCAGCAGTACCCGCGATGTCTCCTGATCCGCATTGTCAAGATCCGACACCAGGGCCACATCCTCCAGGAATTCCGAGAGTGTCGCCCCGGGTCTTTCCTCTTCGAATGAAGCCATACGGTTCAGGAGTTCATCGATGTTTTCCAGTCTGTCCTCGGCGTCATCCTCATCCGCATCCCTTATCTCATCCGTATAGCCCGTCTCCCTCAGAAGGTTCTTTGCCGTTTCATAGATGCCGTAATCATTCAATCCTTCCCTGTAGGAGACTATCATGGAAGCAAAGGCCTTCAGCTTAGCAGCCGGCTTTCCGAGTCCCGGTATCTCCCCTGCCCTTTCAAGGGCGTCAAAGAAGCTCATGTTCATTCCGTCGGCGTAGTCCTGGACCTTCTGCACCGTAGTTGCGCCTATCCCCCTCTTGGGCACGTTGATGATACGCCTTACCGCAAGATCGTCCCTGGCGTTATCTATGGTCTTCAGATATGCCAGCACGTCCTTTATCTCCCTGCGGGCATAGAAATTGATGCCTCCCACGATATAATAGGGGACATTCTCCCGGACAAAGGCCTCTTCAAATTCACGGGACTGGGCATTGGTGCGGTAGAGTATGGCGCAGTCCCTGTAATCCGCTTCATGTCTCCTGTAAAGGGAGGCTATCTCGGACACCACCTCCGCTGCCTCTTCCCTTCCGCTGTCAAAGAGTTCGAAATGAACCGGTTCATCACTCTCCCTGTCGGTCCAGAGGGCCTTGGCCTTCCTGCCATGGTTATGTGCTATCACCGCATTTGCCGCATCCAGTATGTTCTTCGTGCTGCGGTAATTCTGCTCAAGCTTTATGACCCTTGCCCCGGGGAACTCCTTTTCAAAGTTCAGTATGTTCATTATATTTGCGCCGCGGAACTTGTATATAGACTGGTCATCATCACCCACCACACAGATATTGTTGTATTTGGAGGCCAGCAGCCTCACCAGCTCGAACTGGGCGTTGTTGGTATCCTGGTACTCATCCACGCAGATATACTTAAACCTGTCCTGGTACTTTTTCAGCACCTCCGGATAAGTTGCAAAGAGATGCACCGTCATCCTGATAAGGTCGTCAAAATCCAGGGCATTGTTCTTGAACAACGTCTCCTGATATTCCTTATAGGCATCAGCAAAACGCTTCTTCGAAAAATCACCTCTGTACTTCTCCTCATACTCCTTCGGTCCCAGCAGGTCGTTCTTTGCGTTGGATATCTCCCTCAGCACCGTAGCTTCCTTTATCTGCTTGGGATCGAACTGCAGCTTCTTGAACACCCCCTTCATCACCGACTTACTGTCGTCGGAATCGTAAATGGTAAAGCTGTTGTCATAGCCCATCTCATGGATATGCCGCCTGAGTATCCGCACGCAGCTGGAATGGAAGGTCATGACCCACACGCCTTCGCTGCCCGCTCCCACTATGCGGTCCACACGTTCCCGCATCTCTCCCGCAGCCTTGTTGGTAAAGGTTATGGCCATGATGTTATAAGGATCCACCCCGGCCTCCTTTATGAGGTAGGCTATCCTGTGGGTTATGGCCTTGGTCTTGCCGGAGCCCGCCCCGGCGATTATGAGCAGCGGACCGTCCACATGGGTGGCCGCCTCATACTGTCTGTCGTTCAGTTCATCCAAAAGTCCCATTTTATATCACTCCCGTTACTATTCCCGCGATTATCACCGCTGCGCAGCACAGCTTGAATACTATGCCCTTTTCCTTGAAAACAAATCTCCCGCCCAGTATGGTCACTATGCAGCCCGACTGCTTTATCAGGGTCATCACCGTTACCCTGGAAGCCGGGATCTCATTTGCCATAAAGAGCGCCCTGTCCGCCAGTATGAAGAGAACGCTCAGTATCCAGATCCAGTAATTCTTTATGGTCTTCTTCCAGTCTATATGCACCTTTGCCAGTATTATATAGAGCATGTAGAAGAGCAGCAGGAAGAGCATATACCAGAACTGCAGCTGTGCCGAGGATATGCTCTTCGTAAGCACCTTGTCCATGGTCCCGGAGACGGCATTGAGAAAAGCCGAGACGAAGCTCAGCAGCACGAAGAGCCAGATCCTGCCTCCCGCTGCCGGCTGCTCCTCTTTTTTCTCCGGAGCCTCCTTCTTTATGAACGCGGTGACCCTGTCCTCAAAACGAAGTGCTATGAGCCCCGCCGCCACCAGCAGCATGCCTATCATCTGGGTGACGCTTAAGTCTTCCCCCAGTATGACAACCCCCAGGAGCATTGCAAAGGCGACCCTGGAAAGATCCAGAAGGCCGTAGAGGCTCACGGGTATCTCTTTTATGGCTCTGAACCCGCAGATCCAGGCCACGAATATCACAAAAGACTTGAAGGCGACCATGCCGAGCCGCTCCGGTTCCATCAGGGATACCTCCCCTATATCCGGCAACAGCATCACGAAGCCTGCAAGAGTATAAAAGAAAAGTACCTCCATCACGGTACTTTTCTCAAGTGATTTCTTTTTAACTATCTCTCTCAGGCCTTTTACCAAGCCGTAAAAGAGAGTGAGCAGCATCCATAGCATCTTTAAAGTGTATTGGTCCTCCCGTTGGCATTGATGGCAACGGGTGCCTTGTTACTCATGTATTCAGGATCATAATCCGGCCAGAGCCTGTAATATACGAAGCCGTTATTTATGCCTTCACCGTCCGTTCCCGACTTAACCGGGCATACCCATACCTCCGGTCTCCCGTTATCGGCGCGTTTCACGATCCTGTACTGTTTTGTGTTATATTTCCTGTAGAAAATGTTTATGTCATACTGGGCAAGCTCATCAACATAAGCCTCATAAAGCTTCTTGTATTTTATCTTCCCGGGGCTTCCGGTACCATAGGGATCCCTGAGGATGCCGTTCCTGAAGTTGCCTGAATATGCCCCCTGTATCTCGCCCTTTACGGTAAGAGTCCATTCAAGCCCGTTGATTATCTTATAGCTCTTTCCCGTTCCGGGTTCCTTTACATTAAACCACACCGGTCCGTTCTTGGGAATGCTCTCCCATTCTTCGTTAGCTTCCGGATTCAGTGCCAGGACCCTGTCCAGCGCCGTTCCCAGCACCCTGGCCATCTCCAGGTCCCTGGTCTTTCGGGCCTTATCTATATACCCGAGGAACTGGGGCGTGATTATCGCCACCAGGATCGCCATAATGGCAATGACTATGATGAGCTCAACGAGCGTAAAACCCTTATCCTTCTTTTTCGATATCCTCATCATAATGCCACCTCCCTTTCTTCCTGTCACTGATATCTTCTGTATGATATATCGGCATTATCTGTCGAAATTTGAAGTACCGGCGCCTTTCCCTTGAATATGACAGCGAAATATTGTATCATATTCTGCGGCGTCAGGCCGCCTTACGCTTTTTCAGGAAAAACACATTTTAGCACAGCTAAAACATTTTTACAATTATTTGGTTGCATTAAGTTAACGATTCATGCAGCCCCCAAGGAGGTATAATATGTCAACAGATATCTATCAGAGCCCGCTTTCGGAGCGCTACGCCGGAAAAGAGATGCAGTACATCTTTTCCCCTGACATGAAGTTCAGGACCTGGAGGAGGCTGTGGATCGCCCTGGCCGAAACGGAAATGGAACTCGGCCTTAAGCAGATCACTCCCGAGATGATCGAGGAGCTGAAAGCACACAAGGACGACATCAATTACGATGATGCCCGCAGGCGCGAAAAAGAGGTGCGCCACGACGTCATGAGCCACGTCTACGCTTACGGCCTCCAGTGCCCCAAGGCAAAGGGTATCATCCATCTTGGCGCCACCTCCTGCTACGTCGGCGACAATACAGATATCATCATCATGCGTGAGGCCTTAAAGCTTGTCAAACGCAAGCTGGTATGCGTCATCGATGAGCTCTCCCGTTTTGCGGAGCAGTACAAAGGCCTGCCCACCCTGGCTTTTACCCACTTCCAGCCTGCCCAGCCCACCACTGTCGGCAAGCGTGCCACCCTTTGGATCAACGAGTTCATGATGGATCTGGAGGATCTGGAATATATCCTGGGAAGCCTTAAGCTCCTGGGCTCAAAAGGAACCACCGGCACCCAGGCCAGCTTCCTGGAGCTCTTCAACGGGGATAACGAGACCATAGACCGTATCGACCCCATGATTGCTGAAAAGATGGGCTTTGAAGCCTGCTATCCCGTCTCCGGACAGACCTATTCCCGGAAGGTGGATACCAGGGTGCTCAACATACTTGCCGGCATCGCCGCATCGGCCCACAAGATGAGCAACGATATACGGCTGCTCCAGCACCTTAAGGAAGTGGAAGAGCCTTTCGAAAAGAGCCAGATCGGTTCCTCCGCCATGGCTTACAAGAGAAACCCCATGCGCAGCGAGCGCATAGCCTCTCTTTCACGTTATGTGATAATCGATGCGCTGAATCCTGCCATAACCTCAGCCACCCAGTGGTTTGAGCGTACCCTGGACGATTCCGCAAACAAGCGCATCTCCATAGCCGAGGCATTTCTTGCCACGGACGGAATACTCGAGCTCTGCCTCAATGTGGTCGACGGTCTCGTGGTAAACGAAAAGGTCATAGCCAGAAGGCTCATGAGCGAGCTGCCCTTCATGGCCACCGAGAACATCATGATGGATGCGGTAAAGGCCGGAGGCGACCGTCAGGAACTGCACGAGGAGATAAGGACTCTTTCAATGGAAGCCGGTAAGCACGTTAAGCAGGAGGGACTGGAAAACAACCTGCTGGATCTTATCGCTGCAGACGAAAAATTCGGCTTAAGCCGCGACGAGCTTGACGCCAAGATGAACCCTGCGGATTACGTGGGCCGTTCTCCCAGGCAGGTAGAAGTCTACCTCCGGGATTTTGTGAAACCCGTGCTGGAAGCGAACAAAGAGCTTCTTGGCGCCACAGGTGTGGTAAACGTATAGAGAGTATTCTTTTATGGTATAAAAGGCCCCCGGCGATCCCGGGGGCTTTCTCTTTCTCTCTTACAGTTCCTTTCCCGTCAGCATCCTGTAGGCTTCCAGGTATTTCTCTATGGTCTTTGCCGTGATATCCTCCGGCAGCTTCCAGTCGTGCTCGTTGGCTTTCAGCCAGTCCCTGGCGAACTGCTTGTCAAAGGAAGGCTGGCTCTTTCCCGCCTCATAGCCTTCAAGCGGCCAGAAACGTGAGCTGTCGGGAGTGAGCATCTCATCACCAAGCACCACATTGCCTTCTTCATCAAGGCCGAATTCAAACTTGGTATCCGCGATTATTATCCCCTTTGTAAGGGCGTAATGGGCGCACTTTTTGTAGAGCGCAATAGTAAGATCCCTGAGCTTTTCCGCGTACTCCCTGCCCTTTCCGGGATAATCCTTCTCCAGCACCTCCACTGAACGCTCAAAGGAGATGTTCTCATCGTGCTCCCCTATCTCTGCCTTTGTGCTGGGAGTATAGATAGGCTCCGGCAGCTTTTCGGATTCCTTAAGCCCCTCAGGAAGCTTTATCCCGCAGACCACTCCCTCCTTCTGATAGGAGGCCCAGCCGCTGCCGGTGATATAGCCCCTGACTATGCACTCGATAGGGAGCATCTTAAGCTTTCTGCACATCATGCTGCGTCCCGCAAACTTTTCGTTCCTGAAGAATTCCGGCATATCCTCCACATCCGTGCTGATCATATGGTTGGGGACTATGTCCTTTGTGAGCTCAAACCAGAAACGGCTCATCTGGGTCAGCACCACGCCTTTTTTGTCGATGGTGTTCTTCAGGATCACATCAAAACAGCTTATGCGGTCTGTTGCCACCATGATGAGGGAATCCCCTGCATCATAGATCTCTCTTACCTTTCCTTCTTTGATCGGTGTCATTTTTCTCCTCCTTATTTTATTCAGTTTCCGTCATACCTTGCCACTATCCCGGCGATCTCCTCCGAATACTCGGGATAAGCCGAGGCCAGATCCTTTATGAGCTTCTGTGATTTTTCGGCAACTTCTTTATTATATTCCATGTTCTCACGAAGCTTCTGCCGCCTGCTCAGAAGAGCATGTCTTATCTCAACCATCTCCCGGGGATCCGTAAGCGCCCTGACCTGCCTGTTCCAGATATCCGGATCCTTGATGCCGTTGCGGCTCAGGCAGTCATTCAGCTTATTGTAATAATATTCCAGATCCGCCCTGATCTTCTCGTCCTTGTATCTGGCATTCATTATCTCCACGTACCTTGCCCAGTCCTCCTCCAGCTTGTCTGCCGAATCCGTGTCGTATTTCATGTACAGGTAGGACAAAAGGTTGGTATTGTTGACATACCTTATCTTCACCGTATTATGGAGACCTATCATACGGTTCCTTAGCTTCTCCAGATGCTTTATCTCCTTTGCCGCATCCTGGTATTTCACAAAGAGCACCGTCAGTGTAAGAGCCCCCGCTCCGCCGATCAGTATGTAACCCAGGGAAACGTCCAGCTTATACACCCCCTGGAGTACCGCCAGCAGCACTAAGGCTATCGCCATGGATACGGCGCATATTATGGCGGCTCCGCGGCTGTTGGTCACTGCCATCACCGCTTCCTTCAGCTGGAAACGGTAGGAATTGCGCTCTGCTTCCATCTTGCGCATATCCATCCTTATGAGCCTTCTGTAATCCTCGGCTTCACGTATCTTCTTTATGCCGCCGGGGATGTCATCCTCATAGCGTTTGAAGAGCTTTATCTGCTCCTCATCCATGCCGCCGCTCTCATTGAAAAGCCTCTGGCGTTCCCGCTCCAGCTTTTCTATATGCATGGCCTGGTCTACGATCTGCACCTTCTCCTCGTTGGGAAGGGCATCGATCTCCTCCATATCAACCAGCAGCGCGGTGATGGCATCGTATTCCTCCCTGGACTGCTCGGCCCTGTCGGCAGCTTCTTTCATGCGGCCCAGGTTCTCCAGTACCATCACGGTACGGGTATCGGCATCGTGAAAGCTGTCATACTCGTCCTCGTTCAGGTACTCTTCTTCACCGTAGTAATCCTCTTCTTCCCATCCGCTGTCGTCATCCAGGTCGTGATAGTACCATTTTTCCCATTTTTTTCTGAGCTTCTTAAACAGTCCCATCCCTTACTCCGGCATAAAATGCCTGTATACGTCCATCTCATCGGCTATCATCCTGGCAGCCGCCTCATCATATTCCTGTGTCCTTCCGGTATTTCTGAGGGCCAGGGCATCCTTCTCTTTTTTGAAGCCCGGTGAATCCGCATATTCCCTTTTCACTGATTCCATGGCCCTTTCAACCGCTGCCGGTGTCTCATCCCCCTCCGGGAGCGCGGTTACCAGCTTAAGGTATTCGCTGTCCGAAAGCTCCATGCGCTTCGCCGCCATCCTGCAAAAGGCCGAATCCAATGCTCCGCCCAGCTCATATGCCTTCTCAAAATACATAGCCGCTTCCTTAAAGTAGAAAAGCCTGGCATAGATCACGCCCATATTGTGGAACACATATGCCTTGCGGGTATCATCCAGTTCTATCGAGAGGCTCAGCCCCTCATATATCTCAAGGGCCCTGGAAAAGCTTCCTCCCTTAAGGAAATGATCTGCCAGCACCAGGGATCTCTGGGAGGGATCCAGGCTCCTGCCGGAGCGTATCACCCGTCTTATCTCACGGAATTCCTCCTCGGTGACATAATCCGCCTCCTTCAGTATCTCCTCAACCAGATTCTCCGTCTTTATGCTCTGGCGGCGTATGATCCTGAGCCTGGAGGAAAGGTCGGCAAGGCCGCACTCATCCTTCAGCCAGTCGATGAGCCTGACTCCCACAAAGCTGTCATCGATGAGCTCAGCATTCTCGCAGATATAATAGCACAGCTCCTCAAGACACCATATCCTTATCTTTGTGTTGTTCACGGTGTAGGGCGTATTTGCGTAACGTCCCACACACTCATAGATCCCCGTCATATCAGTCTGTCTTAAACTCCATCTCCCACTGCATCCCGGAGGGTTCAAAAAACTCCCCGAAGCCCATATCCGTCACCACTGCCTGTATCCTGGATTCCGACAGCATCCTGAGCTCCAGGAGCACCCTGGTGGAACGCCTTTTCCTCTCGGGTATCCCCTTTAAGAACATGGACACCGTCCTGACCTCCTTGCCGTTCAGCGGTGTTATGATAAACTGTATGCGCCTCTCGCTTTCCAGCAGCAGCTCACACTTCCTGCTCAGGTCATACCAGTTCTTTCCTCCGTCCAGCAGGGCCATATAGCTTTCCCTGCCCTTACGGTACACGTTCATCCCTATATTGGCCTTCACCTTGTCGGGTCCCAGGAACACCATCTCCCTGTCGGCCGGTGAAGGGTTCACCTTACCCCTGGCACCGTAGCAGGCCCCCTTGCTGTACAGGTTATTCCCCCTGAAAGCCCTGCGGCCGTTGCATATATACTTAAGGGATTCCCTGCTCCAGTCCCCTTCGAAGCCGTCCCCCAGAAGGAATACCGAAGAAACTATCCTGTCATCTATATTCGCCTGGAGTATATGAAGGAACTCCTGATCCTTCATCTTCTTCCTTCCCTCGGGATTCTTTATTCCCTCAAAGCTTTCGGGAAGGAAATGGTCATAGACCCGTTCCTGCATGATCATGACCTGGGGCTTGGTATGTACGTTCTGGGAATAGAGGGTGACCACCAGTCCCTGCTGCCGCATGTCGCACACACATACATCCTGGGCCCTTACATCCATTGACTGATGCATGAGATAATTGAATGCGGACTCTGCATGGCTCTGGTAAAACACCCTCTCAGCCTTAAGCCTGAGGGTCCTGACCACCTGATCCAGTATCTTTATCATCTGCTCGTCGGGATCTTCAACACTTATCATTATGGCGGCCACCTTCTCTATGGGAGTGATGGCCGAAAGCCTGCCGAGGCATTTTTTCATAAAGAGTGCAAGCAGATCCGTTGGATCGTAATCCACGGCTTCCACCTCCACTGCAGCGCCGTTCCTTGCTCTTTCCACGAGCCTGTCGACGGGAAACGCCTCATCTGCGGCGCTCTGCTCGTATGCCTCTTCTCCGAAGCTCCAGGCAGCCTCCCCATAACGTTTTGCCAGCATGGTGGGAATGCACATCCTGGTCTCGCCGCTCCCCATGCTCATGGTCCTGGGTTCGTCCACGGTGCAGTAGCTTATCTGTGAAAAATCGTCGCTTAAGTCTATTCCTATGAACACCCTGTCCGCGCCGGAACGGACAGTCATACCCTTCATCACCGTCCGCCCTCCTTCTTTACCGACAGGGGCGTAAAGAGCCTGTCAGCCAGATATGCCTTTTTGTCATATTCCTCATAAAGCTTCATGAACGCCTGGTCGTCTCCCATGCTCCTGGCAATGGCCACATTATTGATCATGGTGAACCTGTCCTCGTCACCGGAGCGTTCCTCATCCCTGTATTCCAGAAGGCTGGAACGGGTGAGCTTCTGTGTCCTGCCGTCTTCCTCGGTTATATAATAGCGTATCCTCTCGCCGTAGAAAAGCAGGAAGCTCTTTACGAAAATGCCGCCATACACATGCCGCATCTCCTCTTTCCTGTACTCCTCGGGTTCGCCGCCCTCGGTCTCCCTTACATAGTGCAGTATGACCTGGGAGTCCTCCCTGCCCCTGTATTCTATGAAGGAAAAGCCGCTCATGGCCCTGTATGCGGGCACGATGCCGGAGAAGGAAGTGAAGAAGGGGAAGAATATCCCCCTGCTCCTGAGCTGGCACAGAAGATCCGATGCCAGGCACTTCTCATCATGCTTGAGCATACCGGATAAAGCCCTGCTCTCCCTGCTCTTAAGATATGCCAACACAGTGATGAGCAGAAGATCCTCATTGAGGCCGTAGAGATAAGCCGCCCTGTCAAAGCATTTCTCGTCTATCTTTTCCTGTTTGATAAAATAGTCGTAGGAGAGTCTGGCGAGATACGCCCGCTCCAGATCCTCGCTCATGCCTCCCGCCAGATGCTCCAGATAGATGCTGGTCTTCTCGCTCATATCCTCACCGGTGAACAGAAGCTGCAGCATCATGTTGTCCAGCAGCCGCTGCACATCAAGCGCAAAGGAATCCGCCGCCCTCCAGAGCTCCTTGAGTTCCTTAAGACTCCCCTTCTCGTAGAGCAGGAGATACTCCAGTATCTCACCGTCATACCTTCCGTTTTTGAAGATATACTTGCAGAGACGCAGAAGGTCTATATCATATTCCTGGTCGTTATGGGCCATGATCCTGTCGCAGAGACGTACCAGCACCTTGGTATCGATGCCTTCAACGCCGCAGCGCACTATCCAGTCAAAGGCTTCGCTGTAAGCCCCTCTTGCCACCATAATCCTGACCACCGTCTCTCTCTCCACTCCCGAGAGCGCCACCGGATCAAAACGGGGCAGCAGATCATCCAGCATGGGATAATCGTCATTGTCAAAATAGTATTCCAGAAGGGCGAGCATGAGCTTGACCCTGTAATCCTCATCTATCTCATCCCGCAGGGAAAGCCTGTAAAGCCAGGCCGCGTTCTCAGCATTGACGGAAAGGGCCTCTCCTCCCTGCTCCGCCATATAGAGCAGTATGCCTGTCCCGGGATCCTCCCTTGAGCAGAGTCTGGATATGCTGATCCTGTCCTTTATCATCTTCTGCCTGGTATAAAGCCCTTCATCCGGATAACGCACTCCTTCCGCGTCCTCCAGCAGTATGCACACCCTGTCGCTGTAGACGGGCACATAGGCTGTGCCGTCAACGATGGGGTAGCGCTCCTCATCCTTAAGATTGTCATATACCAGTACCACGTTTGCGAAGCTGCCGGAGGTTATGCTCACTTTTTCCACAAAGAGCATGTCCGTATACGCGTCCGTGATCTCCTGCTCCTGCTTTCTCCCGGACAGCAGCTTCTTATAGATATATGCCAGATTGTCATCTATCCTGCCGCTTACTATCTGACCTGCGGCAAATTCCGTAGCCGCCTGGAGATACTGCTCGTAAAGCTCACTGTATTCCCCACGGTGCCTTATAACGTTAGCATAGAGCAGAGCCTTTCTCTCCGCATCCAGCGGAGACCTGTAGGCAAAATACATCAGTACTATCCTGGGCAGGCTGCCCTTGAAGCCAGGCTCCACCGACATCATGTAATACTCATACAGACGGCTGAGCCTCAGTTCACGTTCCACTGCCTCCTGATACCAGGGGAAGTATTCCTTTCCGTAGAGATTGCCCCTTATCATATGTAGGCAGATAGCCTCCAGCAGAGCCACGCTCTTATCAGGCTCATAACACTGGGTAAGCAGCTCGAACATAAAACGGTTGAAGCTGTGTACCTCCATGGAGAGCAGAGCAAAGCGCTCCCGGAATTCCTTTGTCATTATGCCCTGTCTAAGGGCAAAAGCAACCAGCGCCAGCTCAAAGCCGCCTATACTGTCCATGCGCTTGGGTGCCTGGTCTATTATCCTGAAGGCCTCCAGCATCATCACAGGCGAGCAGCTGCCATACTCCTCGTAAAGCGACTTGATGAGCAGCCAGCGTTTTCTGTCATTGCGGTCAAAGCTCTCATCCATGTTCATATAAGCCCAGGCCAGACGCCAGCTGCCCTCGTTATCACGGTACAGCTCCTCCACCCTGGCTGAAAGCTCCTTGGTAAACACCTCATCTCCCGCATAGAGCCCCATGAGATAAAGCCGGTATGCCTCCTGCTCCGGCGGCAGCTTCCTGCCCTCGCAGAGCATATCAAGCCTCTCCAGGATGGTGCCTGCTTCCTCCAGCCTGTTCATATCAATATAGAGCTGCACCTGGTAAAGCCTGTACTCCAGATCATCCGGATCGTTCATAAGCTGCTCAAATATCAGCTGTTCGCTTGCCCTGGCCCATTCCTGTCCGGAGGTCCTTTTGCAGCGGTGATCCAGATAATGCTCCATGAGCTTTAGACGCCTGAATTTCCCGCCGTGGTCAGGCTCCTCCCTTGGCGCGTTTATCACGATCTCAACCCGCCTCTCATCAAGGCCTTCGGTAAGTATCAGAGCCCCCCTGTTCTCCCCTGGGATCAGCGCATCCCTGTCTATGTCAAATTCCAGCAAAGCCACATTACCGGAAAAGTCCGCTCCGGTCAGGAGCTCTTTCTCTGCAGAAAGGAATTCTCCCTCCGTCCTTATCCTGATCTCAATGTAGCCCCAGCCCTCCCGCGTGAGCTTTATATGCCTGCGCACGCTCTTTCTGGGAAGCACCATCTCTATGCGGTCCGTCTCAGGCAGAGTCGCATTCTTGGTCTTTTTGCGGCTTACCACCAGGAAGTTCTCCATGTTACGGTCATTATCGGACACCGCGCAGAAGCCCCTGTATTCGGTAAGGTAAGATGAGTCCGTGCCCTTGAGCACGTATCTGAAGGCCGGGGAATAGAAAAGCTCCCTTGCTTCTGCCCAGTCGGCCTTTGCAAGGTTCGCAAAATGAAAAAGATTTCTGATCTCTCCAAGAGATGAACCGGGCTGTCTGCCTCCCACTGCTATCCTGTAGGGCAGTTCATACTCCCCGGCAGTGCTTATCACGGCCAGACTGCCCGTATGGGTACTGTCATACTGCATCCCGCCGGAGTTCACCTTATACCGGATCTCCACGCTCTTTCCGTAGAATTCCTCCTGTTCCGGAAGGAAACGCGGGTCGTCGGAATAGATATAACCTCTCACCGGCTCTTCCGCAAAGATGGAAAAGCTTCCGTATATGGTGCGTTCGGGAACGGTCTCGCACACTATCTCCTCTGTGGAGAAGGTAAGCCGGGGCCTTTCCTTTCCGAAATCGTAGTTATTTGCAAGTATTTTCTCAAGAACCGCTTTCATACAGTGTGATATTATAACATTTTGTATACAAAAAAACAATGAGCTGTCCGAAGACAGCCCACTGATTTTTTTGCGTTATGATCTTATTTCTCAAACTCCCTCAAAGATCTCCTCATAGAAGGAAGTGAATTCACTCTCTTCCCAGTTATATGCGTCGCCGGGCAGATTGACAACCACCCAGTTGTCACCGTAATCACCAACCGAATACTTGAACACGATGTATGCGGAAGCGCTGGAGAAATCACCCTCTGCTTCATCCCAGGTTCCGTCCACAGCCGCGTAAACCTCATACCAGTCGCCATCGGTACCTCTGGTAGCCGTGCCCAGGTCGATAAGGGATCTCACATTGTTGTCATCTCCGAAGACAACATACTGCGTATAGGACTCTCCGTCATCTCCCTCGTATTCTGTGACCTCTCCGGTGTTCAGCACATCATCCCAGCTCTCCCAGGAGGAGGTACTGACATAGTAGTAATCATAGGTGTCGGGATCGGTGAACCACAGGCTGTAGAGACCGTTATCGGAATCAGCCTCATAACCGTCTGCGGGGAAGACATTCACTACCGGCTCATCATCATAATCATAAAGGGTGTAGCTGCCGTCGGCATTGGGCTCACGCACTTCATCATCGGGAAGCTCATCATCGGTGACCTCCTCGATCTCCATGCCCTCAAGGGGATCCTCATCCTCTTCAAAGTCTGTCCAGTCATCTTCGTCTTCGTCCTCGTCGTCGTAATCGTATCCGCCGAAGCCTGCTTCTACAGCCTCATCGATAACGTCATCGGGAACCTCGACCTCTACATCATCCCAATCGGAGAAGGTGATGCTTATGTTCAGAGCGGAGATCTCAACACCTATCTCATCGAGATCCACTCCCAGAGAACCGACCATATCGCCCAGGCTCTCTTCAGCCTTGTCCTTGAGCGCATCCACATCGATGCCGGAAAGGTCAAGATCCAGCTGTACACATCTGCCGCTTGCCTTGGAAGCATAGATAGTAGCATCAAAGTTGATGCAGGAAAGATAATCCTTTACCACATCCATGTCAACGCCGGCATCCTCTGCCTCATCGGTAAGATCGGAGGTCGCATCCCAGATCACCTGGATGGCATCGCCGAACACGTCCGCGCTGTCACTGAGCTTGAGCACATAGCAGTCCTCGCCGCCTGCCTTCTCGGTCTTCTTCTGGAGCTCGGCGCCCTTGAGCACCTCCTTCATCTCGTCCCTTACCTTCCCCATGGTCTCCTCATCCAGAGGGTTCTCACCTGCTTCAGCGGTAGTGTAGGTCCACTCGCCGCTGTCGGGATCCTTAATGTAAGTGGTAACTTCACCGTCATCACTGATGGCATAGCTCTCGGTCTTTACCTTCTGTTCCGATCCCATGGCGCTGACCTTCAGGTCGCAGCTTGCATGAGCATCGGATTCATCACTGCCGATACCATCCATCTCAACATCCACAGAACCGCTGGCGGTAAAGTCTACGTCCATACCGCTCATGGATGCCGTAACATCCACATCGACGTCCATAGCCATTGCCATTGACTCAGCCTGGTTCTCGTACATTTTGTCGACTACACTCTCTGTAGTCGCACCGCAGCCGCACAGCGCCGCAAGGCTCAGCGCAGCCGCTCCGATCGCAAAAAACCTTTTCTTCATAAATTCCCTCCCTTTTTTACACGAGCATCCCCATTATCTTATTGCTCCTTGCCACGAACTTTGCCATGGCCTCGCCTTCCAGCGGCGCATTCTGCAGGAGCGCCAGGTCATAGAGCTGCTCACACAGAAGCTGGACGTTCTCGCCCTCCTTATCTTCAAGGATCTTCTGCACCAGCTTGTTATTGGCGTTCAGCACCAGGGTGTAGCCTTCCCTGCCCATGTCCCCGAGACCCATACCGCCCATGGAGTACATCTTCATCATGTCCTGCATGCGCCTGGTCTGCTCGGAAACAGTGATCATTGAGGAGATGTCCTTGTTCTTCAGCTTCTCGACCTTAACCGTCAGATTATCCTTCTTGATGGCCTTCTTGAAGATCTTTGAAAGTTCCTCTGTCTGGGCATCCAATTCTTCCTGCGCCTTCTTCGAAGTCTTCGTCTTCAGGTCGTCGGTGAGCTCGGCATCAATGCGCATGAACTTAACACCTTCGTTCTTGCTCTCGAGCTGAGTGATGAAGGGCTGGTCTATCTGATCCTTCAGGATCACCGCATCCTTCCCCGCCTTCTTGAACATGGCAACATACTGGCTCTGCTGCTTCTCGTCAGTGACATAGTATACCACCTTTTCCTTCTTTTCTTCAAGTGTTTCTTCATTATCTGTGGTATTTTCATTATCGGGAGCTATCTCTTCCGCTTCTATCTTATTGCCGTCGGCATCCGTGGCCTGCCCTTCCTCAGCTTCGTCACCGGTGTCCACAGGCTTGACCTCAAGGCATTCCGGCAGGCTCATATACTTTGCGTCCAGATTCTTGAAGAGTATATAATCCGTCATCTTCTGGCAGAACTTGTCATCCTTCAGGCAGCCGTACTTGATGAAGGGACTGATGTCATCCCAGTACTTCTCATATTCCTCACGCTCGGTCTTGCACATACCGGAAAGCTTGTCAGCCACCTTCTTGGAGATATACTCGGATATCTTCTTTACAAAGCCGTCATTCTGCAGCGCACTTCTGGATACATTGAGCGGCAGATCCGGGCAGTCGATGACACCCTTTAAGAGCATAAGGTATTCGGGGATGACCTCCTTGATATTGTCCGCTATGAAGACCTGGTTGTTGTAGAGCTTGATCACACCCTCCAGTGAATCGAACTCCATGTTTATCTTCGGGAAGTAAAGTATGCCCTTTAAGTTGAAAGGATAGTCCATGTTCAGATGTATCCAGAACAGGGGCTCCTTATAATCGTGGAATACCTTTCTGTAGAACTCCAGATACTCGTCCCTGCTGCATTCGTTGGGATGCTTTGCCCAGAGAGGAGTGGTGTCGTTTACGGGTACGGGTCTCTTCTTTATCTTAAGCCGCTTCTTCGGCTCCTCCTTGTCCTCCTCCTTCTTCTCGGGAGTGACATCCTCGAGCACCACATCGTCGTCCCTCTTATCCTCAGCGTCTATGGTCTCGGTAAGCTCCTCGCCCTTCTTCGTAAGGTATATCTCATAAGGCATGAAGGAGCAGTACTTCTTCACTATCTCCTCTGCCTCATATTTGTTGCAGTACTTAAGGCAGTCCTCGGAGATGTGGAGTATTATATCGGTACCCACGCTGCTGCGTGCGGAATCCTCCATGGTGTACTCCGTGCCGCCGTCGCAGCGCCAGTGCACGGCCTTTGCTCCTTCCTTATAGGAAAGAGTATCTATCTCCACTTCATCGGATACCATGAAGCAGGAATAAAAGCCCAGACCGAAGTGGCCTATGATCTGGTCCTCGTTTGCCTTGTCCTTGTATTTCTCAAGGAAATCCGTTGCGCCGGAGAAGGCGATCTGAGTGATATACTCCTCAACCTCTTCGGGAGTCATGCCCAGACCGTTATCGCTGATGCGTATGGTCTTGTCCTCGGGGCTTACCTCCACCTCTATCTTTGCCTTATAGTCATCAGGCAGTGTATACTCCCCCATCATCTCCAGTTTCTTAAGCTTGGTGATGGCGTCACAGCCGTTGCTTATCAGCTCCCTGTAAAAAATATCCTGGTCGCTGTAGAGCCATTTCTTTATGATGGGAAAAATGTTTTCGCTGTTGATCGAAAGACTACCCTTTTTTTCTGCCATTTTGATACACTTCCTTTCGGGATTTATTATACTGACAAGTATAAGACCGCCAAAGATAAAAGTCAAGAAAAAATTAGCACTCGTTTTTATCGAGTGCTAACAAAATATTTTTCATATACGTCAAAGAAGTTCGCCGTATGCACATCCACGGAACCTTCAAATCCGATGCTCCCCCAGAGCCCGTCATTCCTGTATATGCTGTGCTCTGCGGCAAAGGCCTCGTATATCGCGGTAAAGGCCGCTTTCTTACGTTCCCTCACGATCTCGTCCTTCCTGCCTGTAGTCTGTTCCCTGTCAAAGGTGTTCACACATCGGTAGATAAAATATCCGTCCTCAGTCTCCACTATGTCGCTTATCTCGCCTTCCGCCAGGTTGGTACAGGCCTGTGCAGCCGCCTCGCTGCCCTGCCCTGCCGCGATGCCTGCGCTGTCCGACGGTGCTTCGTTATAGAGCACACACAGCGTTGAGAATTCCTCGCCCTCATCAAGCCTTTTCTTTATCCTTTCGGCCTTCTCCAGGGCTCTCTGCTTCGAAGCGGTATCTTTTTCCGTCCTGACGCCCTCTCCGTCCTCGGTATAGGTAAGAAGTCCTATCTGTTCCACCGCTATTATCCTGGCCTCATCATCGCTGACCTCGGTATTGACATCCGCCGTAAGCTGTTCGTAAACCTTTTCGGACAGCGCATATTCCTTATACATGCGCGCCACGTCTTCCTTCCTTATCCCGCCGATCGCGCCTATCTCCGGAAGCGTGAGCCCGCTGAAATACTCCTCTGCCGCCGC
This sequence comes from Lachnospiraceae bacterium, assembly GCA_017518185.1. GTDB lineage: Bacteria > Bacillota > Clostridia > Lachnospirales > Lachnospiraceae > NK4A136. Next base: position 38,621 of record JAFWWB010000026.1, read on the forward strand.
CTCCGCCAGCTCTTCCTCTTCCCTGGTCAGGCTGATATCATACTTTGCGGCCAGCAGGTTCATCATCTTGATCTTGGCAAGCCTTGCCAGCACGGTCTGTCTGATGCTTTCCTCAAGAGTTGAGTCCCCGACCTTCGTATCCCAGATCCCGCTTCCGAAGGCACTTTCATACTGGTCATGCAGGTTCACCAGATATACCATCACTTCGGAGGAGGTGCAGCTCATATCCTCCACCCTGAAGACCTCATCATCGGCAAAGCCTGTGGTAAGGACTATTCGCGGCTTCTCACCCTCTCCCTTTCCGCAGCCTGCAAGCGCAGCAGCCGAAAGCAGCATTAACGCGCACAGCAGCGCTGCAGCGCGCCTCATGCGGCCCACTCCCTGACAAGGCATTTGAGTATCTCTATGGTACTCATCATCTCCTCCACACATAGATATTCATGCTTTCCGTGGAAATTGCCGCCTCCCGTACAGATATTGGCGCAGGGCAGCCCCATAAAGCTTAAGCGCGACCCGTCGGTGCCTCCCCTGACCGGCTCAACTTCCGGCTCCACTCCCGCCTTTTTCATAGCGGCCCGGGCTTTTTCCATAACTTCGGGGTGCAGGTCCAGCTTTTCCTTCATATTGTAGTACTGGTCCGTGATCTCTGCCGTGAGCAGCTCCTCGCCATACTTTTTATTGATCTCCGCAGCCTTATCCGCAAAAAGCCTTTTTCTCGCCTCAAAGCGCTCCCTGTCATGATCTCTTATGATATAGGAGGCTTTGGCGCTTTCCACATCGCCTCCCATGTCAGTGAGATGGAAAAAGCCCTCGTAGCCCCTTGTGTGCTCGGGCCTTTCCTTTTCCGGGAGCAGCGCATGAAAATCCATGAGGAGCTGCAGCGCATTGATCATGCGGCCGTATCCTTCCCCGGGATGCACCGACCTGCCCCTTGCGGAAAGCTCTCCTGCTGCCGCATTGAAGGTCTCTCCCGACAGGTCTCCCAGCCTTCCTCCGTCCACGGTATAGGCAAAGTGGGCTCCGAAGCCGGGCACATCAAAATGATCCACTCCCCTGCCGGTCTCTTCCTCGGCGGTAAAGGCGATGCAGATGTTTCCGTGCTTCTCTTCTGCGTGCTTAAGGAAATAGTCCGCCATCTCCATTATCTCCGTGACCCCGGCCTTGTCGTCGGAGCCCAGGAGCGTGGTTCCGTCCGTTACTATGACCGTCTTTCCCTTAAGATCCTTCATCTCCGGAAAATCCGCCATGGGTGTCACTATATGGAGCTCTTCGTTAAGGACTATGTCCTCACCGTCAAAGCCTTCGATGATACGGGGCCTGACGTCCTTTCCGCTCATAGCCTCGGAGGTGTCCACATGGGCGATAAATCCCACGGAAGGTATGGTGCGCTCCGGACAGTTTGAGGGTATCACCGCATATACGCAGCCGTACTTTTCATCCTGCCTCACGTCCGGCACTCCCATCTCCTTAAGCTGGTCACGCAAATGATCCAAAAGCCGGCGCTGTCCCTCCGTGCTGGGATAGGCATCTATGTCGCTCACAGACATGGTGTCATAGCTCACATAATCAAGAAAGCGTTCTACTGCAGTCATTTAACAATACTCCCTTTATGTTCATGATTCGGGCGCAGGGTGCTCGGCATCACTTTCGCACTGCCTTAAGCCCTTCCCCTTCTTTCTCTATCCGGATCACGTCCCCCTGGGAAACAGCACCGGAAAGGATCAGCTTCGCCGCCAGGGTCTCCACCGTCTTCTGTATGTAACGCTTCAACGGTCTCGCACCGTACACGGGATCATATCCCTCTTCGGTTATGAAGGCCGCCGCCTCATCCGTAAGCTCCACACTGATCTCCCTGTCGGCGAGCCTGCGGTTAAGGTCATCCGTTATGAGGGCTATTATACTACCAATATTGTCTTTTGTCAGCGGTTTGAACAGTATGATCTCATCCAGCCTGTTCAGGAACTCGGGCCTGAAGTGGAGCTTCAGCTGCTCCATGGCCGCATCCTCGGCGTCCTCCGTGATATTACCCTCGGCATCTATGCCCTCCAGCAGGCTCTGCGCCCCTATGTTGGAGGTCATGATGATGATGGTGTTCTTGAAGTCCACGGTCCGTCCCTGGGAATCCGTGATACGTCCGTCATCCAGTACCTGAAGGAGTATGTTGAAGACATCGGGATGGGCCTTCTCGATCTCATCGAAGAGCACCACCGAATAAGGCCGTCTCCTTACCGCCTCGGTAAGCTGTCCGCCTTCATCGTAGCCCACATATCCCGGAGGTGCTCCGATGAGCCTGGACACGGAGTGCTTCTCCATGTACTCGCTCATATCGATCCTGACCATATTGCTCTCATCGTCAAAAAGGGACTCCGCCAGGCTCTTTGCCAGCTCCGTCTTACCCACGCCGGTGGGCCCCAGGAAGAGGAAGGAACCGATGGGTTTTGTGGGATCCTTTATGCCGGCCTTGGAGCGCATGATGGCTTCGCTGACCTTTTCCACAGCATCGTCCTGGCCCACGACCCGCCTGTGGAGCTGCTCTCCCAGCTTAAGGGTCTTGTTCCTCTCGCTCTCGTTGAGCTTTGAAACAGGTATGCCTGTCCAGCGGCTTATGATACGGGCTATCTCATCCTCGGAAACGTTCTCATGCACTATCCTGTTCTCTTTCCTGCCCGCTGCCTCCTCATCGGCCTCCAGCTGTTTTTTAAGCTGGGGCAGCTTTCCGTATCTGAGCTCCCCGGCTTTGTTCAGGTCGCCGTTCAGCTGGGCGATCTCTATCTCGCTGTTTACCGCCTCTATCTCCTCACGGAGCTTCGAGACCCTGTCCACAGCGGATTTCTCATTCTCCCACTGGGCCTTTGCAGCATCAAAGCTCTCCTTCTCCTCGGCCAGTTCCTTCAGCAGGACATCGAGACGTTCCTTGCTCAGCTTGTCGTCTTCCTTCTTAAGGGCAGCCGCTTCTATCTCCATCTGCATGATACGCCGGCGGGCTTCATCCAGTTCCGTGGGCATGGTATCCAGCTCTGTCTTTATAAGGGCGCAGGCCTCATCCACCAGGTCTATGGCCTTATCCGGCAGGAATCTGTCGCTTATATATCTGTTGGAGAGCACCGCCGCGCTCACTAGAGCGTTATCCAGTATCTTTACCCCGTGGTAGACCTCGTAACGCTCCTTAAGTCCCCTCAATATGGAGATGGTATCCTCAACTGTCGGTTCATCCACCATGACGGGCTGGAAACGGCGCTCAAGGGCCGGATCCTTTTCAATATACTTTCTGTACTCATCCAGGGTAGTCGCGCCTATGCAGTGAAGCTCTCCTCTTGCAAGCATGGGCTTGAGCATGTTCCCGGCATCCAGGGCGCCGTCGGTCTTGCCCGCGCCGACTATGGTATGGAGCTCATCTATGAAGAGTATGATCTGTCCGTCGCTCTTTCGCACTTCCTCGAGCACGGCCTTCAGCCTCTCCTCAAACTCCCCCCTGTACTTCGCCCCGGCCACCAGTGAACCCATGTCCAGGCCGAAGATCTTCTTATCCTTAAGGCCTCCCGGCACATCGCCCCTGACTATCCTCTGGGCCAGGCCTTCAACCACTGCGGTCTTACCTACGCCGGGTTTGCCGATGAGCACGGGGTTGTTCTTTGTCTTCCTGGAAAGTATGCGGATTACATTCCTTATCTCGTCATCCCTTCCTATGACGGGATCCAGCTTCTGGGATCTCGCCCTTTCCACCAGATCCGTGCCGTACTTTTCAAGGGTATCATAGGTGCCCTCGGGATTGTCGCTCACTACCCTCTGGTTACCCCGGACCTGCTGGAGGGCCGTCAGGAACCTGTCCCTGGTGAAGCCGTACTCCGTGAAGATGGCCTTCATCTCCCTGTTGGGATTCTTTATCATGGCCAGCATCAGGTGCTCTACGGAGACGTATTCGTCGCCCATGGCCTTAGCCTCATCGCCGGCGCTCACCAGTACTTTGTTAAGATCATTTCCTATATAGAGCTGTCCGCCCTGGACCTTTACCCTTTTCTCCAGGGCCTGTTCCACCCTGCCCACAAAGTGCTCGGTGTTGATCTCCATCTTCTCCACAAGCTTCAGCACCAGGCTGTCATCCAGCTTCAAGAGGGCGTAGAGCAGATGCTCCTCCTCCATCTCCTGGTTGCCGTAATCGTAGGCATACTTCTCCATATCCTTCAGTGCTTTGAGGGAATTCTGCGTAAATCTGTCTATATTCATAAACTCACCTCCTATTCGGCATAAGGTGGCTCCGCAAGAGCCGGAGCCCTGATGCCATTCTCTGTCTTCACTGCACTTTATTGAAAAAAGAGCGCGGGGCTCTCACCTCACGCTCTTTACTATAGCACTGTAATTAGCACTCGTCAAGAGAGAGTGCTAACAATTTTGGATCTTCCTTTATCCGTTTTGCCTCAGCTGAGTTTTTTATTCAGGAAATCTAGTATGTCCGTCTTGGTGGTAGACTTAAGCAGATATCCCTCCGGCTTAAGACTCATAACGCGGGAGACCGCCTCCTTCGTGCCTATACCCGTAAGGAAGATCACAGGTATATGCGCCGTGGACTCTTCCTGCTTGAGCATCTGCAGCACCTGTGGTCCGTCCACCACCGGCATCTCATAATCCAGCAGTATCATATTGACCCTGTCATTCTCAGGAAGCTTCACCAGGAATGTTATGGCCTTCATACCGTCCGTAACGATATCCACCCGGTACTGGTCCTTGATCCACTCCCGCACCATCTTGGCATACGAAGGGTCATCATCAACGATGAGTATCCTCTTCTTTTTCATGGCAGTATCCTTCTCGCGGATGCTCTGCTCCACCTCAGCTTCCAGCCTGCCCATATCCACAGGGCGGTCAAGCCAGCTGAAGCTCTGGAGCAGCGGGTTCTCACTAAGAAGCTCGTCTTTGTAGATAGCCTCGCCCACAAGTATCATCTTCTGGTCCTTATCGGCCACGATCTCACTGAGTTGGTGAAGCTTGTTCTTCTTCGTGAAATCCTGGTCTATATCTCCGGGGAGATAGAAAAGGAACAGCGCGACCCGTCCCGCCAGACGCTTTATCTCATTATCCAGATCCTCCGTCACCGTGGAAACATCATAGCCCATATCCCTGAGCTTCTTCTCGATGCCCTTGACCACCACGCTGAACTTGAACATCAGGATGACAATTTCTTTTCCCTCTGCCGCCATGTAAAAAACCTCCTAAAAAATTTCAATACGTATATATTATACTCAATCCGCGCCCTTTTGAACAGCCCTGAGAGCATCCTTTTGGATATCCGGGTTGTAGGAGAGCATGGGCTCCACGTCCTTTCCCTTTATCCTCCGGTCTATATAGTTCCGGGTTATCTTAACTATAAGTGGAGAGAGCATCACCAGTCCTATAAGGTTCGGTATCATCATGAGCCCGTTAAAGGTATCCGCTATATCCATTGTCAGGTCGGATTCCATCACGGCGCCGAAGAGGACCAGTCCCACAAAGATAAAGCGGTATATCCTGGAGGCCACCACCCCGAAGAGATACTCGGTAACCTTTGCCCCGTAGAAGGACCAGCCCATGACAGTCGTAAAGGAGAAAAACGTCAGGGCTGCCACCACGAACCATTCCCCAGGCTTTCCGAATATACTGCCGAAGGCCTGCGTCACCAGGGTCGAGTCATTCACGCCCTCAGCCGCCAGTCCTGTGGAAAGGTCTATAGCCCCGGAGCTCAGTACCACCAGCGCCGTCATGGTGCAGATCACCATGGTATCTATAAAGACCTCGACTATGCCCCACATTCCCTGGTGTACCGGCTCTCTGACGCAGCTCACGCTGTGGACCATAACAGAGGATCCGAGCCCGGCTTCATTGGAAAAGACACCACGCTTGCATCCGTTCTTTATGGTATTCATGGCTGTCTGGACCGCCGTTCCCGCAACGCCGCCTTTGATCGCTGCAGGCCCCAGGGCAAACTTAAAGATCGAAACGAACACATCCGGCACTCTCCTGTAGTTCATGAGTACCACCAGGAGGCAGCCCGACACATATACAAAGCACATGACAGGGACCATCTTTTCCGACACCGCCGCCAGCCTTCTGAAACCTCCGAGTATTATGATGGCTGAAGCCACCATCAGCACTATGCCTATCAGCAGGCTGACCCTTGTTGCATTTACAGCCCCGCTCCCGTCCAAAGACGTGACAAAAATGGAGCGCACGTTCAGGACTATCTTATTGATCTGACTCATATTGCCTATACCGAAGGAGGCGAATACCGTAAAGATACAGAACAGCACGCCCAGGAGTTTTCCTATCCCCTTCATATGCTTTATGGAACCAAGACCGTTCTGGAGATAATACATGGGACCGCCGGACCAGGCGCCTTCGGTATTTCTCCTCCTGTAGTATATACCCAGAAGACATTCGGAATACTTGACCATCATCCCGAGGAAAGCCGCTACCCACATCCAGAAAACGGCACCTGGACCTCCCACGCAGATGGCCGTGGCCACCCCCGCGATATTTCCCGTCCCGAGAGTAGCACAGAGGGCTGTACATATTGTCCTTATCTGGGACTGGGCCCCGGCATCATTGATGATACGCCCCGATCCCCTGGCTATACCGAATGTATTCTTCCACCAGTGGGGCAGATGGGTAACCTGAAAGAAGCCGGTGATCAGACAGCAGAGCAGACTGGTGCCCAGCAGCAGGGAAAGCCCGAAAGTTCCCCATACGATGTTGTTGAGCGTGTCGTTAATACGTACAGCCGTATCCATATACTTATCCCATTATCTCGCAGTAGACCAGCGTCTGGTTCAGCAGCTGGTATGCCACCTCACCAAAGGTAACGGGGCCGGTGTAGGGAGGAGTCGTCTTCCCTTCCAGGTTTCCGTTGAGATAGTTGAGTATGCAGTTGCAGGAGATCACCGGATTACGTGCTCCCGCGGCATCGATCTTAGCCCTGAACTCTCCCGCGTAATCCTCTACCTTTGTGGCAAAGCGGTATTCCACGTTTCTGAAAACGGGTGCATAAAATCCCACCGTTCCGTTCTCGATGCCCTTTATAGAGGTATTGATGTAGGATCCGTTATAATCCGCAACCAGAGGCATTCTTGTATCTATGCCCTTCTTCTCAATATATTCCGCGAAATTCACATCCTGGCCGTTTACGGTACATCTGTCCACAGCCAGTTCATTATCATAGAAGCGGATCACAGGATCGGTCTTGTCATCGGTAAAGATATTGATCATGTTGATCATCGCGCTCTTATCCTCGGGAAGCTTTATATACATGACCACGGCCTTGTTCGTATAAGCCTCTCCGCTGACTCCGTCAAAGACCTTTGCCTCGCCGCCGACATTCAGATCCATACCCGAGATCCAGCCTACCGTAGGATGCATCAGCAGCTCCTCCACATAGGGAGCTTCCTTGGCATACTTTGTGGCCACCTCGGAGCCATAGGGCATGATCACCATGGTAAGACCGTTGTCGTAGCACTCCTCCACGATCTGGAATACGTTATACTTTCCGTAGGTCGCAATGCGGATCTCCTCGCCGTAATCGATCTCATCCACAAAGAGCCTGTCCTTGGTCAGCATCCCTCCTTCTTCGCTTATGAAATAGGGAGTGGTGCCTCCGATCCATTTCCCCTTGGGAAGCTTTGAAAGCAGCGACTCATCAGCAGCTATATGAAGTATCTTCCCTTCATTTATCATTGCACTGGTTTCTTCAAGTGTTTTAAGCATTTTTATACCCCCCTTATTTTATAGCGTAGCTATGTTAGCAAGATCGACCTTGGCAACGATCTTGTATTTACCGAGAAACTCCTCCAGCTCCTTCATGCAGTCATCCATGCTGCCGGGATCGGCCTTCACCTTCTTCTGCAGCTTGGTGATGAGCATGTTAAAGGCCAGATTTGCGGAAGTATACTTAAGCTCCCCCCGCAGCACCTTCATGACCTTTTCCTTAACGTTTGCTTCCATCATTTACCCTCCTCTCTTTATTTCCTGAAGCCTTTTCCGTCATTCCTTATTAAGCTCACTGAGCAGTCCGTCATAATCCAGGGAATCTGCCAATTGGCGTATCCTGCCGAATCTTTCGCTTTTCGCCTCCGGTATGGCATACCCGTCGATCTCTTTCATGATCTCCTCCACCATATCGCAGTCCATGGACTCCGCAGCCTCCTTCAGTCCCTCATAGATGCCTTCCATAAGATACTCGTCCGCCACAGGCTTCTCCGGTTCTTTTGCAGCCTCTTCTTCAAATACGGCGCCTATCTCCTCTCCCAGCCTGAGGAAATCCTTCATGGCTTTGGCATGATTATCGCGGATATAATCCGTATTGCCTTCCTTCCCGGCGGTCTCAAGCTTCTGTGCCTGTTCACCCAGGTCCATGGCGCCTATCAGTTTCGCGGAGCTCTTCAGTGCATGTATCTTGATGGTATAGTTCGTCCAGTCTCCCGTAAGATAACTGTTTTCCAGCTCTGCATGCTTATCTTCCATGGAATCATAGAAGATCCTGAGCACCGTCTTAAAGGCCTCCTCGGAACCGCTGTTTGTAACAGCCGCCTCCGTATCGATGCACTTAAGCTTCTTAAGCCAGGACTGTTCGGAAGTATCCTCCTCCTCCGAAGGAGTTTCCCCGGGCTCCGTGACTTACGGAAGCTCCTCAACTTCAGGCTCTTCTATGCCGTACTGCTCTCCGGCCAGTATATCTTCAGTATCATCTTCCGACATTTCCTCAGCCTCGGCCCTTATGACATCCTCGATATAGGAGGAGATATTATAGGACTTATTTGACTTGAGGAAATACAGTATGCCGAAAGTTCCCGGCCCGCAGTTGGAGGATATGGCCGCTGATGCCTGTCTGAACACCACGTGTTCGAAATAGGCCACTCTCCGTATCTCTTCCTCTATGCTCGCAAGGGTATCCTCCGGTATGTCCACGTAGGTTATGAACACCACCTCCGGATCCGGTATGGTATCCGCCGGGATCGCGCTTTGGATATACTTACGGTAAGCCCTCTTTATGCTTCCCATCCATACGCCGCCTATACCCGCCTTGCCATCCTTTACCTTCAGTGCGGGGTGCAGGTTCAGGACCTCCGCCACCTTATTGAGCTTTTTGCTGATATAGCCCCTGTCGGCCATGTAACGGGTGGTATTTATGATAAAGCTGCACTTCAGGCGTTTCTTTACTTCCTCCAGCTCTGAGATGATATCCTTCACCGGAAGCCCCTGCTGCACAAGCTTCTCAGCTATCATCACCAGTATACCCGTTGCGCTTGAAAGCACCTCCGAATTGATGACCGTCACATTATCGAAGGATCTGGCTGCCTCGCAGGCTATCCCGTATTCCTTACTCATCGCGGTAGTAAGCGAGATATGGATGAGATGATGGGCTTTCCTCAGGTTCGTCGCAAAAAACTCAGTGTAAGCCATCTCGTTCTGCGGCTCCGAGACTGCGTCTTTCCCCAGGCTCACATAGGTGATCAGTTCAGCAGCATCTATGTGTACGCCATCCTTAAAGACACCGTTCTCCGTATGTATGATAAAGGGTATGACGGGAATATGAAGCTTCTTCACCACTGCATCGGGAAGATCGCACATGCTGGAGGTCGTGATGATCACCGGTACCTTTTCGGTGTACTTGTCGGAGGTATGTATCTCTTCATCATCACCTACCATCATATTCCTTAAGATGACCTTCTCGGAAGAGATATGCCTGATCAGGGTCTCCTCCATCGCAGCGCCGGTAACGGGCTTCACCAGATAGCCGTCAAAGCCGGCCCTGTTATAAAGCTCCCTGTTCTCGCTTCCCGCATTGGCAGTGAGCACTATGACCGGGGTATTCCGGTTCAGGCCGCCCGCCTGGTTTCTTATGGTCTCCAGGCACTCTATACCATCCATCTCAGGCATGAGATGGTCCATGAAGATGGCATCATAATGGGTTTCAAGGCACTTATCAAGCGCTGCCTTTCCTCCCAGAGCCACATCGATGACCATATCCGTGCCTTCCAGAAGCCTTCTCTCCACCTCCAGGTTCATCTCATTATCGTCCACTATCAGTATCGCCGCCTCGGGAGCCAGGAAACTGCTCTCATAAGCGCTCCTGCTGCCGGACTGCTGGCTGTGGATATTGAGCTCGCCCACCTTGTTATGATCCGAAACAGTCTGCTTTATGGTGAAGGTAAAGGTGGATCCTTCGCCGTAAATACTGTTGACGGTAATGGTGCCGCCCATCAGCTCCACCAGCTGCTTGACTATGCTGAGTCCCAGGCCCGTACCTTCTATGTGCCTGTTCTTTCCCTCGTCCACACGCTTGAAGGCGTCAAAGAGGAAAGGCAGGTCCTCCTTCTTTATGCCCATGCCCGTATCCGAGACCGATATCATCAGCTCGGCTGTATCAGCGTCGATATCGTCGCTCTCCACCCGCAGCTCTACGCGGCCCTTCTTCGTATACTTTACAGCATTGTTTAAAAGGTTTATGATGATCTGCTTGATGCGGACCTCATCGCCGTACAGTACGGTGGGAACCTCCGGATCCACGCTCACCTCAAAGCCAAGCCCCTTGTCATGGGCCCTGAGCCACATCATATTGACTATCTCCGACAGCATGTCGCCTATGCGGTAATCCACAGGCACTATATCCATGCTGCCTGCCTCCATCTTGGAGAAATCGAGTATATCGTTAATAAGGGCCAGCAGCATCTTGCCCGAGCCCTGTATGCCGGAAGCGTCCTTGACTATCTCATCCGTTGCATCCTGGTCCCTGAGTATCAGTTCGTTGAGGCCAAGGATGGAATTGATGGGCGTACGTATCTCATGACTCATGCTGGAGAAGAAACGGTTCTGTGAACGGGTAAGCTCCTCCGCCCTTTCCGTCTCCTTTTTTGCACGCTCGTTTTCCTCTGTAAAGAGCAGGCCCTGTGACCAGGTCATGATAAAGCACAGCACACCGACCAGCACCAGCGAAATGAACGAGTCCACATAGTGCATCTCGGTCGTATGCTCATATACCAGCCCGGGATTTATGTACGCCAGGAAATAACAGCCCAGGGTGAGCAGGGTTATCAGTACGAACATGACGTTGCGCCAGTTCCCCCTCAGCACCAGGCCCACGTACATAAAGGCGAAGATGATCCAGATGACACCGCCTCCCCGAATACCTCCTCCGAAGAAGAAAAGGGCCGGGAGTATGACAAAGACCAGTCCCACCACTATCAGCCTGATGGCTACCTTAAGCTTTTCCAGACGCAGGCATACTAAAACGATCATCGGAACCAGAATAAGGGTCGCAGTCAGCACATATAGCTCATAGGGATTCTCCCCTGTGATGATATCACCGATGAATGCGATGAACACCGTCACTTCAGACATGTAGGTCAGTATAAGGAATATCCTCTCGGTGAAGTCCCTGTTCGGATCCTTGACCGTGGCAAAGGCGTATTTTATAAATCTTATCAGATTCATCTCTTATCACCTCCTTTGCCAACGGAGTGCCCTTCGAGTACCCTGGACACCACTCTCTCAAAGTCAGCAATATTTATAGGCTTGGCGATAAAGCCGTCGAAGCCCTCTCTTATGAACATCTCCCTGGCGCCGGATACGGCATTGGCCGTAAGGGCGATGACGGATATCTTCCTTCCGTTTTCCGAGGCATCAGCCTTTATAAGCTTCATGGCCTCCACGCCGTCCATCTCCGGCATCATATGGTCCATGAAAATAAGGTCATAGTCTTTTTCGCGGAACTTCCTGATCGCCTCCCTGCCGCTTCCCGCGGTCTCGATCACCATCTCGTAGTCCCTGAATAGCGAGGTGGCCACCACCAGGTTCATGGGCTCATCGTCCACTATGAGCGCCTTTACGCCCCTGAATACCGGTTTCTCCGTATGCACGTTTCCGTCCACATCCCTGGCGTCCCTGCCCTCGTTGATTATCTTTATAACAGGGTATGCATAAAGAGGCTTGGGCATCAGCACCACCTTGCTGTTCTCGGGCAGCCTGAAGTCCTGTGCAGCGGATACCACGAGCACTATATCCTCCTTGGCCAGCTCCTCAAAGTACCCCCTGTTCTCCTCGTATTCCTCCTGTCCCATGAACACATGGGTCACGTTGAGCTTCTCCCTGAGCCGTTCCACCTCATAGACTGTCTCAGCCGGATAAAGGGGCACATGTACTCCCATGGCAAGGTTCGCCGCCATGCTACGGTAGAAATCCCTGAGCCTTGGCACCTTGTACTTATCAGGCTTCACATGGAAGAGCACCGTGGAATCGAAACTGCCGTCCAGAGCCAGACAGGGGAAAGGATCCACCACCTTCTGGGGAATGGTGACGCGCACCGTGGTCCCCACCTTCTTTTCGCTCTCTATCTTTACAAAGCCTCCCATCCTGTGGGCAAAGCCGTAGACGATGAAAAGTCCCAGACCTATGCCGCCTGAGCTCCTGTTCCTCTTCTTGTTCTCCTGATACATACCCTCTGTCACCGAGCGTATGGCGTTTCTGTCCATGCCTATACCGGTATCCGTCATCTCTATACAGAGGTTCACGCCATAGTCAGTCTTTTCGGCAAACATCTTAACGTGAATGCCGCCGACCCTTGTAAACTTCACTGCATTTTCCAGAAGGTGCCTGAAGATCTTGTGAAGCTTCTTTATATCCCCCTTCATCATGGCCGGTGTCCTGGGATTCAGGTCCACCACCAGCTCCAGCTCTCCGGCCTTGTCGCTCATGCGGAAGCTGGTGACCACATCGTTGATCAGGGAGATGCTCATATAATTGTCTTCCTCAAGAAAGACCTTCTGCCTCTTGCACTCGGTGTAATCCTGGATATCTTCTATCTGATATGCCAGTCTGACTCCCGCCTGTCTGATGGCGTCGGCCTCTTTCCCCACGCCTCTCTTTATGAGAAGATCCGACATGCCGTTGACTACGTTTACCGGAGTCCTGAGCTCATGTGAGATATTCGAGAGGAAGTCCTCCATGCTGTTGTCATTAGCCGCGATCCTGCCGGCGTTGATACGCGCCTCTTCTTCGCTCTCAAGCCTGTTCTGTATGAACCTCACCGTTATGAGATATACCAGTACCACGATCGCTGCATGAAGCAGTATCCTGTAAACCGTCAGCCTGTCATAGACCAGAGGCTCCCCCCCTGCCAGTCCCACGAACTGTATCATCCATACAGCGAAGAACTCCAGGAGCAGCGCATTCATCATGTATATCTTATTAAGTCCGGAATAAGTCACCATGACCAGCACCGTTGCCAGAGCCGCATCAAAGAAGCTCGTGCTGTGTATGCCGTGATAGAAGAGAAGGAGCAGCGCCATCGCAAAATAGAAGAGCTTCCTTACATCATCGTCTACCTTCTCCGAAAGATTGACAGCCCAAATTGCCACCAGAGCAGCAAAGATCACAAAGGGCACCCAGAATTCCCAGCCCAGCTGTATATTCTCAACGATCAGGCCCACCGATCCAAGGGATACCACCATCACAATGAGTTTTTCATTATTTTTCTGGTTCATGTTTATCCTTTCTTAAGCATGGACGCCGCATACTTTATCTCCAGCCTGTCATGATAGCCTGTTTTGTCCCAGGCCTCCGTGATACGTTCCATGACCCTGGGGATATCCCGCTCCGGCATCATTGGAAGCACCACAAAATACTTTTTCTGCTGCCATTGCAGTACTATATCCGTCTTTCTCAGTGTCTGCCTGAGTACATTGCCGAATTCCGAGACCATCTCGGTAAATATGACGCCTTTCTCATCAGAATCGAGGGAGAAGAGCATCCTGGTCACATCACCGCCGTATCTTGAAGCGTACCTTACGATAAAGCGGTAATTCCAGGCAAAGGCATCCTGCCCCATGAGCAGGGCTCCCCTTCCTTCGCCTCTCTCGGATACTATCTGCACCACATCCTCAAGGCCTCTCTCCAGATCCTCTCCGCTTTCCTCCTTTGCCTTGAGGGGATCATAGATCTCGAAGCCGTGCTTGCCATTCCTTTTCACCTCATAGAGGGCGCTGTCGGCGTACTGGAAAAGTATCTGATAATCATTATGCTCTTCCGAAGCAAAAGAGACTCCTATGGACACCCCCAGGGGTATTCCGTGATCGGCCCCCATGAGCCGCTCCGCCTCCGCCTGAAACTGAAGCTTGAGCCTGCCCTCAAATGAAGCCACCTCTGCCGCTCCTGTAAGGCCGGCAAAAAAGCCCATGAACTCGTCGCCGCCTATCCTGCAGATCAGATCCTCCGAACGTATGTTATTCCGCAGTACATCCGCAAAGGCCACCAGTACCCGGTCTCCCATATCATGGCCGTATATATCGTTCACCAGCTTGAAGCTGTCCAGATCCAGTATCATCAGGGCGCCTTCCGTATCCCTGCATAGCCCGCTGACTCTCTCCGTTCCCGCGGCCTTATTCAGGCAGCCCGTCAGCCTGTCGGTAGTGGCCTCCTCCGTAAGGCTCTCGATAGTCTTGCTGTTTATTATCGTGTTGTTGATCCTCTTGATAAGGATATCCTCATCAAAGGGCTTGTGTATGAAATCCGAGGCCCCCGCCCGCAGTCCCCTGCGTTCGGTCTCGTTATTATCTTCTCCCGTAAGGAAGATCACCGGGACCCTTGGCCTGCCGGCCTTATCCTCAAACTGCCTTAAGGCCCTGTAGGTCTCGAAGCCGTCCATCCCGGGCATGAGTATATCCAGCAGGACCAGATCTGCCGTATGCTTCTCCACATAGTTCAGCAGATCCGCCCCGGAACGCAGACAGCCCACGTGCATACCGTTTGCGCGCAGGATGTTCTTTGCATTTGTAAGGCTCAGCGGTTCGTCATCAACCACCACTATGTTATAGGCCATAGCTTTTCCTTCTCAGATCCCTTCCTCATCAAGCAGAGCGATTATGGTCCCGTATTCATACCTTTCCGCCGCAGCTACGATCTTTTCATATACGTCCTTGCGTTCGGATGTTATCCTGTATTCTCTCATCTCCTCAAATATCCCGTCAAGCATCTCGCAGTCCATCTCCTCTGCCGCGGATCTGATCTCTTCAAACACCGCCTCCATGAAATCCGGATCTGCCTCCGGACGGCCTGCATCCGAGGCATAGCGCGATAGCACAGCCGATACCGGCTCCTCCATCCTGCCGTATACTTCCATAAAGCCCATATGATGGCTTCCTATATAATCCTTATCTCCGGCTTTTCCGGCATTCTCAAGCTTCTGTGCCTCCTCGCCGGCTGCCGCAGCGCCTATTATCCTCAGTGAGCTCTTAAGTGCATGTATCCTGATGGTATAGTTCCCGAGATCCCCTTCCCCGTAAAATCGGTTGAGCTCTTCCTTTTTATCTGCCATGGATTCGCGGAAGATCTTGAGCAGTGAAATATAGGAATCCAGGGAGCCGCTGTTCCTGATCCCTGTCTCCGTATCGATACCGCAGTCCCCAAGGCCTTCCAGCAGACCCGCTGTCTCCGGATCCTCAACCGCAGTCTCCTCAGCCTTATTCTCCGCAGCCTCCCTGATCCTTACCTTATCCTTCGGAAGGTAATCCAGCATCATGACTTCCAGTACATCCGGATCGATGGGCTTGGTAAGATAGTCGTCAAAGCCTGCCTCTATATACTTCTCCCTGGCACCCGAGATGGCATTTGCCGTAAGGCATATGGTCGGAGTTGCGGCATTTGGATTCTCCCCGCTGCTCCTTATCTCGTGGAGAGTCTCGATACCGTCCTTTTCCGGCATCATGTGATCCAGGAAGATCATATCGTATTTGGTTTTTTTCGAAAGCTCTATTCCCTCGTCACCGGATCCGCCGGTATCCGTCTGCACTCCGGTCTGCTTCACCAGGCTCTTGAAAACCATAAGGTTCATGGGATTGTCATCCACCACCAGTATCCTTGCAGCCGATGCCGTAAAGCTTTCCCTGTATCTGCCCTTTGCTTCTATATGATCCCTGTAGGATGCACCGTAATCCCCTATTGGATCCCAGTCAACAACCTTCTGCTTTACCCCAAAACTGAAGCTTGAACCTACTCCGTATGAGCTCTCTACCTTAAGCTCCGAGCCCATCAGTGCCAGAAGGCTCCTGGTAATGCTCATGCCAAGGCCCGTGCCCTCGATATTGCGGTTGCGTTCCTCATCTATCCTTGTAAATGCCGAGAAGAGATTCTTTTGGTCCTCCTCCTTCATACCGATGCCTGTATCTGA
>JAFWWB010000027.1 GCA_017518185.1 Lachnospiraceae bacterium
GAGGGATTCTTTGAAGATATCTTCAGACCCGCTATCGAAAAGGCAGAGAAGGACAATGCCTGCCTGTACTGCGGTGAGTACGGTGTTATAGACCAGGCCGATCCTGAGGACAGACTCCGCTGGATGAGGGATATACACAATGTATTCCACCGTCACGGCATAGGCTATGCACTCTGGAACTATAAGGAAAAAGATTTCGGTCTGGTGGATAAGAGTTTTGAGACCATCAGGGAACGCTTTATGGAGATCGTGTGAGTATGCCTGTTGGCATGTGAAGCAGGGAGGTCTGTATGATAGCAGGCTTTATGGTTCCCCATCCTCCACTGATAGTTCCGGAAGTAGGACGGGGTGACGAAAGTGTTATAGAAGAAACTACCAAGGCATACGAGCGTGTGGCTGACATGATAGCCGGGATAAAGCCGGATACGGTCATAGTCTCATCGCCGCACAGCATAATGTATGCGGATTATTTTCATATTTCTCCCGGCAGCGGTGCCGAAGGATCTTTTGGCCGGTTCGGTGCCTCCGGTGTGGAGATGAGCGTGGAGTATGACAGGGAGCTGGTGCAGCAGATAGCCGAAAGGGCAAAGGCTGCAGGTCTTCCTGCCGGTACCTCCGGCGAGCGTGATCCGTCTCTGGATCACGGCACCATGGTTCCCCTTTATTTTATATTAAGAAAATACTCTGACTTTAAGCTGGTGCGTATTGGGCTGTCCGGCCTTTCTTTGTCTGACCATTACAGACTGGGAATGGAGATCTCGGAAGCTGTGGAAAGTCTGGGGAGGCGTGCCGTATATGTTGCAAGCGGTGATCTTTCCCATAAGCTAAAATCCCACGGTCCCTACGGTTTTGCACCTGAGGGTCCCGAATATGATGAGCGAATCATGGATGTGATGGCTTCAGCCGAATTCGACAGACTCTTTGATTTTGATGAGGAATTTCTTGATAAGGCAGCAGAGTGCGGCCACAGGTCATTCGTCATGATGGCTGGTGCTTTTGACCGGACTGAATTGTCTGTTAATCGTCTTTCCCATCAGGATGTAACCGGAGTGGGCTACGGTATATGCACATACAGTATCGTGACAGACAGTGACGGCAAACCTGTGAAAACGGAAGACAGGGCTTTCCTTGATAAATGGGAGAATAAAAAAATGGAAGAACTGAACCGTAAGAAAGAAAGTGAGGACGCTTATGTCCGTCTGGCCAGGCTTTCCCTGGAAAGCTATATAAAAAATGGAACTCCAATAAAGTGGGAGTCGGAAGGCATTACCGTGCTTGATAAAGAAACATCTCCGGAAAAGCGGACGGAGATCGAGAACGGTCTTACGAAGCGTAAAGCAGGTGCTTTTGTATCCATACATAAGAACGGAAGGCTCAGAGGCTGCATAGGGACCATAGGACCTGTGACAGATAAGCTGGCTGACGAGATAATCGCCAATGCGATAAGCGCATCCACCAGGGATCCCAGATTTTCTGCCATAACTGAAGATGAACTTTCGCAGCTTGAGATAAATGTAGATGTTCTTTCA
>JAFWWB010000028.1 GCA_017518185.1 Lachnospiraceae bacterium
GTTGAAACCGTGTGTTTTTTATTTGAAACGACAAAAAAGAGAGGTAGGGAAAATGAAGAAAAGAAACAATAGGATAATGGCATGGCTGCTCACGTTGACGTTGTTGACCCCGGAATTCCAAGGGGTACGTGTGTATGCTGCTGAGCCGGAGTATAATTCTGAAGCTGAGGATACGGATGCTGAAACAGATAAGATTGAAGAAGAGTTTCAGGATACAGACACTTCAGAGCCGGAAAAGGATGATACTGTTTTTTATGAGGATGAAGACAAAGATGCTTTCGATGAGGCAGAAGAAGCAGAGGAAGCTCTGGATGAGGAATACGAGGAAGAGGAAACCCTTTCCGTGTATGTTGCTTCGGAAGATATTGAGAACGAAGCAGAAGAGATCGTAGAAAAAGAATCTGATCCGGATCAGAATGCGGAGCAGACAGGAGAATCTGATTCTTTTGTTTTTGTACCAGGATATGTTGAGAGCCCGGATAAAAAGCCGGCCAGTATTGCGGCGGACTATGTTACATATGCGGATACAATAAACGATCTGGTTGACGGGGATGATGATAGCATCCAGAATGATTCTGCAGTTGCTACAGATTCTGCTTTTCCGTATTCTTACACTGAAACAGAAGCTCTGAAAAGCTATTTCCAGCAAAAGTATCCTGAAATAAGGGATCAGGGGGCTTATGGAACATGTTGGGCTCATTCAGCTATAGCCATGGCAGAGTTTTATGCGATCAACCATGGAATGGCTGATGCAGATGTGGATTACAGTGAGATGCATCTAGTGTATTGGACAAATATGCAGGGAACTCCATCTATCGCTGGATATACTGGGGACACAGTCAGTTCCGATGGCGTTATTGCACTTGAAACAGGACATTCCTATGAGGATTCTTCTTATACATTGATAAAACAAAGAGGAGTAGCGTTGGAAAGCACAGTTCCTTATTCGTTTGCTTCAAGTTTCGAGACAGGAAAAAAACTGGATCCTGCAACTGAAAGGCAGGATGAGATATGTTTGACAAATGCCAAAGAGATAAGCATGAAGAATACGGAACTTATAAAGGAGGCTATTGTAGCCAATGGATGTGTAGGTGTGGGTTATTATGCAGATATAGCAGGATATGCGTATTCAGGTAAGTATTATAGTTCGTATTATAATCAGGCAAATAACTGTTATTATTATGATGGAAAGCAATTCAATAATCATGCTGTTGTAATTGTCGGCTGGGATGATGATTTTCCTAATACTAATTTTGTCTCAGATCACAGACCGGAGAAGGATGGAGCGTGGCTGGTACGAAACAGTTATGGGGGAAATGGTGAAAATCTTTTTGGGGGATTAGGATATTTTTGGCTGTCGTATGAGGATAAGGCTCTAAACTATTTAATTTTGAATTATGATAATTCTGCGTGGGTATATGAGTTCGTTCAGGCCGAAGATATTCCAGATAATCACTATTACTATGATTCTCAGATGCATAATTCAGTGGGGTATTACTGGCATAATTGGGCAGCCAATATTTTTAAGGCTCAAGGAGATTCTATATTGGAAGAAATTAAGGAAGTTGGGTTTGAAATTGATAACGTGGCTTCTGCAGGAACAAAGTATTCCATACATATTTATACAGATGTAGATCCGGAGCTCGGTCCTATTTCTGGTAAAGAGGTTACAGAAGCATACACGGAAGGAAAAGTATATCTGGATGGGAAATATACGATCAAGCTGAAAAAACCCGTACAGGTTAGGCATGGTGAATATTATTCTGTTGTGATATATAGGGATGGGGAATATGGGATTTGTTATGAGTATGCTTCATTAGAGCAGAGCAACGAAAAAACCATGTATATGGTTGATCTTGAAAGAGGGCAGAGC
This sequence comes from Lachnospiraceae bacterium, assembly GCA_017518185.1. Lineage (GTDB taxonomy): Bacteria > Bacillota > Clostridia > Lachnospirales > Lachnospiraceae > NK4A136. The sequence continues at coordinate 1,874 of JAFWWB010000028.1, forward strand.
TTCTATTCTCGTGACGGTAAATCGTGGTTAGATCAGTTTGGTGAATCAAATGCAAAGTTTAAATATGGAAATGTAATAATATCCGCGTATACTGATAATGTAGATACATCCAACATGGATCTGAGCGGGGTTTCTTTGCGTGAGGATGAAATAAACTTAACAAAATACGAGCAGGAATATACCATTAATCCAAAGGTATATAAGAAAGATGGTACTCTAGATATGAATCCGAAGTTAACATTCAGCAGCAGTAATCCTGATGTGGCACCTGTTACTGAAGATGGAGTTATTAAGGCTGTTGATGATGGCGTGAGTATTATCTCGGTGAGTTGCGGAATGCTTTCGGCAAATTGCATTGTTAAGGTATCAATTCAAAAAAAGGTGGAAATCAAGTACGCAGGCTCAGCGATACAAGAATTATCATTCAACGCCTTAAAATATGGTGAGAAGAATGTAACAATTACAGTTTATGATGAAAAAGGAGAGCGTGTAAAAGTTGATTCTATAAGTATTAATCTATCAGATCCGAAGATTGTTTCTTTCGAGAATCAGATAGATTACACGTATTTTATTACTATGGATATTGTTCCACATAGAAATGGAACTGCCTTATTAACAGTTAGTTGTCCGGAGGCCAAACCTGTGGTGTGCAAAATGACTGTACAGGTACAGGAGGTTGCAAAGCCTGTTATCACGGCCAGTCGGGAAGGGACTCTTGTACCGGGAGATACTATAAGCATAAGCTGTGAGACCAAAAACGCAGAAATATACTATACTCTTGATGGTTCAGAACCCAGTACTGAATCTGAGAAATGTAAAAGCGGTAAAGTGATAACTATTGAAAAGGAAGATGCAGAAAAAGAGATCATCCTGAAGGTGCTTGCGGTAAAGGATGGGTATTCGCCAAGTGAGTCGGAAAAGAGTTTTGTGGTGGGAAAGTTTGAGCCGATAGCTACTACTATGGATATTGATCCTAAAGCGTGGACATTTACAGAACAGGATGAAACAAAGCAACTTCTTGTAAAGGTTCTTGATCAGTATGGTGACGAGATAACCAATCCGGAAATAACGTATAATATCGCGGATGAGAAGGTTGCAGTTGTAGAGTCTTCCGGACTGATCAAGGCGGTCAAAAATGGTAAAACTCGTGTGACTGTATCCTGCGACAAGATTAATGGTTACTGCAATGTTGAGGTTAACATTCCTGAAAAGGGGCACACTGCTGTTCCGCAGGCGGATCCTGTAAATGGAAGCAGACTGAAAACCGGAGACAGTATACGGCTATATTGTTCGTCGGAACAGGATGCTACGATATACTATACATTGGATGGCAGCGATCCGACGGATGAGAGTGATGTGTTCAATAAAGCTATCGTAATAACTGATGAGATGGCCGGGACTACGATTTCAGTGAATGCCATGGCGGTAGCTGGAGATAAAGAACCAAGTGATATTGTATACTTTACTTACGAGATTGAAGAACCTCAACATATACATGTCTGGATGAAGGATTCTGTAAGCTGGAACGGTAGTTATGAAGAGACACCATCGGAAGCTGTTTTTAATCTTGTATGTGAGGAGGACGAGGCACATACTGAGAGCCTTCCGGCTGATAAGATAGAACCTGTATCGCTGAATGAGGCTCAGAAAACCTATAAAGCAACACTAACCTATGAAGGTCAGGTTTTTGAGGATACAAAAGTTTTTGATGTAGAGGGAAAGGAACAGGATTGGGAGTTCACCGGATTTGACTGGACAGGTACCACCAGCGAAAACGGTGTGGCAAAGGCGGTATTCAGCTGCGCAGACTGCACGGAAGTGAAGGAAGTGGCAGCGACCGTGACGGAAAAGAACCGTACGAAGAATAGTGTGATCTGGCATGCAGAACTTACGGGACCGGACGGTAAAACGTATACCGAAGATCACAGCGTTAGCTGGACACCGTCAGGCGGAGATGATCCTTCCGGCGGAAAGATCGTCCTTGACGGAAAGGAAGTCACCAGCCTGAAGGATGCCTTTAAGTCAATGAATAACAGCGGCAAAGATTATGCTATCGAGCTGAATGCGGATGTGACGGGAGAGAAGAACCTCACTATTCCGAAGACTGCGAAGAGCGTTACCATCATAGGAAACGGCCACAGCATCGAGATAGTGGGAACGAAGCTTACGGCTAATGCACCGCTGATACTTGAAGATGTTAAGTTCGTTGCAAAGACAAAGAAGAACGCTCCGGCGAAATTCACTCTGTATGCAAAGAAAGGACTGACAGTGAATGACGGACTGAGCTTCTCGGCAAAAGCTTCGACGGTTAAATCCGGAACGGATATTCTGCTCTTCGGTGAGCTTGCAGCCGATGTTGTCAATTGCAAGGGACTGGCGCTTATGGATGGCGGAAACCTGAAGGCGGCGGCGAACAGCAAGATAACAGTAAATGGAAATGTCTCCGGAATGGGCGGAAGCATAGAGCTTTTGACGGGATTCAATAAGCCCATAGTCATAAAAGGCGTAGTGACCGGAATAGTGAGGGTCACCGGTGCGCATCAGGCCGACGGTACACAGGTCCTTAAGACTTCCGCCAAGAAAATAAACCCTGTATCGCTCAAAGCAAGTTTTGACGTGAGCGATATCACGGAAAACGCTGTCGATACACATCTGTATTATCTCAGCAGCGGCAAAGCATGCATCTTCGGTGAGGCCATTGAGTTCAACGGTAACAGCTACGGTCTCTGGAAGGATGCGGTTGCTGCAATGAACGATGTTGTGAAGAGCGGAACGAAGGAGCTTACCCTGAATATAGAGGGAGATGTCAATATCAAGGGCAAGTTCCTGCTCCCGAAGAAGGGCTATGACAAGCTGGTGATAAGCGGTGCCGGAAAGATCACATTTACCGGTGATATCAGCCTTACGGGAAATACGGTCATTGACGAGGGCGTAGAGCTCTGCAAGGTCAATGCGAAGGGCGCTAAGATGAGCGGAAAGGTCAAAGCCGGAAAGTACAGCTACACCGGACCTGCTGTGTTCTGAGACTGCTGAAACAGTACATATTTGTCTATGATGCAGGGCTCCCGAAGGGAGCCCTGTTTTTCCACTGTTTTCCCATCGCTTTATCTTGATTTACACTGCTGTTTATGCTAATATTTTGAAGGTTGAGTCTTTTTAGGAGGGATCAATATGTTTCGCATCAAAGAAATGGATTATCTGAATCCCACCATTTTCAGGATGGTGGTGGAAGCCCCCATGGTAGCAAGAAGCTGCCAGCCGGGGCAGTTCGTCATAGTACGGGCCGATGAAGAGGGAGAGCGTATCCCCCTTACTATCTGCGACTATGACAGGGTTGCCGGGACCGTGACCATAGTCGTACAGGTCATCGGAGCAGGCACCACGCTTATGGGAAGGATGAAGAAGGGCGATATGCTGGCGGATTTCGTCGGCCCCCTGGGACAGCCTTCCGATCTGGTCACCGACGATATCGCAGAGGTCAGGAACAAGAAGATCGTCTTTATCGCAGGCGGTCTGGGAACAGCTCCCGTTTATCCCCAGGTCAAGTGGCTAAGGGATCACGGCATCAGCGCGGATGTCATCATCGGCGCCAAGAGCAAGGATATCCTTATAATGGAAGATGAGTTCAAGGATGTGGCCGGCAATCTCTATATCACCACCGACGACGGTTCCTACGGCCGCGAAGGCATGGTCACGAAGTGCCTTGAGGATCTGGTGACAAAGGAAGGCAAGATCTACGATCACTGTGTTTCCATAGGTCCCATGATCATGATGAAGTTTGTCTGCCAGCTTACCGAAAAGCTGGGCATCCATACGGTGGTCTCCATGAACCCCATAATGGTGGACGGCACCGGGATGTGCGGCGCATGCAGATGTACCGTGGACGGAGTTACAAAGTTTGCATGCGTGGACGGGCCTGAGTTTGACGGACATAAGGTTGACTGGGACGAGGCTATGAGACGTTCCGGCATGTACAGAGATTGGGAAGCGGAAAAGAGGGCAGCGGTATGATAGAAGTAGATGTTTTAAAGAAAGTCCCGGTAAGGGAGCAGGCTCCGGCTGAAAGAGCAAAGAATTTCAAGGAGGTCTGCCTGGGCTACGATAAGGAAGAGGCAATGGCCGAGGCTACGCGCTGCATCAACTGCAAGAATGCGCGCTGCATCACGGGCTGCCCCGTATCCATCAATATTCCTGCATTCATCGAGCAGGTGAAGGAAGGAAATATCGAAGGGGCATATAAGATCATCAGCGAATCCAGCGCACTGCCCGCAGTATGCGGACGTGTCTGCCCCCAGGAGAGCCAGTGCGAAGGCGTCTGTGTAAGAGGCGTTAAGGGAGAGGCGGTCTCTATAGGAAAGCTGGAGCGTTTCGTTGCAGACTGGGCAAGAGAGAACGGCATCAGGCCCGAGCCCGCAAAGGTTAAGAGAGGCAAGAGAGTGGCAGTCATCGGTTCAGGCCCCGCAGGCCTTACCTGCGCAGGGGATCTGGCAAAGTACGGCTATGACGTGACCATCTACGAAGCACTTCACAAGGCAGGCGGCGTTCTGGTATACGGTATACCCGAGTTCCGTCTTCCCAAGGATGCGGTCGTTGAGAAGGAGATCGAGAATGTCCGTTCACTTGGCGTGAAGATCGAAACGGACGTGGTCATCGGAAAGTCCATTACCATCGATGAACTGCTGGAGCAGGAGAAGTTTGATGCGGTGTTCATTGGTTCCGGTGCAGGACTTCCCAAGTTCATGGGTATCCCCGGAGAGAATGCTAACGGTGTCTTCTCAGCAAATGAGTACCTTACCAGGAGCAACCTGATGAAGGCCTTTGATGAAAATTCAAGGACCCCCATAATGAAGAGCAAGAAGGTGGCAGTCGTGGGCGGCGGAAACGTTGCCATGGATGCCGCAAGAACCGCGCTGAGACTGGGCGCAGAGGTGCATATCGTATACCGCCGCAGCGAGGCTGAGCTTCCCGCCCGTGTGGAGGAGGTGCATCATGCTAAGGAAGAGGGCATAATCTTCGACCTTCTCACCAACCCTACCGAGATTCTTGAGGATGAGAAGGGCTGGGTCTGCGGCATCAAGTGCGTGCGCATGGAACTGGGCGAGCCGGATGAGAGCGGCAGAAGACGCCCCGTGGTGGTGCCGGACAGCGAGTTCGTCATCGATGTGGATACTGTTATCATGAGCCTGGGCACCAGCCCCAACCCTCTTATCAGCAGCACGACAAAGGGGCTTGAGGCAAATAAGCACGGCTGCATAGTTGCAACCGAGGATACCGGAAAGACCAGCAGGGACAGCGTATATGCCGGCGGCGATGCCGTTACCGGCGCAGCCACCGTTATCCTTGCCATGGGCGCCGGCAAGTCTGCCGCGAAGGCTATCCACGAGCAGCTGAGCGCGTAAGATATAGTTAACAAAAGAAAAGATCAAAAAGGCCGGTGGGCCGGATCATTCCTGATAGATCCGGCTGCCGGCTTTTTCTGCCAGGGCGTTCTTTTCCTTTTCCATCTCTTCGATCTCTTTCTTAAGCCTGGGATAGGTGGTGAGATCCTTGGCTATGAAATATATGGCAGCAGCAAAAAGCGCTGCGGCGAGGGCGGTGCTGAAGCGGTCCGATACACCTATGGCCGGCAGGGCCTTATAGACCGTGGCCGCGCTTCCCACCAGTGAGACTATGGTGCGGAGAAAAGAGAGGTGGGTCTGCTCCACTGAAAGTTTGGTATTGTTAAAGGCCAGGTTGGTGCGTATCACCGAAAGAGCGGTGCGCTCATATGAGAGTTCGGTGCGCTCCAGGGCCAGTTCCTGTTCTGTGTGTTCCATGGCGGGTTCTCCTTACTTAATATAATAAGATCCCTCGACTGCGCAGGCAAAGCCTGCTCCGCTCGGGATGACAATGAGCGCAGGCAAGGCCTGCTCCACTCGCTATTACATTGGTGCGGCCTTTGTCTGGAATGAGCATAACCCATCCGGGGAGGCGGCGTCAAGAAAAAAAGAGACCGGTGCGGAACAGTTGCGCTCGGGGAGGTTTATGATTATAATGTGTAAGATATTAATTTTTTGGGCAGGAAAAATACGGGCATGGTGATAGCTTTTTACGGCGTATTGCTGGTTTTATCCTTTATATTTGCCGCAGCTTATATTTTTATGTGGCACAAGCATTTTGACGTGAACCTGAACATGGTATTCACACTGGTGCCTGTTGCCTGTCTGGGTTATGTGCTCAGCGAGCGGGCACAGGATCTGAATGATGCCCTCGTGGCCCAGCAGGTCATCTATATCGGCGGCTGTTTTTTGCAGCTTTTTATCCTTCTCTGCATCCTGGGACTCTGCAGGATAGAGGTCTCGAACCGGCAGCGTGCGATCCTGTTCATGCTGTCGGCCTGTATGTATGCGTCGGTCCTTACCATAGGCCAGACAGAGGTGTTTTACGCCGAGGCTTCCTTTGCCCCGGGGACGGGACTGGTGCGTGAGTACGGTCCGATGCATACGCTGTTCTATGTGGTCATCATCCTGGAATTCCTTGCCGGTATGCTGGCGATAATCTTTTCGCTCATGCACAAAGAGCAGGTCCCCCGCAGGATCATAACCCTCCTCATCATCCCCGATATCATATGTTTCCTGAGTTATTTTGTTGGACGCAAGCTTATACATTCGGTGGATATTGTACCTCTGGGCTATGTGCTGGCGGAGGTCGTGTTCCTGCTGATCGTATACAGGCTCAATCTTTATGATGTTTCGGACACCGTGATCGATTCAATGATAAAGGAACAGTCGATCGGTTATATCTCATTTGATTTCGACCGCCGTTACCTGGGAAGCAATGAAGTGGCGAAGGAGATAGTGCCTGAGCTTAAGGGCGTGCTTCCGGATGAGAAGCTGGGAGAAACGGAGTCACAGAAGAAGATAAGGCACTTTCTGGATGAGTTTGAGGAGTCTTCCGCAAATAACAGCTTCAGATATATCCTGTATGATCCCGAGGGCGATGAGGATAAGGACCGTTTTTTTGCAGTGGAGGTGAGCTTCCTCTACGACGGCAGCAGAAAACGCGGTTATATCGTAAGCTTTACGGATGATACCGCAAAGCAGAAGTACATCAGCCTTCTGGATGGCTACAACGAGAACCTGCAGGCGGAGGTTAAGGAAAAGACAAAGCATATCGAGGAGATGCATGACAATCTCATCATGAGCCTCGCAATGATGGTTGAAAGCCGTGATAATTCAACTGGAGGCCATATCAAGCGTACCAGCGAGGGGGTACGTCTTCTGATAGAGGAGATCCTGAAGGAGGGCAGCTGTTCCCTTTCACAGGAGTTCTGCCACGATGTCATAAAGGCTGCCCCTATGCATGACCTCGGAAAGATCGCCGTAGACGATGCCATACTCAGGAAGCCCGGCCGTTTTACAGACGAGGAATTTGAGAAGATGAAGATGCATGCGGCCGAAGGCGCCCGCGTGATCCATGAGATACTGCTTAATACCGACGACGAGGCCTTTAAGCAGATTGCGGAGAACGTGGCCCATTACCATCACGAACGCTGGGACGGTTCAGGATATCCGGAGGGGCTTGCAGGGGAGGATATCCCCTTTGAGGCACGTATCATGGCCATCGCAGATGTGTATGATGCCCTGGTGAGCAAGCGTGTCTACAAGGAGGCCATGAGCTTTGAGGCGGCGGATGCCATAATCATGAAGGGCATGAGAAGCCAGTTCGATCCGGGACTTGAGAAGGCATATATCAATGCAAGGCCCGGACTGGAGGAGTATTACAGTAAGACCACGGCGGCTGTCTGAGAAAGGGGGATTTTATGCCCGGAGCCTATTGCATTATGAAAGAGCATATGGTATATTACTGCCTGTTGAAGTTAATATCGTAACCAAAGGCGGTATCTAAGGCGTGATGAATGCCCTGGTTGTCGTCTTATTTTTTTACCACACAAGGAGGAAAGAAAAATGTCTTACGTTGATGAAGTACTGGAGAAAGTAAAAGCAAAGAACCCGGATCAGCCGGAGTTTCTCCAGGCAGTTACCGAAGTGCTTAACTCCCTTCGTCCCGTAGTGGATGCGAATGAGGAGCAGTACAGAAAGCTCGCTATCCTTGAGCGTATCACCGAGCCTGACCGCCAGATCATGTTCCGCGTGCCCTGGGTTGACGATAAGGGCCAGATCCAGGTGAACAGGGGCTTCAGAGTGCAGTTCAACAATGCCATCGGGCCTTACAAGGGCGGCATCAGACTTCACCCTTCGGTAAACCTTTCCATCATCAAGTTCCTTGGCTTTGAGCAGGTCTTCAAGAACAGCCTTACCACCCTGCCTATCGGCGGCGGCAAGGGCGGTTCCGATTTCGACCCCAAGGGCAAGAGCGACAACGAGATCATGCATTTCTGCCAGAGCTTCATGACCGAGCTCTACAAGTATATCGGCGCTGATACCGATGTACCCGCAGGTGATATAGGAACCGGCGCTAGAGAGATCGGTTTCATGTTCGGACAGTACAAGAGGATCCGCGACCTGTATGAAGGCGTGCTCACCGGCAAGGGCCTTACCTATGGCGGTTCCCTTGCACGTACCGAGGCTACCGGCTACGGTCTCCTGTACCTTACCGAGGAGCTTATGAAGTGCCACGGTGAGAGCATGGAGGGCAAGACTGTTGCCATCTCCGGTTCAGGTAATGTTGCTACCTACGCTGCACAGAAGGCACAGCAGCTCGGTGCAAAGGTTGTTACCCTTTCCGATTCCACCGGCTGGATCTACGATCCCGAGGGCATCGACATAGATCTCCTTAAGGAAGTCAAGGAAGTAAAGCGCGCACGTCTTACCGAGTATGCCGCAGCAAGAAAGAGCGCTGAGTATCATGAGAAGAAGGATGCCAACGATCACGGTGTATGGAACATCAAGGTTGACATCGCGCTTCCCTGCGCTACCCAGAACGAGCTTAACCTGGATGATGCAAAGGCTCTCGTAGCTAACGGCGTAAAGGCTGTATGCGAAGGCGCTAACATGCCTACCACCATCGAGGCTACCGAGTATCTGCAGCAGAACGGCGTATGGTTCGTCGGCGGCAAGGCAGCAAATGCAGGCGGTGTTGCTACCTCCGCACTGGAGATGAGCCAGAACTCCGAGCGTCTCTCCTGGTCCTTCGAGGAGGTTGATTCCAAGCTCAAGGGCATCATGACCGGCATCTATCATGCTATCGACGATGCTGCAAAGAAGTACGGCATGGAAGGCAACTATGTGGCCGGCGCCAACATCGCAGGCTTCGAAAAAGTGGTCAACGCAATGATCGCTCAGGGCTGTGTGTAAGCCTTAAAAACTCTATTGGTATTATCAGCCGGCGGCCTTGTGAGGCCGCCGGTTTTGTGTTATAATCATCATCAAAGTGCTGAAAAGGGGGTTTATGATGAACCGAAGATTAGCCAAAAGAGGCAATATGAATGATCGTATGGATATTGCTCTCAATAAGTTCCGATCCAGGATGACTTCATATCCGCCCGGAATGTGTCCGCTGGTGATGTACCGGTCGATACTGCAGATGTCCATGAACCAGTCCTGCGGAAAGTGTGTGCCCTGCCGCGACGGCCTGGTGGAAGCAGAGAGGATGCTGAGGGATATCCTCAACGGTGATGCATCCGAGGATATACTGGACAGACTCAAAGCGCTCTGCATCATGATCTCCGAATCTGCGGACTGCGCCGTGGGCGTGGTCGCCGCAAATACCGTTCTGGATAGTTTAAAAGAATTCGCTGATGAGTACGAAAGCCATATAAAGCACAGGCGCTGCGTAGAGAACACGGAGCAGACCATTCCATGCATGACGCTCTGCCCCGCCCATGTGGATGTGCCGGGATATATCGCCCTCATCAAGGCAGGCGACTATGCGGGAGCCATAAACATGATAAGGGACAGGAATCCCTTCCCCACCGCCTGTGCAATGGTATGCGAGCATCCCTGCGAGAAGAAGTGCCGCAGGTCCATAATAGATGCCCCCATCAATATCAGGGGCCTTAAGAAGTATGCGGTTGACCAGGTGTCCGCCGATAAGGTGGCCACGCCTCCCGCAAACGTTAAGACAGGAAAGACCATAGCGATAGTGGGCGGCGGACCTTCAGGTCTCACAGCCGCTTATTTCCTTGCCCTCATGGGACACAAGTGCGTGGTCTTTGACGAACATGACAAGCTGGGCGGAATGCTCAGATACGGTATACCCGAGTACAGGCTTCCCAAGGCAAGGCTGGACGAGGATATCAATGCCATACTGAACGCAGGCGATATAGAGGTACGCACCAACACCAAGGTGGGCCGTGATATCAGCGTACAGGAGCTTAAGGATAAGTACGATGCTGTATACCTTGGCCTGGGCGCACAGCTGGGCAACAGGATGCCTGTGGACAACGTGAACTGCAAGAATGTCATTCCCGCAGCTGATTTCCTTCAGGCCGTGGCAAGGGGCGAAGAGATAGATCTAAGCGGTAAGAGAGTGGCCCTTATCGGCGGCGGAAACGTGGCCATGGATGCGGCCAGGACTGCCGTGCGGCTTAAAGCCGAGACGGTCCACGTTTTTACACGTAAAAGAGATGATTATACCGCGCTTCAGTCCGAGATAGAGAGCGCCGTGCAGGAGGGTGTGCGTTTCCGCACGCTGCTGTCCTTCCTTCATCTGGAGGCGGACAAGGAGGATCCCGAAAAGATCGCGGCGGTATGGCTGCAGCCAGAGATAGTGGCGGAATATGACGAGTTCGGCTTTGTGAAGACTGAGCATTCAAGCAATTACCCTTACCGCTTCAAGTGCGATTATCTGATCCTGGGCGTGGGGCAGCGCTGCGATGTGGCGGATTTTGATGCTGCAGGCATTCCTACCGAAAGAGGCAGGATACTGGCGGATGAGACCTGCGCCATAGAGGGGGCCGAGGGTGTCTTCTCCGGCGGAGACTGTGTAACCGGGCCTTCCACCGCCATCAATGCCATAGCTGCCGGCCAGGTGGCTGCGCATAACATAGACGAGTACCTGGGCTATCATCACAAGATAGTCCGTGAGGTAGAGGCTCCTCCTGCAAAGCCTAACAGGTGTGTGCCTACGGGCAGGGCAGAGATAGAAGAACGTGATCCCGTGGAGCGCAAGGATGACTTCCTGCATGTGGAGGTTCCCATGACTCCGGAGGAGGCTGCAAGAGAGTCCGGAAGATGCCTGCGCTGTGACCACTTCGGCTGCGGCTCCATGGAAGGAGGTAGATGCGCATGGTAAACATAACCATCAACGGAAAGCAATACGAGGCTAAGGAAGGGACCAAGATCCTTAATTTCTGCAGGGAAGCGGGAATAGAGATCCCCACTCTCTGTCATCTGAAGGATTACAGTGATATAGGCTCCTGCAGGCTCTGCATGGTGGAGATAGAAGGCTATGACAAGCTTTTTGCGGCCTGCCGGACCAAGGTGGAAGAGGGCATGGTCATCACCACCGAATCCGAAAGGCTCACACAGTACCGTAAGGAGATGCTCAGGCTCATACTCTCAAACCATGTGGTAGACTGTATGAACTGTTCACAGAACGGCCACTGCAGGCTTCAGCACCTCTGCAATATCTACGGCATACAGGATACGCCCTACGCCGGTTCCAGGCGCAAGATCGAGGGGAAGCTTCCGAAGCTGGATTCCAATCCCTTCTTAAGCTACGATCCCGGCAAGTGCGTACACTGCCAGCGCTGTATAAGCGCCTGTCACAGGGCGGCTGTCAACGGTGCGATGAACAGCGGCAGGATCGGAGTGTTTCATACCGTAGAGGCTCCCTTCGGTCCTGACTGGAAGAGTTCGGGCTGCGAGTCCTGCGGAAACTGTGCCGCGGCATGTCCCACCGGTGCCATGACGCTGAAACGCCAGAAGAAATACAGGAACTGGGAAGTAAAGAAGGTGCTCACCACCTGTCCGCACTGCGCTACCGGCTGCCAGTATTATCTGGTGGTAAAGGACAACAGGATAGTGGATGTGGAGCCGGCAGACGGTCCTTCAAACCATAATCTGCTCTGCGTAAAAGGAAGGTCGGGAAGCTTTGATTTCGTGCATGCCGATGACCGTATCCGTACGCCGCTCATAAAAAATAAAGAGACCGGAGAGTTCGAGCCTGTCAGCTGGGATGAGGCGATCTCCTATACTGCAAAGCGCTTCATGGAGCTTAAGGAGAAATACGGCGGGGAAGCCCTGGCCGGCTTTGCCTGCTCCAGATCAGCAAACGAAGACATATACATGGTGCAGAAGATGGTACGTACCTGCTTCGGTACCAATAATACGGATAACTGCGCCCGGGTCTGCCATTCGGCAACGGTGGCGGGTCTTGCGAAGACCCTGGGGTCAGGCGCTATGACCAATCCCATCTATGACATAACCCATGATGTGGACTGCATACTGCTGGTGGGTTCGAACCCCGAAGAAGCACATCCTGTGGTTGGCATGCAGATCCGCCAGGCGGTGCAGAAGGGCACAAGGCTCATAGTGGTGGATCCCAGATCGATCGGCCTTTCGAAGGAGGCGGACATACATCTGAAGCTCCGTCCCGGTACCAACGTGGCCTTTGCCAACGGCATGATACATGTGATGATAAAGGAAGACCTGGTGGATCATGCTTACATAGATGAGTTTACCGAGGATTATGAAAAGCTTAAGGCGCTGGTGGAGGATTACACTCCCGAGAAGGTGGGAGAGATCTGCCATATAGATCCCGACAAGCTGGTGGAAGCGGCGCGGATGTACGCCACCGCAAAGAAGGCTCCCATCATCTACTGCCTGGGTGTCACCGAGCATTCCAGCGGTACGGAGGGCGTCATGAGCATGTCCAACATGGCCCTTATCTGCGGCAAGGTGGGACGCAGCGGCTGCGGCGTGAATCCTTTAAGAGGCCAGAACAACGTTCAGGGGGCCTGCGATATGGGAGCGCTGCCTACGGATTATCCCGGCTATCAGAAGGTGGATAACCCTGAAGTGAGAGAGAAATTCGAAAAGGCCTGGGGCGTGAGCCTGAACCCGAATCCGGGTCTTAAGGCTACCGATGTTTTCCCGGCAGCCATAGAAGGAAAGATAAAGGGACTCTATATCTGCGGAGAAGATCCCGTGGTGACGGATCCCGATTCGGCCCATATACGCCATGCACTGGGATGCCTGGAGTTCTTCGTGATACAGGAGCTCTTCATGACCGAGACCGCAAAGCTGGCGGACGTCATACTTCCCGGCAGGAGCTACGCCGAGAAGGAAGGTACCTTCTCCAATACGGAGCGCAGGGTACAGCGTATAAGGACAGCCGTTACCGTGGAAGGTGATATGAGGCTGGACACCGATATACTCACGGATCTCATGAATGCCATGGGTTATCCCCAGAAGCGCATGAGCGCAGCGGAGATAATGGACGAGATCGCATCCGTCACACCCAGCTTCGCAGGTATATCCCATGCAAGACTGGATGCCGGAGAGACTCTGCAGTGGCCCTGCAAGACAAAGGAAGATAAGGGTACGCCCATCATGCACGTGGGCAGGCCGGTCAGAGGGAAGGCTCTGCTCTATCCCGCTGAGTATAAGCCGGCACAGGAGCTACCCGATGAGGAGTATCCTTTCGTGCTCACCACGGGCCGTATCCTTTATCACTATAATGCAGCAGCCATGACCTCCAGGGTTCCGGGCCTTGTGGAGATCTCCGGCGAGGGCTTCATAGAAGTGAACTATAAAGACGCGGAGAGGCTGGGGATAAAGAACGGCGAGCGTATCGCAGTCAGCAGCCGCCGCGGTTCCATAACGGCAACGGCAAGAGTGGGACGCAAGGTTTCCGAGGGCGAGACCTGGATGCCTTTCCACTTTACGGATTCTCCGGTGAACATGCTTACCAATGCCGCACTGGATGACTTCGCCCGCATACCCGAGTACAAGGTCTGCGCGGTCAATATCGAGAAGATCAAAGAATAAGCAAGGGGGGAGTGATGGAGATAGAAGAGGCTGTTAATGCTCTTACAGGCGCTGTCACTCCGATAAAGGACAGGGAGCTTTTACCTCTGCGGGAGGCCTTCGGGCGTATCCTGGCGGAAGGGGTGAAAGCCCCTTTTTCCGTTCCCTCTTTTCCGAAATCCGCCATGGACGGATATGCAGTGCGTTCCGCCGATGTGGCTGACGCTTCGGGGGATGCGCCTGTCAGGCTGAAGGTTTCGGGCGAACTCCTGGCGGGAGAGGCTTTTTCAAAAGCAGGCTGGAAGGGGACGGATACGGCAGGCACCGCCTTCAGGGTGATGACCGGGGCTGAAGTGCCTGCAGGCTATGACGCCGTGGTGCGGCAGGAGGATACGGACAGAGGTGAGGAAGAGGTCTCCGTATACAGATCCGTCTCTCCTTATATGAATTACTGCCGTGTGGGCGAGGATATCAGGGAAGGCGAAGAGGTGCTCAGTGCCGGCAGCAGGATAGGCCGCATAGAGGCGGGAGTGCTGGCAAGCCTGGGTCTTGCGGAGGTAAGCGTGCTCCGGAGGATAAAGGTGCATATCATATCCACGGGAACCGAGCTTACGGAGCCGGGAAGCGCCCTTACGGAGGGAAAGATATACAACAGCATTGCCTATACTCTTGAAGCTGCCCTGACGGACAGCTGCTATGAAGTGAGTTCGGAGATCTGCGGCGATGAGCGTGACGGGATAAAGACAGCACTTGAGGCTGCGCTTAAAGACAGCGATGTGGTGATGACCACCGGAGGCGTATCAGTAGGGAAGGCGGATCTTCTGCCGGAGGTGCTTGAGAGCATCGGAGCCGTGAAGCTTTTTTCACGGGTGAACATACAGCCGGGGACACCGACCATAGGCAGCGTTAAGGACGGAAAAGCGATCTTAAGCCTCTCGGGAAATCCCTATGCCGCGGTGGCAAATTTTGATATATATTTTCCGGAGCTTGCAGCAAAACTTACGGGCTGCGGTTCATTACTGCCCGTAACGGAAAAGGCTGTGCTGGACAGTCCCTATGAAAAAGTAAATCATATGAGGAGGCTGCTGAGGGCAAAATACCGGAACGGAAGGGTGAACCTTCCGGTGAAGTCCCATGCTTCTTCGGTACTCAGCAATCTCCTGGAATGCAACTGCTATATAGACCTTCCTGCAGGGACAGCGGTCTCGCCGGGGGATACCGTCACAGTAAGGATAATGTAAAGCGGAAAACAGATGACACAGCTTTTTGAAAAGCGGAGCTATTCCGTCGGTATACTGGCCGGCGGCAAGAGCACCCGCATGGGCAGCAACAAGGCCCTGCTTGAATTTCAGAACGAGACTCTCCTGGGAAGGCTGACAAGACGCTTTGCCGGCTCTGATCTTATGGTCTCCGCATCCGGTAAAGGGATTTATGAGGCTGCAGGGGCGCGTTTTGTCTACGATGAGATAAAGGAGACCGGCCCCATAGAGGGTATAAGACAGCTGCTCCTTAATGCAAAGGAGGAGTATGTCTTTGTCTGCGCCGTGGATATGCCTTTTGTAGACATTGACGTGGCGGAATATCTGGCGCAGTTCATCTCTTCCGACTATGACTGTTACGTGCTGGCGGACGAGGACAGGATACATCCCCTCTGCGCCATCTACTCAAAGAAGGCCCTTCCGGCCATAGAAGCCCTCATACGGGAGGGAAAGTACTGCCTGCGCGCCATCTTTGACAGGGTGCGCACTAAGTTCATAGATATAAGGCTTTCGGCTCTGGACCGCAAAGCCGTTAAGAACATAAATACCAAGGATGAATTCAGGGCATTGAGCCTGCCGGTGATATTCGCAGTCAGCGGTTATCACAATTCGGGCAAGACCTGGCTCATAGAAAGACTGATAAATGAGTTCAAAGGCGCAGGCTATTCGGTCGGCGTGATCAAGCATGACGGCAATGACCACATTTCAGAAGCAGAGGGAACGGATACGAAAAGGTGTATGGCGGCAGGAGCCGTCAGCACGGCTGTCTTCTCGGAGTCGGGATACCTGATAAGCTCGCACAGGGCTGTCGATGAGAAGCGGCTTATAGAGCATATGAAGGCGGAAACGCCGCCGCCGGATATCATCATCCTGGAAGGCTTTAAGCATACGGCTTATCCGAAGCTGGAGCTGGTAAGAAAGGAGATACATCCGGAGAGTGTGGCGGATAAAGACAGCCTCATATGCCTGGTCAGCGATATCCTTTCCCCCGAGACCGTATCCTGTCCCGTATTCGGGCCGGATGAGGTGAAGGGGATATTTTTATGCCTTCTGGATCATTTCGGAATGGAGAAAAACCAATGAAGCTTATAGACACAAAGGATGCCGCAGGGCATGTGCTCTGCCATGACATAACGCAGATAATACCCGGAGTTTCCAAGGGACCCGTGTTCAAAAAAGGACATGTGGTCACGGCGGAAGATATACCCGTGCTCCTGTCCGTGGGGAAGGAACACCTGTATGTCTGGGAGAAGAAGGAAGGCATGCTTCATGAGGATGAAGCCGCGGAGATCCTGAGGGAGATCTGCATGGGAGAGGATCCCTGCATGACCGCGGGAGAGCCTTCCGAAGGGAAGATAGAGATCCGCGCTGCCGAAGACGGGCTCTTTAAGCTGGACAGAAAGCGGCTTAAGGCCGTCAATTCCCTGGGGGAGATGATGATAGCCACCATCCACGGCGATATGCCTGTACATAAAGGTCAGAAGCTTGCGGGCACCAGGGTGATCCCTCTGGTCATCGAAGAGGAAAAGATGAAGAGGGCAAAGGAAGCAGCGGGAGACAGACCGCTCTTTTCCCTGCTGCCCTTCAGGAAGCTGCGCTACGGACTGGTGGTCACCGGAAACGAGGTGGCGGCAGGACGCATAGAGGATGCCTTCGGCCCGGTACTCAGGAAAAAGCTTGATGATTATGGCGGGAAATTTATGGGACAGCAGATCCTTTCCGATGACAGGGAAGGGATCACTGAGGCAATAAGAAAGTTTGCCGGGGACGGCGCGGAGCTTATACTCGTCAGCGGCGGCATGAGCGTGGATCCCGACGACAGGACACCCGGGGCCATAAAGGATACCGGCACGGAGATCATAAGCTACGGAGCGCCTGTGCTGCCGGGAGCCATGTTCCTTCTGTCCTATCTTAAGACGGAAGGCGGAGAGATACCGGTGCTGGGACTTCCGGGCTGTATCATGTACGCAAAGCGTACGGTATTCGATCTGGTGCTTCCCAGGATACTTGCGGGAGAACGTCTTTCGGCAGAGGACCTGGCAGACTACGGAGAAGGCGGACTGTGTCTGGGCTGTGAGGAATGTCATTATCCCAACTGCGGTTTCGGGAAATAAAGAATACGTTTTTTAGGGAGCATATCAATGGACGGTTTTACACATATAAACGAAAAGGGCGAAGCCAATATGGTGGACGTGGGAGGCAAGGCGGAGACAAAGAGATACGCCAGGGCTTCCGGAAAGATAAAGGTCTGCGATGCCGTTATGGCTGCCGTAAGCGGTAAAGGAGAGATGTTGAAAAAGGGGGATATCCTGGGCACCGCAAGGGTGGCCGGCATCATGGCGGCAAAGAGGACAGCGGAACTCATACCCCTCTGCCATACGCTGATACTTGATAAGGTTTCCGTAGACTTTGAAGCTGATGAGGATGAGAAGGAGATCATCTGCAGCTGCGAGGTGCGGCTGTCCGGAAAGACCGGAGCCGAGATGGAAGCGCTGACGGGTGTGAGCGTGGCTCTGCTCACGATCTATGATATGTGTAAGGCCGTTGACAGGGCAATGGTCATTTCCGATGTGAGGCTGGAAGAGAAGGACGGAGGAAAGACCGGACATTTTATAAGGGATCCCGAGGGATGAACTGTCATCCCGAGCGAAGAGCAAAGAAAGATTCCTCGACTCGCTTTGCTCGCTCGGAATGACAAAACGGTA
Organism: Lachnospiraceae bacterium; assembly: GCA_017518185.1. Lineage (GTDB taxonomy): Bacteria > Bacillota > Clostridia > Lachnospirales > Lachnospiraceae > NK4A136. The sequence goes on from JAFWWB010000028.1 coordinate 19,751, forward strand.
TGTCATCCCGAACGAAGCGAATGAAATGAGCGGAGTTGAGGGATCTTAAAAACAGGAGATAAGATGAAAAAAATAAACAAGTTAGTAACAACACTGTTATACACGGGGATGGTATCATACCTGATCGCCTGCGGGGGAGAGGCAGCTTCTGCGGAAACACCTGCAGCAGATAACGGCGATGCCGGCAATGCCGCAGCAGAACCCGCTGAACTCACCATACTCGCGGCCGCATCACTTACGGATGTATGCAGTGAGCTTCAGACTGTCTACAACGAAAAGCATCCGGAGGTCACCCTGACCTTTTCCTTTGCGGGCTCCGGCGCGCTGCAGACGCAGATCGAGGAAGGTGCACCGGCAGATATCTTTATTTCCGCTGCAAAGAAGCAGATGAACGCACTTAAGGAAGAGAGCCTTATGAAGGACGACAGCATCGTAGATCTTCTTGAGAATAAGGTAGTGCTCATCGTTCCTGCCGACAGCACTCTTGGTCTGTCTTCATTTGAGGATGCAGCCGGAGACAGTGTCACCATGATAGGCATAGGCGAGGTGGAGAGTGTTCCCGCGGGGCAATATGCAAAGACCGTATTTGAGTCCCTCGGAAGCTGGGAAGTCATAGAAGCAAAGGCAAACTTCGGTACGGACGTAAGGACGGTGCTTGGCTGGGTGGAAGCCGGCGAGGTCGACTGCGGCGTTGTCTATGCTACCGATGCTTATACCACCGATAAGGTGAAGATCGTGGCTGAGGCGCCTGAAGGCTCCTGTGACAAAGTCATATATCCTGCGGGTATTACCGCTTCGGTGGCTGATGAGGCAGTGGCAGCGGACTTTATGAGCTTCCTTCAGAGTGATGAGGCCATGCAGGTATTTCAGAGCTATGGCTTTGTAAAGGCTGAATAAGGAGGCAAAATGGAGCTTTCACCCCTTTGGATATCTTTAAAAGTTGCGGCTGCCGCCACACTCATAACTTTTTTTCTGGGTATCGCGGCAGCCTGGGGTGTCACGGGGCTTAAGCGGATAAGGGCAGTGGCGGACGGAGTGCTTTCCCTTCCGCTGGTGCTCCCGCCCACCGTGGTGGGTTTCCTCCTGCTGATGGCTCTGGGACGGAATTCCGCATTGGGACACTTTCTGGAGGCCATTGGGCTTAAGATGATCTTTACCTGGAGGGGAGCTGTGGCAGCCGCTGTGGTTGTTTCCTTTCCGGTGATGTACCGCGGGGCAAGGGGAGCACTGGAACAGGTGGAAGAGGATCTGATATACGCCGCAAGGACTCTGGGAATGGGGGAGTTTACCATACTCCGGCGCATTATGCTCCCGGCGGCATGGCCGGGGATAGCGGCTTCTGCGGTGCTCACATTTGCCAGGGCGCTGGGCGAATTCGGAGCCACACTCATGGTGGCCGGTAATCTGCCGGGAAAGACCCGGACCATGTCCATCGCAGTCTATACGGCTATGCAGGGAGGAGACAGGGAACTGGCATTTAAATGGGTGGCTGTGATCACCTGTTTTTCAGTTACCATACTGATACTGATGAACCTTCTGACACAGAAGGGATTTAAAAGGAAAGGAAGCTGAAGGATTTGCTTTTGGTAGATATAGAGAAAAATACAGGACAGTTTCATCTTAAGAGCAGCTTTACGACAGGGGAAGGCCCTCTTGCGCTGCTGGGTGCTTCCGGCTGCGGAAAGAGCATGACGCTTAAGTGCATCGCGGGAGTGGAGAAGCCGGACAGGGGAATGATAAAACTGGGGGAGAAAGTACTCTTCGACAGTGAAAAGAGGATATGCCTGCCGGCCAGGAAGCGGAGAGTCGGATACCTGTTTCAGAACTATGCTCTTTTTCCGAACATGACGGTGAGGGACAATATACTCTGTGCCGCGAAAGAAAGAGAATATGCAGACAGCCTCATAGAACGCTTCGGACTGGAAAACGTTGCCGCACAGCGTCCTGCGGAGCTTTCGGGAGGGCAGAGTCAGAGAACGGCACTTGCGAGGATGCTGGCGGCCCGGCCGGAAGCCATACTGCTGGATGAACCTTTTTCTGCACTCGATAATCATATGCGCAGCAGGATGGAGCACGAGATACTGGATATACTCGAGGAATTTGAAGGCCCTGTCGTGCTGGTCACGCATGACAGGAATGAAGCTTTCCGTCTTGCGGAAAAGATTGCAGTGATGCAGGAGGGGACAGTGGTTGAGACAGCTGAGAAAAAAGCTTTCTTCGATCATCCCGAGACTGTGGCAGCGGCAAGGCTAACGGGCTGCAAGAACATCACGGCTTTGGAAAAAAAGGGGAGCGGGATCTATGCCAGGGACTGGGGGATAGATATAGCGCTGGACAGAAGAATGCCTGAAGGCATAACCCACGCGGGATACAGGGCGCATTATTTTACATATACGGAAGATAAGATACAGGAGAATGTGTTCACCTGCCGTTGTGTCAGGGTGATAGAGGATGTGTTCTCAACTGCCGTATGTTTCAGACAGAAGGGAAACGAAAATGATTCCCCTGATTCCGTGCTGACCTGGATGGTGGATAACGATAAATGGAACGGGATAAAAGACAGGGTGATGAGCGGGGAGTTCATGCTTAAGCTGGATCCCGGAAGGATGATGCTTTTAAAAGATGCACGATAATACAGACAGCAGAATACTGATCGACGGATACGGAAGAAGGATAGATTATCTGCGTATCTCCCTTACCGACAAGTGCAACCTGCGCTGCGCATACTGTATGCCCGCTGAGGGAGTGGGGCTTATGAGCCACAGTGATATCCTGAGCCTGGAGGAAACGGTCAGGCTTGCGGGGATCATGACGGAAATGGGGATACGCAGGATAAGGCTTACAGGCGGAGAACCCCTTGTCCGTAAGGGAGTTGTTTCGCTTGTGGAAAAGCTGGGGGCGCTTCCCGCACAGCCTGAGCTTGCAATGACCACCAACGGCGTATTCCTCGCGGAAAAGCTGGAGGAACTGACCGCCTGCGGGATGCGCAGCTTCAATATAAGCCTGGATACACTTGACAGGGAGTGTTTTCATAAGCTTACCGGAACGGATGCTCTCACAAAGGTGCTGGACTCGATAGATAAGGCATTAGAGGCCGGCTGTGAGGTAAAGCTCAACTGTGTGCCGCTGAAGGGCATAAATGACAGGGAACTGCCGGCGCTGCTGGCATATGCAGGTGAAAGGGAGATACCGCTCCGCTTTATAGAACTCATGCCCATAGGCTGCGGAAGCCGTCTGGAGGGCATGAGCCGTGAAGAAGTGCTGGAGGCGCTGGGCGCGGACCTTATACGCCATCCCGAGCAGAGCGCAGAAGACAGGATTCCTCGACTCGCTTCGCTCGCTCGGAATGACAATAGAGAGTGTCATCCGGAGCGTAGTGCAGAAGACAGGATTCCTCGACTCGCTTCGCTCGCTCGGAATGACAATAGAGAGTGTCATCCGGAGCGTAGTGCAGAAGACAGGATTCCCCGACTCGCTTCGCTCGCTCGGAATGACAATAGAGAGTGTCATCCCGAGCGGAGTGAGCGCAGCGAACGAAGTCGAGGGATCTTCCCTTCCGGCCCTTCCCGCTATCTGCGTTTTAACGGCGCCGACATAGGCTTTATCTCTCCCCTGTCCCATTCTTTCTGCGGGAGCTGCAACCGCATACGTCTTACCGCAGACGGACAGCTAAAGCTCTGCCTCTGTTATCCTGACGGTCCGGATCTTAAGAAGCTTCTCAGGGAAGGGGCGGCGGACTGTGAAATAGAAGAGGAGATACGGAAGGCGATTTTGAAAAAGCCGGAGAGACACTGCTTCACTACGGCAGGAAAGGCTGCGGAGGACCGCAGGATGTTTGAGATAGGAGGATGAGTTATGGGGCGTATAGTCGCTGTATGCATAAGTGAAAAAAAGGGAACTGTCAAGAAAGATGTGGGAGAGTGCCGGATGATAGAAGACTACGGTCTGGAAAACGACGCCCACGCGGGGAGCGGAAGACAGGTGAGTCTCCTATCATACGAAAAGGTGGAGGCCTTCAGAAAACGCAGCGGCGGAGCAGTGGAGCTGCCTCCCGGAGTCTTTGGGGAGAACCTTCTGATAGAAGGTTTTGACCTGAAGAACTGTCCGGTGGGAACCAGGTTTAAAAGCGGGGAAGTACTCCTTGAGATCACCCAGATAGGCAAGCAGTGCCACTCCGGCTGTGAGATAATGAAGAAGACCGGAGAGTGCATAATGCCCACAGAAGGTGTTTTTGCAAAAGTCCTGAAAGGCGGCACTGTAAAAAACGGAGATGAGATAGAAAAGATAAGAGCTCCTTTCAGGGCAGCCATAATAACAGCCAGCGACCGCTGCGCCGCAGGGGAGCGGGAGGATAAGAGCGGTCCGAAGATAGAGGAGCTGATAACGCAGGCGGGCTATGTGACCGCAGGCACACTTCTTCTTACTGATGATGAGGACGGTCTTGCGGAAGCACTGATAAGGATCGCGGATGAGGAAAAGCCGGATGTGATCTTTACTACCGGCGGAACGGGCTTTTCGCCAAGGGACCGTATGCCCGAGGCGACCCTCAGGGCGGCTGAAAGGCAGGCACCCGGAATAGCCGAAGGGATACGGGCGTACAGCTTCGGTATCACGCCGAAGGCCATGCTCTCCAGGGCCGTGAGCGTGATCAGGGGGAAGACCCTCATCGTAAATCTACCCGGAAGTCCCAAGGCCGTGGAGGAATGTCTGGGCTTTCTGCTCCCGGTGCTGGACCACGGTCTGGAGATCTTAAGAGGTGAGGGTGACGCCTGAAAGATAATATGCAAAAAAAATGGTGCAAGAGCGGAAGATCTATTGTAAAATGTAGTGGTAAAAATGTCGGGCCGGATGCGCAGGCCTTTACGGAAAAGTTGAGAGGTGAACAGCATGAAAGAAGTCATTGAAAGCGGAAAGACAGCGCTGGGGATCGAGTTCGGATCTACCAGGATCAAGGCTGTGCTTGTGGATGAAAAAGGCGCCTGTCTGGCCTCCGGAAGCCACGGATGGGAAAACCAATATGAGAACGGCATATGACCTACAGCCTGGATATGATCTGGAAAGGACTGCAGGATGCTTATTCCGGACTGGCTGCTGATGTGAAGGAGCAGTACGGTGTTACCCTGAAGAAGGTAGGATCCATAGGTTTTTCCGCAATGATGCACGGCTATATGGCATTTAATGCCGCCGGCGATCTGCTTGTTCCCTTCCGTACCTGGAGAAATACCATTACCGGGGAAGCTGCCGGAAAGCTTACAAAGGCACTGGGCTTCAATATCCCCCAGCGCTGGAGTATCTCTCATCTTTACCAGGCTATGCTGAACAAAGAGGAGCACGTAAAGGATATCACCTTCTTTACCACGCTTGCAGGCTATATCCACTGGCAGCTCACCGGCGAGAAGGTGCTGGGTGTGGGAGATGCTTCCGGTATGTTCCCCATCGACAGCAGGATAAAGGATTACAATAAGTCTTATATAGAAAAGTTTGACGAGATAGCAGCGCCCTACGGCTTTTCATGGAAGCTTGAGGATATACTCCCGAAGGTCCTTGTGGCCGGAGAAGAGGCAGGAAAGCTTACAGCGGAGGGAGCAAAGCTCCTGGATGTATCCGGGGAACTTGAGGCAGGCATACTGCTCTGTCCTCCCGAGGGTGACGCAGGTACGGGAATGACCGCCACCAACAGCGTGGCAGTGCGTACCGGCAACGTTTCGGCAGGAACGTCGGTCTTCGCGATGGTCGTTATGGAGCAGGCGCTGAAGGGCGTTCATGAAGAGATCGATGTGGTCACCACTCCCGACGGAAACGATGTGGCCATGGTGCACTGCAATAACTGTACCTCCGAGATCAATGCCTGGGCCGAGCTTTTTAGGGGTTATTCCGAGGCACTCGGTGCTCCTGTTGATACGGATAAGCTCTATACAACCATGTTTACCGCAGCCTTGAAGGGTGCGCCGGACTGCGGCGGGCTCATGGGCTTCAATTATTTTTCAGGTGAGCCGGTGACGGGCTTCGCCGAAGGACGTCCCCTTTTCGCAAGATCGGTAAATGCGGATTTCTCTTTCGCCAATTTCATGAGGCTCCAGCTCTTCTCCGCACTCAGCACCCTGAAGTACGGGCTTGACATACTGTTCAAAGAGGAAGAGGTAAAGGTTGACCGGTTCTACGGACACGGCGGATATTTCAAGACTAAGGAGGCAGGACAGCGCATACTTTCGGCTGCTACCGGCGGCCCCGTGACGGTCATGGAGACTGCAGGGGAAGGCGGCGCCTAGGGTATCGCGGTGCTTGCGCTTTACATGATGAAGAAGGAAGGCAGAAGCCTGTCGGAGTATCTGAACAGCGTGATCTTCGCCGGACAGGAGGGCGAGACCCTTACAGCCACGGCTGAAGAGGTGGAAGGCTTTGACCGCTTCATGAAGGCCTTTGTTAAGGCACTGCCTCTTGAGAAGGCTGCCATCGGGTGTATAGCTGAATAAATATCCTTCCGCAGAAAGAACGGAAGAAACCATCCAGAAAGGAACGGAAAACATGTTAGAAGAGCTTAAGAGGAAAGTATATGAGGCAAATATGGAGCTGCCGAAGCGCCACCTGGTGACCTACACCTGGGGCAATGTCAGTGAGATCGACAGGGAGTCGGGGCTCTTTGTAATAAAGCCCAGCGGAGTGGATTACGATACCATGACCCCGGAGGATATGGTAGTCATGGATCTTGAAGGGAACAGGGTGGAAGGAAGATACAAGCCTTCCTCCGATACCCCCACACATATCGAGCTCTACAAGAAGTATAAGGAGATAGGCGGCGTGGTACACACCCATTCTCCCGAGGCTACTTCCTGGGCACAGGCGGGGCGCAGTATCCCTCTTTACGGCACTACGCATGCGGACTACTTCTTCGGGAGCATTCCCTGCGCAAGGAGCCTTACTCCTGAGGAGATCGGCGGCGAATATGAGAAGAACACCGGTCTGGTGATCATAGAGACCTTTGAGGAGCTTAAGATCAATCCCATGTATACACCCGGTGTGCTCTGCACGAATCACGGTCCCTTCACCTGGGGAAAGGATGCGGCCGAGGCTGTGCACAATGCGGTGGTGCTGGAGGAAGTGGCAAAGATGGCCCGTTTCACGGAGCAGATCAGGCCCGATGTTAAGCCGGCGCCGGACTGCATCAGGGATAAGCATTTCTTCCGCAAGCATGGCGAAAATGCTTATTACGGACAATGAGCGGGATCTGCCGTAAATGTCTTATAGCGGCCCAGGCGGAGGCGGCGGATGTGGAAGCGGAGATGGACAGCTTCCTTAAGCTGCTTAAGCCGGAGGACCTGGCAGGGGAGGAGCTTTTTTCCGAAAGGATAGCCATATGCCGGGAGTGTTCATTCCTGCTGGGAGCCACCTGCAATGCCTGCGGCTGTTACGTGGAGTTCCGTGCTAACGTAAAGGACGGGAGCTGTCCGAAGAAGAAATGGCAGCATCGCGTATGAGCGGAGGCAGCGGGATATCAAAAAATAAAGGATACGGGGAAAGGAAGCATGAAGAAGTTTATCTACAGTATTTTGGCCTGTGGACTGGCAGCAGCACTTGCAGCCTGCGGCGGGAAACCGCAGGAAGAGGCTGACGAAGGCTTTGTCCCGGCTCTCGATACGGACAGAGACTGCAGCATAACCGTTGCCGGAACATATGATAACTTTGAGGCGCTGGAGGCTGAATTTGACAGATTCGGAGAGTATTATCCGAATGTCAAGTTCAGCTATGTGAAGCTGGATGACTATAATAACATACTTGGAACGGTGCTGGAAGGTGACGGCAGTCCAAACATCTTCTTTTCCTATGCCTGGATGATCGGGAATGAAAAATACGAACCCGTATTTGCCCATACGGAAGACCTTTCGGATCCCGCTCTCGGGCTGGACCTCGAATGCATCCGCCCCGGTCTTATCAATCATGACGGAGAGGGCAGGGTGATGATGATGCCGGTCTTCTCCAGAAGCTATGGCATGCTGGTGAACAACGATCTGTTTGAAAAGGAGGGCCTCAGCGTACCGGCAACCTGGACAGAGCTTTTGAATGTATGTGATGAGTTCAGGAACAGGGGCTATGCAAGTCCCATGATGGGTTACAGCCTTGAATCCACCAGCTGCTTCATGTATACCGTCGCGTATCCCCTGTTTACGGCTAACCTTGCCGGAAATCCGGATGCGCTCGCGCTTGCCAACACTCTGGATCCTTCGGCGGGAGAATACATGCGTCCGGCGCTTGAAACGGTGGAGAAGCTGATCGAGGGCGGCTGCATCGAGCCTGAGGAATGTGATAAGATCGAGGACAATTATACCCAGGTGATACTCCGGTTTTTTGAAGGGGATGTACCTATGATGATCTGTGCAGCGGATACCGTGTCCGGCACCAGAAAAAGGGAGAGCCAGTCCGAGGCCTTCACCGCAGCTCCTTTTAAGTACACCTTCTCGCCCATCCCGCTGACTGAGGAAGGCGGTTACTTTATCGACAGCCCTTCAATAGAGTTTTCCGTGAACAAGGACTGCAATGATCTGGATATGACAAACGAATTCATGCGCTTCCTGATCTCGGAAAGCGAGCTGAACGAGATGGCTTCCGTGAAGCGTCTCATCTCTCCCGCAGCGGATATGTCCTTTGATCCTGTCTATGCTCCTCTCGGACAGGTGCCTTCGGAGCGTACCATATCACCGGAGGCGCTTGGCATCACGGATCAGCTGACGGTACAGATCAAGATCGCCGCGTTCAAGGTCGGAAAAGGGGAGCTCACTGTGGATGAAGCTGTCGCTATGTACGGAAGCTTTGATTAGGAAAGGGAGAACTGCGCATGAAGAAAGCAACGGTCATCATTCCCAATCTCCTTATAATAGGATTCATATTGATTTTTATAATCCGTTATGCGAACTTCAAGGTGGAAGAAAGCAATCAGAATGTTATAGAAGCCTATGAGAAGATGACCCTCACGGTAGATCAGATCATCGCCAACTATATTGAGGATGAACAGCATCTGTGCGATATCTGGTCGAATTACATCAACCGCTCTGCGGAAGCAGGCAGCCCTATGACCGCAGAAGAGGCGGTCTCATATATCAGAAAGGCAAAGATTTCGCCCGAGATATCCGGTCATCTCCTATTCATGGATGAAGAGGATCTCTCGGGCATTTCCACGGATGAAAACCCGGGCAGTCCCGGCGACTTTTACGTTTCCTACAGGAACATATCCGTTTTTGAAAACCTTGAGAGCATGGATGATGACGACGGGGCGGTCAATCTTACAAGAGCTTACACGAATCCGCTGAACGGCATACAGTCCATTGCCTTTATGAACTATGTGCAGATCCTCGACCCGGACGGAGGAGGACTCAGGAAAGGGCTTCTGATGCGGGTGGTACCCTTGAGCCGGCTGGAGCAGAAGCTCGTATTCCTGAAGGGTGAGTATGAGAGCCTGGAGATAAGTATCATCGACACGGACGGCGATTACGTCATCCGCGGCAAATCCCTGAAAAACAGTAATTTCTATGAATATTTCAATTCCTACAATACTGTTACCGCCGAGGAACTCAAGGGTGTTAAGGAGGAGATAACCGGCGGGACAGGATCCATGACCATGCAGAACTCGAGGGGGGAGGAATGCATGATATCATATGCCCCTTTTGAGTCCCTGAAGGCCTGGTGTCTCCTTGCATATATACCGATGAATGACCTTGTCAGGAGCAGCGTGGTAGACTGGCTTCTTCCCGGGATCGTTTCCGTTGGCCTGACGATCCTTCTCGTGTACAACTTCGTCATACTCATGATCTACAACCGCAAGCTGTCGGAAGCTGCGGATCAGGCCAATCAGGCCAATGAAGCCAAGTCTCTCTTCCTTTCTACCATGTCACATGACATACGGACTCCCATGAACGCCATCCTGGGACTTAATGAAATGGTGCTTAGGGAAAGCCGTGATGAAAATATCATCGGTTATTCCGAAAGCATAAGGACTGCGGGTAATACACTGCTCGGGCTTATAAATGATATCCTTGACTTCTCCAAGATCGAAGCCGGAAGGATGGATATCATCAATGTGGATTACAGCTTTGCGTCCGCACTGAACGATCTTGTGAACATGATCCAGAAGAAAGCTGAGGACAAGGGGCTGGTCATCAACATTGACGTAGACAGCAGCATTCCGTCGATCCTTCACGGTGATGAGATAAGGATCAAGCAGGTCATAACGAATATCTTATCAAATGCGGTAAAATATACAAAGGAAGGTTCCGTTACCTTCTCCGCGGGATTTGAAAAGTCAGCTGACAAGCCCGACACCATAATCCTTAAGATAAGCGTCGCCGATACCGGGATAGGTATAAAGCCCGAGGATATGGACAGGCTTTTCAGGGCCTTCGAACGCATTGAAGAAAAAAGAAACCGCAATATAGAAGGCACGGGGCTTGGCATGACCATAGCTCAGAGCTTCCTTGCAATGATGGGGAGCAGGCTGCAGGTCAGCAGCGTTTACGGAGAGGGTTCTGTTTTTTCTTTTGACCTGGAACAGAAGGTGGTCGATTGGGAGCCCGTCGGCGATTACGAGGAAGCGTTCAGACGATCCCTTAAGGAAAGACGCAATTACCGGGAGAAGTTCACAGCGCCTCTGGCAAGAGTTCTTGTTGTGGATGACACTCCCGTTAACCTTACGGTATTCACAAGCCTGTTGAAACGGACGAAGATCAATATCAATACCGCAGACAGTGGCGATGAAGCGGTAGTGATGTACAAGAACAAGGATTATGATGTGATCTTCCTCGATCACATGATGCCGGAAAAGGACGGTATAGAGACTCTTGCGGAAATGCGTGCTCTCAAGGGAACTCCGAATGATGAGACTCCCATCATCTGTCTTACCGCCAATGCGGTATCAGGCATGCGCGAAATGTATATAAAGGCGGGCTTTGATGACTATATCACTAAGCCCATCGATCCCGACAGGCTGGAATCGATGCTCCTGCAGTATCTGCCGAAGGATAAGATCATGCCGGCTTCGGATGAGGATGAGGAGGAGGACTGTGTGCTTCCGGACTTTCTCTGTCATCTGGATGCGGTCGATACCGATGCAGGACTGGCTCGCTGCGGAAGCGCAAAGTCCTATCTTGAGACACTTAAGGTCTGTATTGAAAGCGCCGCCAGGAATGCAGATGAGATCGAAAGGTTCCGTGCTGCGGGAGACATCAGGAATACCACTGTAAAGGTCCATGCCCTCAAGAGTACCTCCAGGGTGATAGGAGCGCTTGAGCTCGGAGACCTTGCGGAAAGGCTTGAGGATGCCGGAAACGCAGGTGATACGGAAACACTTGACCGGGAGCTTCCCGAGCTCCTTATGCAGTACAGAAAGCTGGCTGAAGAGCTGGCGCCGCTGAATGAAGCTGATGATGATGGGGAGGATGAGCGCCCGCTCATAACCCCCGAAGAACTACAGGAAGTCTATGGGAAGCTTTCAGCCTTCTGCGATGATTTTGACTATGACTGCGTTGTGGATGAAGTAGAAGTCCTGAAAGGCTTCAGGATCCCGGAAGAAGAGGCGGCGAGAGTGGAAGCCATAATAAACGCCGTCGATGACCTGGATTATGAGCTGATACCGGAGATCATAAGCGGAGAAGCAGCAGAATAGAAGATGAAAAAAAGAAGTCCGTGAAATGCGGACTTCTTTTTTTACAGCGGAGACGAAGGGATTCGAACCCTTGTGCCGGGGTAAACCGACAAACGCATTTCGAGTGCGCCGCGTTATGACCGCTTCGCTACGTCTCCATGTGCACGGTCTGAGGATCGCTCAATCGTGCCTGGCACATTATAATTGATATGCAAAAGAAATGCAAGTGGAAGAATTGCAAGCCTTACTCAAAGAGTATTCCCTTCATGCAGACCTTGGGACGGTCGTGATCGTAATCCCAGCTGTGATAGGAGCCTCCCCGGCACCATTTGGCCTGGGGGCAGGAAGCGCAGGTCTCGTTCCGTTCCGACAGCGGACGGCGGAAGATCTCAAAGCGGTTCTCCCAGATATCAGTGAACTTTTCTTTTAATATATTGCCCTGTATGGTCCCCGGGCCGTGGGGGATATCCAGGCAGGCTGTGACATCGCCGTTAACCAGGATGCCTGCCACGTAAACGCCTGCATTGCAGAGGAAATACCAGTCACGCACCTCGGCCTCATATTTCAGCCCCAGGAAATGGCAGCAGGAATACTCCACGGGAAGCTTCTTTGACCGTTTTTCAAGTATGAACTCCATGAGCCGGCGGTTGTCATCGGCGGTAAGGTGCATTTCAGGAACCTTCTCGGCCCGGCCTATGGGCTCCAGCCCCGTAAGGCGCCACACGTTGATATCCATGTTGTCAAAGATCTCAAAGAGCCGGTCCAGTTCATTTATATTCTGATGGTTGACCACTGTGGTGACCATGACATTAAAACAGTCAAGATCTATCAGGTTCTGTATTCCCTCCATACCCATACGGTACGCTCCGGGAAGGCCCCTGTAGCGGTCGTGGGTCTCCTCGGTGCCGTCTATGCTCAGGGATATGGTGCGCATTCCCGCTTCCTTAAGATGGCGCGCGGTCTCCTTATCGATAAGGGTGCCATTGCTGGTCATGCCCCAGCGGAAGCCCTTGTCCCGGACGGCTTCCATCAGGGGAAAGAAATCAGGATAGAGCAGGGGTTCACCTCCGGTGACAGCCACGAGGGGCTTCTTCTCGTATCTTTCAGCTACCTCGTCCAGAACGCCCAGGTATACCTCGGGGGCCAGACCGTGGGGAAGATCCCCGGCACAGCTGCTGCCGCAGTGGAAGCAGTGCTCATTGCAGCGCAGAGTTAATTCAAAGAAAAGCTGCCTCAGCTGGGGGGCTTTTCGCAGCTTTTCGTGATATGCAGCCAGGGTGTCCAGATTCCTGGTCTTTATCTCATTCCGTGTCATTGGAAATCCTCGGGAGGCCCGTAGACCACGGGAGGTTCATTATCCTCCGGTTCGGGGATGTCCTCAAGTTCATCGGCCGGAGGTCCGTATACGCCTTCGATCTCGTTGAAGCCTTCATCGAAGTATTCGGGAGGTCCGTAAACATCTTCCAGCTGGTTGTCTTCTTCATCAAAATCCTCGGGAGGTCCGTAGACGTCTTCCAGCTCATTATCTTCTTCATCAAAATATTCGGGAGGACCGTAGACCGCCACCGGTTCGTTGTTGTCCTCATCGAAAAACGCCGGAGGTCCGTAGACATCTTCCAGCTCGTTATCGTCGGCATCAGGCTTCTCATAACGGCCGCGGTTGGGCTGTTCTTCAGCCTGGTTGTTGAAAGCGGTACAGCCTGCGCTCCCGAAGAGGGTGGAGGCTGCAAGGCCTATGAGCATGATCTTTCTCTTAAAAGGTTTCATCTGTCTTCGCTCCCTGCGTATGACGACCTGCTATGCTGAAATTATATGACATAAAGAGGCATTCTGCAAGTTGTCAATACTTGTTTTTTGCGAATAATGTTGGTACAATGACAGGTACTGTAGAGAAGGTAGATCCCTCGGCTGCGCTCGGGATGACAGAGCAAGAGCGCTCGGGATGACAGAGCAAGAGCGCTCGGGATGACAGAGCAAGAGCGCTCGGGATGACAGAGCAAGAGCACTCGGGATGACAGAGCGGGATATGCTGAGGGACGGTATTTTCAGGAGGGCTGAGGAAGATGAAAAGGATAGGAATGCTTACCAGCGGCGGCGACTGCCAGGCTCTGAACGCGGCTATGCGCGGTGTTGTCAAAGTACTTCACAACAGCAATGAAGAGGTAGAGATATTCGGTTTCCAGAACGGCTATAAGGGCCTTATCAACAGCGATTTCAGGATGCTGACCAACAGGGATTTCTCCGGCATACTGACCAAAGGCGGCACGATCCTGGGCTCCTCCCGCATGCCCTTCAAGGAGATAGATATCCCGGATGACAAGGGACGCAACAAGATCGAGGAGATGAAGCACACCTACTTCAAGCTGAGCCTTGACTGCATGGTGATCCTGGGCGGCAACGGCACCCACAAGACAGCGAACCGTTTACGTGAGGAGGGGCTCAATATCATCACCCTTCCCAAGACCATAGATAATGACCTCTGGGGCACGGATATGACTTTCGGTTTCCAGAGCGCGGTGGATATCGCCACCAATGTCATAGACTGTATCCATACCACTGCGGATTCCCACGGCCGCGTGTTCATAGTAGAAGTCATGGGCCACAAGGCCGGTTGGCTGACCCTGAATGCCGGCATGGCCTCCGGTGCGGATATCATCCTCATCCCCGAGATCCCCTATAAGATAGATAAGGTCATCAAGGCCATACGCAAACGTGAAGAGGGCGGCAGCCGCTTCACCATACTTGCCGTGGCTGAAGGCGCCATCTCCGAAGAGGATGCAAAGCTTTCCAAGAAGGATTACAAGAAGAAGATGGAGAAGTATCCCTTCCCCAGCGTTTCCTATGAGGTGGCGGATGCCATACAGCAAAAGACCGGGCTTGAGGTACGTGTCACAGTTCCGGGCCATATGCAGCGCGGTGGCGCGCCCTGTCCTTATGACCGTGTCTTTGCATCAAGGCTGGGCGCGGAAGCAGGCAAGCTGATACTGCAGGGAGAGTACGGCTTCATGGTGGGCTACAAGAACCGGGAGATCGTCAAGGTGCCGCTTAAGGATGTGGCAGGAAAGCTCAAGACCGTTGATCCCGAAGCTACCATAGTGAAGGAAGCAAAGATGCTGGGCATCAGTTTCGGCGACTGACAATGGGATACACAGCATTATACAGAAAATTCAGACCTGCCGTTTTTGATGATGTAAAAGGGCAGGAGCATATAGTCACTACGCTGAGGAATCAGCTGCTCTCCAACCGTATAGGGCACGCTTATCTCTTCTGCGGCACAAGGGGGACCGGAAAGACCACCGTGGCCAAGATACTGGCAAGGGCGGTGAACTGCGAGGCCCTGCTGGAGGACGGAAGTCCCTGCGGGGAATGCGCCATGTGCAGGGCAATCTCCGAAGGGCGGAGCCTTAATGTCATAGAGATAGATGCAGCCTCCAACAATGGCGTGGATAACGTCCGCGAGATCATAGGAGAGCTGGAATATCCTCCGGTAGAGGGGAAGTACAAGGTCTACGTCATGGACGAGGCACATATGCTTTCGATCGGAGCCTCCAATGCGCTTCTCAAGACTCTTGAGGAACCGCCTTCCTATGCCATCTTCATACTGGCAACAACGGATCCGGCTAAGCTTCCCATAACCATCTTAAGCCGCTGCCAGAGATACGATTTCAGACGTATCTCCATCGATACCATAGCGGCCAGGATGAAGGAGCTGGTGATGGAGGAAGGGATCGAGGCCGAAGACAGGGCCATCGCTTATGTGGCAAAGGCCGCAGACGGATCCATGCGTGACGGCCTGAGCCTTCTTGACCGCTGCATAGCCTTCAATTATGGACATACACTTACTTATGACAGGGTCCTTAACATACTCGGGGCTGTTGACACGGAGGTGTTCAGCAGGCTGATCAGGATAATCGTCTCCGGGGATATAAGCGCTGCCATGAAGCTGATAGAAGAGGTGGTGATGCAGGGGCGCGAGCTGAACCAGTTCGTGGCCGACCTCATCTGGTATATGAGGAACATAATGCTCCTCAAGGCCTCCGACGGCGGCGACATGGAGGAACTCCTCAACGTTTCCTCCGAACACCTGGAGCTTCTGAAGGAAGAAGCAAAGCAGCTTGAGATGAGCGAGATCCTCAGGTATATAAACGTATTCTCGGAGCTGTCACAGCAGATGCGGTATTCGACCCAGAAGCGTATCGTGCTTGAGATGTATCTGGTGAGGATAATGCGCCCTCAGATGGACACGGACCTTTCGGCTCTGCTCCAGAGGGTAAAACAGCTGGAAAAGCAGATCGAAGACGGGATATGCGTGAGTGCGGCCATTCCTGCCGCTGCGGCAGAACCGGTGGTGGAGCTTGAAAGGGCCGTTCCGGAGGATATAAAGAAGATAGTGAGGGAATGGCAGATCATCATCGGAAAGTCAGACAATCTGTTAAAGGCTATCCTGAATGAGGCAAAGCTCTCTCTGGGAGACGGCGACAGGCTGTTCATCTGCCTTGGAGACGGCTTCAAGATAAAGACCATGAACGAGCACAGGGACGAGGTGCAGGCTCTGCTCAACGAGCACACCGGCAGGGATGTGCCTTTTGAGATCATGAGCTTTGATACGAAGCGCAGATTTGATACGCAGTACGCAGACCTTAAAAAGCTGGTACACATAAATATTGAAGAAGAATAGGGAGGAAGAGCGAAATGGCCAGAAGAGGCGGATTCGCCGGCGGCATGCCGGGAAACATGAATAATCTGATGAAGCAGGCACAGCGTATGCAGCGTCAGATGGAGGAAAAGCAGAAGGAGCTTGAGGAAAAGGAGTATACTGCAGCATCCGGAGGCGGGGCTGTTGAAGCTACCGTTACCGGAAAGAAGCTCATAACAAAGCTGGTCATCAGCCCGGACGCAGTGGATCCCGATGATGTGGAGATGCTGCAGGACATGATCATTGCTGCCGTTAACGAGGCGATCAACCAGGCCGAAGCCGAGAGCGATGAGCTTATGAGGGGGATCTCCTCGGGACTTAACGTACCCTTCTGATGGAACTGTACAGTAAAGACATACAGTCACTTATCGAAGAGCTGGGCGCCCTACCGGGTATCGGAAAGAAATCCGCAGAGCGCATGGCTTTTCATATCATAAGCCTTCCGGCGGAACGGGTGCGGAGGCTGTCAGAGGCACTGACCAGAGCCAGGGAGAACGTGCGCTACTGTGAGGAGTGCTGTACCCTGACCGATTCGGATAAGTGCCCGGTCTGTTCCAATCCAAAGCGGGATCACAGCACCATAATGGTGGTGGAGAATACCAGGGATCTGGCAGCCTACGAAAAGACCGGGAAATACGAGGGAGTATATCATGTGCTCCACGGAGCCATTTCCCCGATGAACGGCATAGGTCCCGCGGATATAAAGCTGAAGGAGCTGATCGCCCGTCTGGAGGGAGATGTTTCGGAAGTCATCATCGCCACGAATTCTTCGCTTGAGGGCGAGACGACGGCAATGTATATA
>JAFWWB010000029.1 GCA_017518185.1 Lachnospiraceae bacterium
GTGACCGATGGTACCGATGTTACAATGGGGCTTCGATCTGTTAAATTTCTCCTTTGCCATTTCTGTTCTTCCTCCTTAGTGAGATAAATGGTTTCTAAGAAAAGCACCGCATCTGATTATATTAGATTTTCAGCTGCTTTTCAAGTGTTTAATTTCCTTTTGCGGAAAGTACCTTCTCCTGGATGTTCTTGGGTACCTGCTCGTACCTCTCAAAGAACATGGAGTAGTTACCGCGTCCCTGGGTCTTGGAACGGAGATCGGTGGAATAACCGAACATCTCGGCCAGGGGCACATAACCTCTGACGATCTTTCCGCCGCCCAGATCATCCATACCTTCGATACGGCCGCGCCTGGAGTTGATATCTCCGATGACGTCGCCCATATACTCCTCGGGCATGGTCACTTCAACCTTCATTATAGGCTCGAGCAGCACGGGATTTCCCTTCTGCATTGCCTCCTTGAAGGCCATTGAACCTGCGATATGGAATGCCATTTCCGAAGAGTCGACCTCGTGGTAGGAACCGTCGTACACATTTGCGTAAACGCCGAGTACGGGGAATCCGCCGAGGATACCGGCCTTTGCAGCCTCCTCGATACCCTCGCCGATAGCGGGGATGTATTCCTTCGGAATGGATCCGCCCACAACGGTGGATTCGAACTTATAGGTCTCCTCGCCGTTGGGATCCATGGGCTCAAACTTAACCTTGCAGTGACCGTACTGGCCGCGGCCGCCGGACTGCTTCGCATACTTGGAATCGATATCCACAGCCTTGGTAAAGGCCTCCTTGTATGCAACCTGGGGAGCACCCACGTTTGCCTCCACCTTGAACTCGCGGAGCAGTCTGTCCACGATGATCTCCAGATGGAGCTCGCCCATACCTGCGATGATGGTCTGACCCGTCTCGGGATTGGTATGTGCGCGGAAGGTAGGATCTTCCTCTGCCAGCTTTGCAAGAGCCTCGCCCATCTTGCCCTGGCCTGCTTTGGTCTTGGGCTCGATAGCCAGCTCGATAACGGGCTCGGGGAACTCCATGCTCTCCAGTATGACCGGGTGCTGCTCGTCGCAGATGGTGTCACCGGTGGTGGTGAACTTGAAACCTACTGCTGCAGCGATATCACCGGAGTAAACCTTATCCAGCTCAGCACGCTTGTTGGCATGCATCTGCAGGAGACGTCCCACTCTTTCCTTCTTGTCCTTGGTGGCATTAAGGATGTAGGATCCGGAATTAAGGGTACCGGAATATACTCTTATGAAGGAGAGCTTTCCTACGAAGGGATCTGTCATTATCTTGAATGCAAGTGCGGAGAAAGGCTCTGCATCGGATGAATGCCTCTCCACCTCGTTGCCGTCAAGGTCAACGCCCTTGATGGCGGGGATGTCGGTAGGTGCAGGCATGTACTCGATCACTGCATCCAGCATCTTCTGTACGCCCTTGTTCCTGTAGGCGGAACCGCAGCATACGGGAACCGCACGGCACTCGCAGGTAGCCTTTCTGAGGGCTGCCTTCATCTCATCGATGGCAGGTACCTGATCCTCAAGGTACTGCATCATCAGATCGTCGTCCAGCTCGCAGATCTTTTCGATGAGCTCATGGCGGTACAGCTCCGCATCCTCCTTCATATCATCGGGGATGTCGGTGATGGAGATGTCCTCACCCTTGTCATCATTATAGATATAAGCCTTCTCCTCGAACAGGTCGATGATGCCCTTGAACTCGTCCTCCTTGCCTATGGGCAGCTGGAGCACGATGGCATTCTTGCCGAGCCTTGTCCTTATCTGTTCAACGGCACCGAAAAAGTTCGCGCCCATGATGTCCATCTTGTTGATGAACGCCATACGGGGAACATTGTAGGTGTCCGCCTGACGCCATACGTTCTCTGACTGGGGCTCAACACCGCCCTTCGCACAGAAAACGCCGACAGCGCCGTCCAGTACTCGGAGTGAACGCTCCACCTCTACCGTGAAGTCGACGTGACCCGGGGTATCTATTATGTTGATACGATGCTCCAGGGCGCCGGGCTTGGGCCTGCAGTTCTCCTGCAGAGTCCAGTGGCAGGTGGTAGCGGCTGATGTGATGGTGATACCACGCTCTGCTTCCTGCTCCATCCAGTCCATGGTAGCAGTACCCTCGTGCGTATCGCCGATCTTGTAATTGACGCCGGTGTAGTAAAGTATACGCTCGGTCAGAGTGGTCTTACCTGCATCAATATGAGCCATGATACCGATGTTTCTGGTACGCTCCAAAGGGTATTCTCTTTCAGCCACTTTAAACGCCTCCTTTCCTTAGAATCTGTAGTGAGCAAACGCCTTGTTCGCCTCAGCCATACGATGCATCTCTTCCTTACGCTTGACTGCTGCGCCTGTATTGTTTGCCGCATCCAGGATCTCGCCTGCAAGCTTGTCCTCCATACGCTTCTCGGAACGCTTCCTTGAGAAGCCGGTAAGCCAGCGCAGAGCCAGAGCCTGTCTTCTGTCGGGACGCACCTCGATAGGCACCTGATAGGTAGCACCACCGATACGTCTCGCCTTAACTTCGAGCAACGGCATGATGTTGTTCATGGCCTCGCCGAATACCTCCAGCGCAGGCTTGCCGCTCTTTTCTTCCACTTTGGCAAAGGCATTGTACACTATCTTCTGTGCAACGCCCTTCTTCCCGTCAAGCATGATGTTGTTGATGAGCTTGGTCACCACCTTGTCATTGTATAAGGGATCTGCCAAAACGTCTCTTTTCTGAATGTGTCCTTTACGTGGCACGGTTCTTCCCTCCTTAATCATTGGTAAAGCCATAAAATGATCAGATCATCGGTACTCACATATTAAAATGTGTTCGTGCTGTTTCTCCCTATTTCTAAAGATAAAACAGAACTCCAACATTTACGTGATACCCAGGCTTACTTACTTCTTGTCCTTAGGACGCTTAGCGCCGTACTTGGAACGCGCCTGCTTCCTGTTGGCAACACCTGCGGTATCAAGCGTACCACGGATAACGTGATATCTGGTACCGGGCAGATCCTTAACACGGCCGCCCCTCACCAGCACCACGCTGTGCTCCTGCAGATTGTGACCCTCTCCGGGGATATAGCTGGTAACTTCGATCCCGTTTGAGAGACGCACTCTGGCGATCTTTCTGAGGGCCGAGTTAGGCTTCTTGGGAGTTGCGGTCTTAACTGCGGTGCACACGCCTCTCTTCTGGGGAGAATTCGTGTCGATGGCCTTCTTGTGCAGGGAATTGAAGCCCTTCAAGAGTGCCGGAGCGGTAGACTTCTTAACAGAGGTCTCGCGTCCCTTTCTCACTAACTGGTTAAATGTTGGCATCCTGTTCACCTCCTGTCTGACTTAACATGTACTATGCGTCGCCTGCTCTGCGCAAAAAAACAGAGCATACGAGACCGCATGCTCTGCTATTATATGTTTTCTGTTCTCCCCTGTCAAGAAGAAAATTCCGCAGGGATCATACCGTATACTGCGACAGATCGGAATTGATCTCGTCCGAGTAACGGTTCAGGTTCTCGGATATGGTGGTTATATTGTCCGTCTCCGCACGGAGCTTGCTGCTCTCGTTCACTATCATATTGCTAAGATCCAGGACCTGGGTGATGTTCGCCGCCTGCTCCTGTGTAGTGGCGGCATTGTCGCTTGCCACATCGTTGATGCGCTCTATGCCTTCCGCTATCATGCTTATGCCGTCGGCAGCCTTGGCCACGTCCCCGCATATCTTCTCAAAGGATCCGTTCGCAGCGGAAACAGCCCTCATGCAGGCTTCCATATCACGCACACAGATCTCCGCCTTGCGATTGATATCAGAGATATTCCTGGTGATGCCCTCTACAAGCCTCCGTATCGACTCGGTAGCCTGTGAAGACTGGTTTGCCAGAGTACCGACCTCCGTAGCAACGACCGCAAAGCCCTTTCCCATCTCTCCCGCTCTCGCCGCTTCTATTGATGCGTTCAGCGACAGCAGATTGGTCTGGCTTGAGAGAGCATTGATGGTATCGGTGATACCGGTGATCTCCTCCACGGTTTTCGCTGTTTCCCTGATCAGTGCAGTGAGATCGCTTATGGTAGAATTCAGGGTATCGACATTCTTTGTCATACCGTTCATCTCGTCCCTGCCCTTTGTGGAGGCTTCAAGTGTCTCCTCGCAGAGGATCTTAACGTCATCGGCGCTCTGTGCCAGCCTGCTGGAGGTCGAGGCCAGCTCGGAGGCGGCATGTGCGATATCCTCTATGGAAGCGTTCATATCCCCCAGCGTGGAGTTCAGCTTCTCGATGGAATCCCCCTGATTGCTGTTCGCATCGGAGAGTATGTGTGAGATATCGAAACACTCACCCGCACGGCTGTTCATCTGCCCGGATATATCCGACAGGCTGTTGAGTGTCATGCGCATCTTCTCAACATAAGCGCTCAGGCTTTCCGCCAGCGTCGTGATCTCGTTGTTTCCTTCCGGCACTATCTTCACGGTGAAATCACCCCTGCTTATATCCGTGATACGTTCGGTGATAGTGGTGACGGGATTGATGGCCTTGCTTATCATGACATACATTACCGCCGCCAGCACGCCAAGCAACACGAGTGCACTGACAAAAGTGATGATCATGACCTTCAGAATGCTGTCGCTGAGGATGGATGAAGGTACTGCACTCACCACGGTCCAGGAGGTGCCTTCGATATCCGTAGCCGTGTACATATAGGCTCCTTCGGAACTCTTGGCGGTCACGACCTTATCCCCGTTTCCGTCGGCATTTTTGTTCATATTATCGAACACAGGCGCAAGCCCTGCAGCCACGGGATCGGTAGTGGAAGAAAGAGCTTCTCCCACGCTGCTGCTCACGTTGCTGATGAGTATGTCCTTTGTATCCTTGTTTATTATGTAATACTTTGCGTCAGGAGAAAGGGAATCAAAATCCTTCACCTTATCCGCCACCTTATCGAAATTGATATCGCTGGAAAGCACCACATTGTCCCTTATCATCACGGCGCAGGCCAGGCATGTCTTTCCGGTGGACGCATCAACATAGGGTTCCGAAGAATAGATGCCGCCTTTCTCCGCCAGTGCACCCTTATACCAGGGCCTGTCGGTAAACACAAAGCTGTCGTCCGGGATCCAGCCCGATCCATCCAGGAATTTTCCCGTGTCTCCGTACGCAAGATAGATATCCTGCGAATCGGGGTCCAGCTTCGTAAGCTCCAGGAGCATCGCAAGGGCGCTGTCATATGAAAGCTCCGGGATATTTCTCATAACGTCGGCGGTCTGCCCCACTCTTTCCTCTATGCCGGTCCACCAGCTGTGGATCTCACTGGCATATGTTGCGGATTCCCTTGCCAGTATATTGTTGGTCAGCGACTGGATGTTATCCGCTGCCAGCTTGATGCTGATCTGGGTTATCACCACGATGATGACAGCCACATAGATGATGATCTTTGTAAGCAGTGTTTTCTTCAGGGATCGTCTTTTCTTTGTCTGCATTTTTTCCTGTGCCTCCTCGTTTTCACATGTACAGATATTGTTATAATATACACTTTTTAACATGAGATTTCAACTTGCGGCAGCGTCCTGCCGAATAATTCCAGTATCTCGTCCGAACGCGACATTATTACTGCAGCAGCCGTAACACCATCTGGTTCTTCTGGTTGGACTGCGCGAGCATGGAGGTCCCCGCCTGTTTTAAAATGCTCATCCCGGAGAATCTAACCATCTCCTCCGCCATATCAGTATCCCTGATCTGGGATTCGGCTGCGGTGGTATTCTCCACCACGTTATCCAGATTCTTTACCGTATGCTCCAGCCTGTTCTGGGTGGCACCGTAATAGGATCGTATCACGGACACCCTCGCATCGGCATCCTTTATCATCTGTATTGCTTCACCCGCCCCGTTTTCAACCGGCAGCCATATCCTGCATGAGCGTGTTCAGGCCGCCGCTGATATTGTTCATATTCTTTCCGCCTGCAAGGTATCCCAGATACATTGTTGCAAGATAGCCTGCGCCGTATTGCATTGTTACAGCAATTTTTCCTTACGGTCTGTAAGGTTCGTACATTGCCACTACCTGGTCGTTCTCATCCAGCAGCATGCAGAAGAGTATGGTATATTTCTCCTCGTTGGCCTCCGGATTGTCGGCATAGAACTGCTGATTGAATTCATCCATATCCCTGATATTCGCATCCAGATCCTCCAGGCTGATATAGCGATGGAAGATATTCTCCACAAATCTCAGATAGATAGGGCAGTCATCGCTGAGCTTATAGCTGACGTAGTCACCGTCCACACCACCGATGGCGTAATCGTTGCTCACATCATCCGGATCTATGCCGTATTCCTCAAGAGTTTCCTCGTCATCCCCGCTTATCCATACAACCTCATCGGCTTCCACCGTACCCGCAACGGGATTACATGCGGCCACTTCGGCGATGATCCAGCGTTCTCCGTTATCGGCAGACTCGGAAGAGAGACCTTCATAATTGCCTGTCAACGCCAGGGAATGCAGGTACTGGTTCAGGAACTCATATCTTCCGTTCTCATCCTCGGGATCGGCACTGACGATATAAGCCTGGGCATAACCGCCGCTGGTGCTTCCGTCAGAAGCATACTCATAGTCGAAATGGAATATGCCCTGGCACTCCATGGTATCTTCCTCATAACCGCTTTCCCAGGCCTCATACTGCACGGGTTCGCCGCTTATATAGGCAAGAGAGAGATCCATGTAATCGTCATCCGGTACATAAAGGCTCTCGATGCCGTGGTCGCCGGTCACCGCTTCTATGACAGCTCTGACCGCGCCTTCCTTGTCAGACGAATAAGAAGGAAAACTGTCATCAAGCCGTACCGCCGCGCTCTGCACGCGCAGGAAACCATATTCATCCATATCATCGCAGTAATAGGTCCCGTCATCATTTATGGTGAGCTCCCAATTCTTCAGCCCGGGCAGCTTTGCCATATTCTTGAGGCACATCTTGTTCCTGCCGGGATTCGCAAATCCGTAAAAGCCGTAGCCATCAATTCCCGGATTATATACAGCGCAGAAAGGAAGTTCCTCGGGTATATCCTCGTAATAATCAAATCCCGAACCCACATACTGATAGAAATGGGTGGGACGCATCCAGCTCATAAAGGCATCATCCAGTTCAGCGGTGGGTTTGCCGGGAAGGTATATGATCAGTTCATCAGCATCTTCAAGACCGTAGGGCGTCGAGGTGACGTAAAGGATATCGTCCTCTATATTCTCCTGGCCTTCCGGTGCATATTCAAGGCTGTCCACCTTCACCCTGTAGGTGTAGTCGTCTACGCGGGTGTATTCCCCGAGCTGCCCGGTAAACTCGCATACGGTGATCATACCGTGGGGATAGCCGGGCCCTGTGACACCCATATCACTGTCATGAAAATCACCGCTGAAACTTCCGTCAGGTTCAAACTCAAGCCCCGTGCCCCAGCCGCCCGCGCCGCTGGTAAAGTAGAAGCTCCACTCCGAAAGCTCCTGATAAAGATCTATACCCTCAGCCACCGTCTCCGGTTCATCCGGCTCTGTGGGCTCCGGCAGCGCTTCCGTCGGCTCCGCCTGCGCAGCTGCCTCCGTAGGAGTGGCTGTCGGCTGTTCCTCATCCTCTTCCTTCTCATAGCTTCCCCGGAAGGAAGCGCCTTCCTCGCCGCAGCCTGCAGCCGCTGCCATGAATACGATCCCCATACCCAGGGCAGTAAGTCTGTTCAATTCATGCTTTTTCATCCTCTCCTCCTTTCCCTTTGCCGGAAATCCTCCTGTAGATGATTATACCCAAGGCACTCATCATAAGCAAGCCCCCGAAAAACAGCGCTGCTGCCAGAGGCCTCTTCTGCCCTATGGCATTGCCTCCCAGCGCTGAAACGGCGATAGCCGGGATCCTCCCGAGGGAGGCTATCAGGATCCACTCTGCGGTCTTTATGCCGGTGAGTCCCGCAAAATAGGTAAGTATATCCTTCGGTGATCCCGGTATGATGAAGATGATCATGAAGAGCCGCTTCCATTTCGGGGAGCTTTCTATGAACCTGAGCTTATCCAGCTTATCCGGCGGGATAAAAAGCTCGGCAAAGCGTCTGCCGAAGGCCCTTACCATGATAAAGACCAGAAGGCTTCCAAGAGTATTGCCCAGTATAGACAAAAGAGCTCCGTTCAGAGCTCCGAAGGCATAGCCTCCCGCCACCTGGAAGGGACCGGCAGGTATTATCGCCACGATGACCTGCAGCACCATGATGCCGGCAAAAATACCATAGGACAGTATGCCATAGCTCCCGATCCATTCCTTGAAGGCTTCCGGATCCGCCACCAGTTCCACCAGCGGTTCTCCCACCAGAATAAAGAGCAGGGCGGTGACTGCCGTAAAGACAAGTATGACTGAAAGGGCTATGAGCCTTCTTGCGCCTTTACTCCTGTCCGACAATACATCCGCCCTCCTTTTTTCTCAGGACAGTCTCTCCACCGGAGAGAAGCCCTTTGTCTTTTTGAAATTCATCTTTATCGGGAAGGTGCCCAGGCAGTCCGAAGGATCCAGCCTGCTGAAATCCATACCCTCAAGCTGGCTCCGTCCTATTGAGACCGAAAGTATGGTCTCCTCCGTCACCCTTCCCGTGGCGCTGTCATCGATAGTATCGGTAGCATGTATGATCACCCTGTCTATGGGAAGCAGGGCGAAGCTGTCCCTGGCCACACGGAGCACCGCGCTGCAGACATAATCCTGGAGCATGTCATAGTATGCGGTCTTCGAAAGATCCTTTTCCTTAAGCCTTCCGTTATCATCCAGTATATACTCCCGCTCCGGCATGACCTCGGCGCTCTTTACGTGGAATTCAACCTCGAGGAAGGAGGGATCGTCCGTTCCCACCTCAAAATCGCTTCCGTACTCCAGCAGGTCATCAAAGGGCCTGAACTCATCCACCAGCGCAAGATAGGTATCCAGGTCTCCGGCCAGCACCTTTTCCGAAAGCTCATGCAGCTCCTGCCACTCCTCATGGCTCTGCTTAGTATCACTCCTGAGGCTGCTCAGTGCCCCTCCCACCGGCTCGGGTCTGCCGTAAACCTCCTGCCAGTCGATGGGATCGTCAGCCTGTTTATGTATCCCTCTTATAAGGGCGATCTGTCGGCAGTATTCCTCATAGATCTGCCTGTTCTCATTAAGCTCCGCCTCGGAAAGGCCCTTAGGCGCAGCGGCTGCTTTTGATCCGCCCGTCTTTTTCTCTTCTTTCTTTTCCTCTTCCTTCTTCCTGCCGAAGAGACTCTTGAAGCCCTTCTTCAGGTTCACGCTCTTGGTGTAACCCAGGCCCGTCCCCGGCAAGCTTAAGGATGTGGTGGTGCGTCCTGTCGTGGATATACTCTGGTGTATACCCTTCCGTCCCACGCTGATGGAAGCGCTCTTCATTCCCAGATTAAGCTTTACTCCTTTACAGAGGGTAATGCTCTTTCTAAATCTAAGCCCCATATCCTCACCTCTCATAAAAACGGGCGCACCCCTAAGGATGCGCCCTCATTGTTTATTGATCTGTTGCCGAACTCCTTACAGCTGAGGGCCTGCTGCCACGAGGGCCTTGCCTGCCTCATTGGTCTCATACTTCTTGAAGTTCTTCTGGAATCTGCCTGCCAGATCTTTAGCCTTGGTCTCCCACTCGGAAGCATCAGCATAGGTATCTCTGGGGTCAAGGATGCCGGTGTTAACGCCGGGCAGCTCGGTAGGAACCTCGAAATCGAAGATGGGGATCTTCTTGGTAGGTACCTTAAGGATGTCGCCGCTGAGGATTGCATCGATGATGCCTCTGGTATCGGGGATGGAGATACGCTTGCCGGTTCCGTTCCAGCCGGTGTTCACAAGGTAAGCCTTCGCACCGCTCTTCTTCATCTTCTTAACGAGCTCCTCGCCGTACTTGGTAGGATGAAGCTCCAGGAAAGCCTGGCCGAAGCATGCGCTGAAGGTAGGAGTGGGCTCGGTGATGCCTCTCTCGGTACCTGCCAGCTTTGCGGTGAAACCGCTGAGGAAGTAGTACTGGGTCTGCTCCGGAGTAAGGATGGAAACAGGAGGCAGTACGCCGAA
>JAFWWB010000030.1 GCA_017518185.1 Lachnospiraceae bacterium
AAACAAATGGTCATTGAGGTTCGGAATGGTCTTGATATGGAGGTCAAGAACCGCGACAACATTGATCATATACTGGAATTTTTGGAAAAAGAATTCGGAGAGGTTGCGGCCAATCTGGAACAGCTTCGGAATAAGATAGTTTTTTATGAGCAGAGTGTTGTTCAGATCGACACCGGGATAGATGCAGGATTGGAAGGTGTTGATGCGCAGAGTTATGAGCCTTCTAATAAGACACTTGAAAAGATCATGGCGCAGTACGAAGCTGTTAAGAGAAATAGTCTCCTGAGAGCATGGGGGATCATTCAGGGAGGATTGCTGATCAAGAAATATAATAGTGACGAATATGATGATGCTATCAACTCAGAGATTAATTCGATAGAGGTTGGATACAGTTCGAAGGTGAACTATTACATTATGAAAGGCAGGCTAAAACAATTCTCCGGGTATAATGGTATTGCGTACAATAATAATGATTATAGTGATTTTGGTATTGTAAACAGATTTGAAGGAGAGATATTTAAACAAGGTGTTTATGAGGAATTTCTGCAACCCAAGGATCCGAACAACCCCAATAACGGAGAAAAGAAGAACAGAGGATGCACATGCTGTTCAGTAGCGATGATCTATAATATGGCGCATCCGGACAATAAAAAAGGGCCATATGATTTTAGATTAAATCCTGACAAGGCATACCAAACTGGTGGATGTACTGTTCAGAGAGGTGACGCTATAGATCAAAAAAGGTATGGAAAAAGCGATAATGAGCAGGAACACTTAAATAAATGTGCTAAAGCTGTTTTGGAAGGGAATGCAGTTGAAGTAAGAGTGGGAGATAGTTTTTATGGAGATGGCACTCATTCGATGGTTGCAATAGGCCTGAGAAAAGGAGTGGATTTGAATAATGTAAAAATGTCAGATATACTATGCATAGATCCATACTATGGTAAGGTAATGACGATGGCGGAATATGGAAAAAAGCATATTTGTAATTGGGCTTTGGGTGTGGCCAGTTGAAGGTTCGCAGTGTTGCACGTATCCATACAGCTTAGTGCTGTAAAAAATATACAAATTAAAGGAGGAAAGTTAAATGGGAGCAGATTTAATTCAGGTATCCCCGGAATTGTTAAGGGGAAAGGCGTCGCAGGTATTAGGGTATAAGACAGAGCATGATACGGCAATCAAGAGCCTTGATACTCTTATCCATAGTCTGGATGAGATCTTTAAGGGTGATGCACAGAAGAGTGTGGTTACTGAGTTCGACAACATGAAGGCTTTATTTGAGAAGTTTTCCAATCTTCTTCAGACGTATGCTGATGCCTTGAATATGGATGCTGATGAACTTGAAGCTAAGGACGCAGAACTAGCAGGAAAGAATGCGCAGAAGATCCAGAGCGTCGGATTCTGATTGATATTGTATGGAATATACTATCGTAACACTTTCTTTTCCCGGGATGGGCTGGAAGACAGATATGGAGCTTCCGACGAGGCTCAGGATAGATCTGCTTATTCAGAAGATACTTTATGCTTTGAAAAAGTATGACGAAAACACTTTTTCCACAGTAGATAATATGGATCTTTCATGGGAAGGGACCCGGCTTAACCGGGATCTCACATTGGCCGATTACGGGATCTGGGACGGAAGTATCATAGAAGCGAGAGCATAAGTTTAAGGGGAGCAGTCTGAAGACTGCCCCCCTTTTCCTGCGGTGTCTGCTGGTATTCTGTTCCTGTCATTTTCGATTCCATAAAAGATGTAAAATTGGCTGAAATTTGTCCTTGACTTTTGAACCGGTATAAACCGGTATACCGGCAGCCCCTGTTGACACAAATAAAACATTCGAAAACACATAAATAAAACATTCGAAAACACATAAATAAAACATTCGAAATTACACAAATCCACTTGTTGCTGCCTGGATTTTATGGTATTATTCCATTAATCAGAACTGTATGCGAGGATTGATAATATGGAATATATTAGAAGGATAATGGATGATGTAATTGACAGAAAAAACGAGGCTTTTAATGCTATTAGCATTATAGGGCCTAAAGGCTGCGGAAAAACAAGGACAGCGAAAGAGCGATGTAAGACAGTGATCGAGTTTCAGGATGAGGAGAAACGTGATGGATATTTAGCTGTTGCGGAGACAGCGCCGGGGTTATTCTTAAAGAAGGAAAGGCCGATCCTTTTTGACGAATGGCAAGATGCACTTAAAATATGGGGGATGATAAGAAAGGATTGTGATGATCATCCGGAGGAGGTAGGGGAGTATTATCTGACAGGTTCAACCAGTAAGAAAATTGATACGCCACATACCGGTACAGGAAGGATTTCGGAGATTCTTATGTATCCTATGACCTTATGGGAGACCGGAGAGTCAACAGGAGAGGTTTCGCTTTCGCGGATAGTGGAAAATGAGTCGTATGATATTTCCGGATATGAAGCAAAAGTATCGTTAGAGGAACTGTTTTTTGCGGCTTGCCGTGGGGGATGGCCCAGATGCCTGGCATTGAAGAATGACAATGCAAAACTTGAAATTGCCAAAGACTACTATTCTCAGATCATCAGGAAAGATGTCAGTGCTATCGACGGGGTTAAGAGAAATACGGAGTGGTGCAGGACGATTTTATGGTCATATGCCCGTAATATGGCTACAACAGCAAAAAAAACAAGCATTTATGCAGATGTAAAGGCTAGCTTTAATGTTACAGATGCAACGCTTCAATCATACGTAGAGGTATTAGAAAAACTTTTCGTAATACGGGATATTGATGCATGGACGCCTCAGATCCGGTCAAAAACAGCCATCAGAGCTGCAAAAAAGCATATTTTTATCGATCCGTCGATTGCATTAGCAGCATTGGGCGTGTCACCGGATTATTTTAATACGGATCTGGATCTGTTTGGTCATGTGTTTGAAAATATGGTTTTGCGTGATCTGTGTGTGTATGCGGAGGCTCATAACGCCAGGATCCTGCATTATACGGATGATATGGGATTGGAAGCTGATGCTATATATCAGGCTGACAATGGGAAATATGCCTTGATCGAGATAAAGACAGGGGCAAATCGAATACCGGATGCAGAAGCTTCATTACTGAAATTCAGAGAGGTAATAAAGAAACACAATGAAATAGCGACTAAGGATAAAGAACATCCACGAGCAATATACCGGGAACCGTCAGCACTTATCGTGATCTGTGCAACAGCGCCTATGTCATATACAACGGAAAAAGGCGTAAAGATCGTTCCTGTTGGTTGTTTGAGAGATTAGATAGTGGTGATCGCGGTACTGCTGGTGTCATTAGTATTCTTTGCATTCTAAAAAATTATTGAAGTGGCTGCAATAAAATGATATCATAACGCATATATGACTGTAGAAAGGGATGGCAGAGGGCCATCCACAGACTGAAAGGAGAGGAATGATGAAGAAGAGATTATGCAGGATCGTGGCTGCCATCGCAACGGCGTTTACCTGTCTTGCCGGATCTGCTATGCCCGCCATGGCAGCACCCCAGCAGATGGAAGACGGCACCATGTTCGATGCCGAGTACTATGCACAGTCAAATCCCGACGTAGTGGCGGTTCTCGGAAACAGCCCCCAGATGATGTGGGCACACTATAAGACCTCCGGTAAGGCAGAGGGAAGACTTCCCTACGCAGGAGCGCCCACCGGCAATAACAACAACAGCAACAGCGGGGCAGGCAGCCTGGCCGCACTGGCAGGGAAGACCGGCTGTATCCTTGTGGACAAGAATACCGTGGGCCTGAGCCTTGCGCTTACAAGCCTTCCCGCATCCGATGACGGGGTGCTCTATGTAGTAAAGATGGGGCCCTTCGAGAGCGTGCCTTCAACCGGCGCCATCGCGACGGTTGCACTTCAGGCAAATCCCCAGGCAACTTTTGCACTTGATGCTTCCAGCGGACTTTACAGCAAGTATGCCTTCTGTGTAAAGCAGGGCGGGGCCATCAAGGTCCTGGGCACTCCCCAGTACATAACCAATCCCGAGGTCCTGGCAACGGCTACGAAGCCTTTCAGGGCTCTTCCCTCAAAGTCCACCCAGGATGAGATGAAGACCTTCTGGAACTACTGGATGGATCTTCCCGCAGGCCGTAACGGCGCGGGCGCAAACACCCAGATGCTCCAGGTCCTGAATTCAGGCAACGATGCGGCTCTCCTGCATCCCTATGCAAGAGTGGCTGATTCCCATCCCATCCCGGACAAGACCGGTTACTACATGCTCAACGCCTCCGACTGGAACGGCGTCATGACCATGGCTACCAGGCTTCACAATGTTGCAGCAGTCACCAATACCCAGGATTTCGTTATCGGCAATGAGGTCAATGAGCGTAAGTGGAACTATGTTGCATACATGAACGACGACCAGTACATCCGTGAGTACATGCAGGGCTTCCGTGTCTGCTACAACGCTATAAAGAGCGCAAATGCAAATGCCCGCGTGTTCATAAGCATCGACCAGAGATGGGACTGCAATTATCCCACTTCCAATCCCGAGCACTATCACTTCATCGACGGCAAGGATTTCCTCGAGAAGTTCAATTCAATGATCTCCGCAGAGGGTAACATTGACTGGTGTGTGGCTGCACATCCCCATCTTGTGCCCCTTACCTGGTCCAGATTCTGGAATTACAACGGCCTTGCAGGCGGCAGCATCTATCAGGGTCTTGTCACCAGTGGCAAGTTCATGAGCTTCCAGAATGCTTCAATGCTCACCAATTACCTGCAGCAGCCCGCGCTGCTCTCACCCAGCGGCAAGGTCCGTACCGTAGTCTACAGCGAGATCACCCTTGCGGCGGCTCCGGACGAGGCTTCCCAGGCAGCCGCACTGTATGCTTCCTACTATGCAACGGTGACCAATCCTTATGTTGAGGCAATAATCTACGCACAGGATCCTTCCACCGGAGCATACTTCGGAGCCCAGACCAAGAGCATCTACGCTATGATGGGCACCGACCAGAATGCTGCAGCCGATGCCTATGCAAAGGGCGTTATCGGAATAAGCAACTGGTCACAGGTCATTCACTGATAACAGCATATTATTTAAGAACTGACCGGATCCCTCCGCTTATGCGGGGGGATCTTTTATTGACATTTTCAGGGTGACATAATATGATGATGTAAACCAATTCATTTTCTGCCCCCGGGCGCAGCCCGGGGGAGCCCGCGCCGGCTTTGAGGCGCTTCAAAGATTTGCCGTCAGGCAAATCTTCCTTTGAGGTGGGGATGGAAGGCAAAGGCGACAGAGCTGCATATATCGATATGGCCAAAGGCGCCGGTATCATACTGGTGCTTCTTTCCCATCTGGAGGGAGTGGACCCGGCGCTGCACGGATGGATATCCATCCTGCATATGCCGCTTTTTTTTATACTCAGCGGCATGACCTTATGCTTTTCCGAAAAGAAAAGGGAAGGGAAGGCGCTGATAAAGCAGAGGGCAAAGGGGCTGCTGATCCCTTATCTTTCATTTTCGGTCATATATTTCCTGGTTGATATAGGCAATCTGGCCATCGGAAAGATAGACGGAGCGCGTTTTGTTGAAAATGCCCTTGCATCCTTAAGCTTCTGCGGAAAATCCGTGATGTGGTTCTTATCGTCGTTATTCCTGGCGGAGCTTTACTTTATACTGCTGGGGCTTAAGAAGAACAGGATCCTGCGTGTAATGGGGACGCTGCTTGCAGGCGGCCTGGGCTGTGTGCTGGCGGTGGTATGGAGAGGGCTTTTCGAAAGTACGCCGCTAAGCATCCCGGGGATATTCCTGATGTATCTCTGCAAGGGCATCATACGGAGCTTTGTAGTGCTTCCATTTGTGGGCGCAGGGTATCTTGCCGGGCTGAGTCCGAGGGCAGAAAAGGAAGATTTGCCTGACGGCAAATCTTTGAAGCGCCTCAAAGCCGGCGCGGGAGTCTTATTTCTTGTGCTTGGGATCATCATCTCGCATTATTACTGGTCGGATACCAATGACCTTATCATAGGAGATCCCCTGCTCTATTATTCCGGAGGACTGTGTGCTTTTGCGGTCATATTCCTATGCGCCGCATTGCCGGAGATAAAACTTCTCTGCATCGTCGGAAAAGCGTCCCTGGTGATAATGGCGGCCCATCTGGATCTCTATCTGCTCTGGGCAGGGATGCAGCCGGCAAAGCTCATTTACCGCGCAGGTTTTCCGCTGTGGCTGTCCCTTGCCGCGACGGTTGTCTTTACCCTGATCCTCGGAGTGCTCCTGGATATGCTTATCAGGACGTTCTGTCCCTTCATCCTAAAGGGCTTTTCCGAAAACCGTGTTTGCAATAGAAGGGGGGATGGGGTATAATGAACGGCATGAAGACTATCAGTATCATGATCCCCTGTTATAATGAGACGGAAAACGTGGAGGGCATTGCCGACGCTGTCAGGGATGTGCTCCGTACAAAACTTTCTTCCTACGATTACGAGATCCTTTTTATCGATAACTGTTCCACTGACGGTACCAGGGAAAAGCTGGAAAAGCTCTGCGAAGGGGATAAGAAGATAAAGGCCATTTTTAACGTGACCAATTTCGGCCAGTTCAATTCACCCTTCCACGGCATCTGCCAGTGCAGCGGCGACTGCGTCATACCCCTGTGCTGTGATTTCCAGGATCCGCCGGAGCTCATACCCACACTGGTGGCGGAGTGGGAGAAGGGCCACAGGATAGTCAGCTGTGTCAAGACCAGCAGCCGGGAGAACCCCATAGTCTATCTTTTCAGGAGCATTTATTACAAGCTTATCCGCAACATGTCGGATGTTAAGATGATAGAGCATTTCACGGGCTTCGGCCTCTATGACAGTTCCTTTGTGAGGCTGCTCCGTGAGCTTGATGATCCCATTCCCTTTATCCGCGGTATAGTGGCGGAGTACGGCAGCGGATTTGATATGATCGAGATCCACTATGAGCAGCCGAAACGCCGGGGAGGGAAGACCCATAACAATTTCTATACACTCTACGATGCGGCCATGCTGTCCTTTACCTCCTACACGAAGGTGGGACTGCGTCTTGCCACCTTCCTGGGCTTCTTTACCAGCGCCGTCAGCTTTATCATCGCCATTGTGTATCTGGTGCTCAAGCTGACCAATTGGGATAACATGACCATGGGCATGGCGCCCGTGATGATAGGTGTGTTCCTGCTCGGAGGCATACAGATATTCTTTATCGGACTTATAGGTGAGTATATACTGAACATAAACACCAGGGTCATACACAGGCCGGTGGTCGTAGAGGAACGGCGCATCAACTTTGATGAGGACGGATCCTCATGAGAGCGGCTGTTACGGGCGCGGCGGGCTTTGCCGGTATCCATCTCTCCGGACGTCTGCTGGAGTCGGGATACGGGCTTCTTGCATTTCTGAGAAAGGGCTCGGAGCATAACAGCCGGATCAAAGAGCTGGCGGAAAGATTTCCGGAGGGGAGAGTATGCATAATCGAATACGATATGGATACGGAAGCCCTGCCGGAGCTTATAAACGACAAAACACCCCGATGCGGGCTTTTCTTTGATATGGCCTGGGCAGGCGGACGTAATGACATGGCTGCGCAGTTAAAGAACACGGAGAGGCTTCCGGGAAATGTGGAGGCTGCTGTCAGGCTGGGCTGCAGGCGGTATATCGGGACAGGTTCCCAGGCCGAATACGGTGTGGTAAGCGGAGTGATCACGGAGGATACGCCTCCCCTTCCCTTCAGCGCCTACGGAGCAGCCAAACTTGCGGGCTGCCATATAAGCCGGGTGGCGGCGGAGAGTGCGGGGATCGAGTGGATATGGGGAAGGATCTTTTCGCTCACCGGCAGCTTCGAACCGTCGGGCCGCATGCTCCCGGATCTGGTGGGAAAGCTTAAACGCGGCGAGGCTGCGGACTTAAGCTCCTGCAGGCAGTACTGGGATTATATGGATGCCGCTGACTGCGCGGATGCGTTCATAGCCCTGGGAGAAAAAGGAAGAGCAGGCAGCATATATAACGTAGCCAACGGTGATTACAGGGTACTTAAGGACTATATCGAGGAACTCAGGGAACTGATACCTTCGGAGTCGGAGATAAGATACGGCAGTGATCCGGAGCCCTTTGTGAGCTTAAGGCCTGATGTGAGCAGGATTAAACAGGATACGGGGTTTCGCTGCAGATACAGCTTCAGTGACAGCATAAGGAAGATTTGCCTGACGGCAAATCTTTGAAGCGCCTCAAAGCCGGCGCGGGCTCCCCCGGGCTGAGCCCGGGAGCAGAAAAGGAAGATTTGCCTGACGGCAAATCTTTGAAGCGCCTCAAAGCCGGCGCGGGCTCAGAAAAGGAGTATTGAAGAATGGCAAAACAGAGGATAATGCTGGGAAACACGGAGGTGGGAGACAATCCCATCCCCTATTTTATCGCAGAGATAGGCATCAACCATAACGGTGACCTTCAGGTGGCAAAGCGGTTCATGGACGCTGCCTTCAGCACCTGCTGGGACTGTGTGAAGTTCCAGAAACGCACACCGGAGATAGCGGTGCCGGAGGCGCAGAAGAACGTGATGCGCCAGACTCCCTGGGGAGAGATGACCTATCTGGATTATAAAAAGCACATAGAGTTCGGCAGGGAGGAATATGACTATATCGACAGCTACTGCAGGGAGAAGCCTCTGGCCTGGACCGCCAGCCCCTGGGATCTTCCCAGCCTGGAATTCCTTATGAAATATGACCTGCCTTTCATAAAGGTGGCTTCCGCCGGCAACGGCAACCACGAGCTCTTAAAAGAGGTCTGCGCCTGCGGAAAGCCTGTCATCATGTCGGACGGCATGAGCACTCAGGAGGAACTGGATGCGGCTGTGGAGATACTGGAAAAGGAAGGCAGGGGAGAGTATATACTGCTGCATACCAATTCCACCTATCCGTCACCCGTGGATAAGCTGAACCTCTCCTATATGCACACCCTAAAGGAGCGCTACGGCTGTATCGTGGGCTATTCCGGCCATGAGCAGAACCTGGAGCCTTCGGTGGTGGCGGCGGCCATGGGAGCAAAGGTGATCGAGCGCCATGTGACCCTGAGTCATGATATGTGGGGGACGGACCAGAAGGCGAGTCTTGAGGTTAACGCCATGCACATGCTCTACCACAGATGCGCCGATATCTATAAGATGATGGGAGACGGGGTCAAGACCCTGGATGAGGGTGAGCTGAAGGTCAGGGAAAAACTTAAGGGGAACTGAGCATGGAAAAGGATCTGTTCGAGGGCCTGGACGAAAAAGAGGCCAGGGCCCTGCTGACATCCCTTGCGGGGGATTACTGCGATAAGTATCATAAGAAGAAAGAGTATGAAAAGGGTGACCGCATACCCTACGGCGGAAGGGTATATGACCGGAGGGAGATGGAGAATCTGGTGGATTCTTCCCTGGAATTCTGGCTTACCGCGGGACATTATGTGCGGGAGTTTGAGGAACGTTTCGGGAAATGGCTGGGAGTAAGATACGTATCCCTGGTGAATTCCGGATCCTCCGCGAACCTTCTGGCCTTTATGGCCCTGACATCTCCGCTTCTGAAGGAGAGGGCGGTAAAGCCCGGGGACGAGGTCATAACCGTTGCCTGCGGTTTTCCGACGACCGTGAGCCCCATCCTCCAGTACGGGGCGGTGCCTGTTTTTCTTGACGTAAAGATCCCGCAGTACAACATAGACGTATCCGCTCTTGAGGAGGCTTATGTCCCGGGAAAGACAAAGGCGGTCATGATAGCCCATACCCTGGGGAATCCCTTTGACATAAAGGCCGTAAAGGAATTCTGTGACAGGTACGGACTGTGGCTCGTGGAGGACAACTGCGATGCACTGGGCAGTGAATACGAGCTGGGCGGACTGAAGGGAAAGACCGGAAGCTTCGGGCATATCGCCAGCTCCAGCTTTTATCCTCCCCATCACATGACCATGGGAGAGGGCGGCGCGGTTTATACCAACGACGCGCTGCTTCACCGTATAGTGCGCTCCCTCAGGGACTGGGGAAGGGACTGCGTATGCGAGCCCGGTGAGGACGGCCGCTGCGGACACCGCTATGACGGCCAGTACGGACAGCTGCCGAAGGGCTATGACCATAAATACGTGTATTCCCATCTGGGCTATAACCTTAAGCTTACGGACATGCAGGCCGCGGTGGGTCTGGCCCAGCTGGACAAGATAGATGATTTTACAAAGAGGCGCAGGGAAAACCATGCGTACCTTTACAGCGCGCTGGAGGATCTTCAGGATCGTTTCGTGCTCCCCGAGGCGGCAGAGGGCAGCAGCCCCTCCTGGTTCGGCTTCATGCTGCTGTGCAGGGAGGGCGTGTCAAGGGAGCAGTGCGTAAGATTCCTGGAGGGAGAGGGCATACAGACCAGGATGCTCTTTTCCGGCAATCTGATAAAGCATCCCTGTTTTGATGAGTACCGGGGCAAAGGCGGCTACCGTGTGGCCGGGGAGCTGGCGGATACTGAAAAGATAATGAACGGCGGCTTCTGGCTGGGAGTGTATCCCGGCATGCAGAAGGGCATGCTGGATACCATGGCGGAGGCCCTGCACAGATTTTCGGAGAAGAACTGATGGATTGGAAGGAATACTATAAAGGCCGGAGAGTGCTGGTGACGGGGCATACCGGCTTCAAGGGAAGCTGGATGCTCAAGCTGCTGGAGATCCTGGGAGCGGAGAGCTACGGCTACGCGCTTGAGCCGCCCACATCGCCTTCACTGTTTGATATCCTCGGACTTGGAGCGGCCATGGGCTCAAGGAGCCGCATAGCCGATATAAGGGATAAGGAACAGCTCATGGCTTTTGCCAACGAGATACAGCCCGAGGTGGTCATACATATGGCAGCGCAGCCCATAGTGCGCCGGGGTTATGAGGCTCCGGAGGAAACCTATTCCGTAAACGTGATGGGCACGGTCAACCTGCTGGAGATGGTGCGTTTTGAACGTACGGTGCGTTCCGTCATAAACGTTACCACGGACAAGGTGTATCTCAATACGGAAAGGGAGGAACCCTACAGCGAGGAGGACAGGCTCTGCGGCACGGATCCCTATTCCAATTCAAAGTCCTGCTCGGAGCTCGTGACCTTCAGCTATATCAATTCCTTCTTTAAGGACAGGGGACTGCCCGTAAGCACCATGCGCGCCGGAAACGTCATAGGCGGGGGAGACTTCGCAAAGGACAGGCTGATACCGGACTGTGTAAGGGCTGTATGCGCCGGTACGGAGATAGTGCTGAGAAATCCGGATTCGGTAAGGCCCTACCAGCATGTGCTGGAGCCTGTATATTCTTATCTTGAACTGGCGGCGAGACAGACCTTCGATCCCTCGCTTGCGGGAAATTACAATATCGGACCTGAAAAGGAAGACTGTCTCAGGACCGAGGATATGGCGGCGCTCTTCTGCAGAAAGTGGAACGAAAACCTTAAAGAGGGGATGCATGAGGCAGGATATGTCTGCAGGAGCGACGGGGGACCCAGGGAAGCGGGGCTTCTGAGGCTCGACTGCTCGCTGATAAAGGAAAAGCTCGGACGGAAGCCTGTGTGGAACAGTGAAACGGCTGTGGCAAAGACCGCGGAATGGACTGCCGCGTGGACGGGAGGAGAAGATATCCGGGAGGTCACGGAAAGACAGATAAAGGAATTTCTGGACAGTATCTGAATACAGCTTGATTTTTTCAGTTGCATGTGGTAACATCAGCTCATCTTTTGGAACATAAGTCGGTGCAGCGTTAGGCTGCGTCCACCGGGACATTCCCCGGAAAAGATCCTTACGCCGAATGACCTATAAGGAGGTGCCTGCGTATGAGCTGATGTTTTTGTTTTGCTGGATCTTAAAAAAACTGTTGACAAAATCGAACGTGTGTTTTATATTATTTAACGAACGTATGTTCAGGTTGGGATGGAGGATATTAAAATGGAAAGAGAAGAAAAATTAAAAGCACTTGAAGCGGCAATGGCACAGGTTGAGAAGCAGTTCGGCAAGGGGGCTGTGATGAAGCTGGGGGATCCCGCTTCGAAGCTCAATGTGGAGACTATCCCCACAGGTTCCCTGAGCCTGGATATAGCCCTTGGACTGGGAGGCATCCCCAAGGGCAGGGTGGTTGAGATCTACGGTCCCGAGTCTTCAGGAAAGACCACGGTCACGCTCCATATGATAGCAGAGGTACAGAAGAGAGGCGGAATCGCAGGCTTTATCGATGCGGAGCACGCCCTGGATCCTGTATATGCCGCAAATATAGGCGTTGATGTGGATAATCTCTATATAAACCAGCCTGATTACGGTGAGCAGGGCCTTGAGATCGCTGAGACCATGGTGAGATCCGGAGCCATGGACATAGTGGTGGTGGACTCAGTTGCGGCCCTTACTCCCAAGGCTGAGCTGGAGGGAGACATGGGTGACGCCCATGTAGGCCTTCAGGCAAGGCTCATGAGCCAGGCCCTCAGAAAGCTGGCCGGCGCCATAAGCAAGTCAAACTGCACGGTCATCTTCATCAACCAGCTGCGTGAGAAGGTGGGAGTGTTCTACGGCAATCCCCAGGTGACCACAGGCGGTAATGCCCTTAAGTATTATGCCTCCGTGCGTATGGAGATAAAGAGGGTGGAACAGCTGAAGAACGGCGGTGAGTTCACCGGTAACCGTACCAGGGCCAAGATCGTAAAGAACAAGGTGGCCCCTCCCTTCAAAGAGGCTGAATTCGATATCATGTACGGTAAGGGCATATCCTATGAAGGCGACCTGCTGGATCTTGCGGTGGATATCGATGTCATAAACAAGAGCGGCGCATGGTATGCCTACAACGGTGAGAAGATAGGCCAGGGCAGGGAGAATGCAAAGCTTTATCTGGAGCAGCATCCGGAGGTCTGCGCCGAGGTGGATAAAAAGGTGCGTGAACATTACAATATCGGCGGCAGTCCCTCCGAGATAGATATACGCAATGAGGAGAAGCCGGAGAAGAGCGTAAGGAGAAGGTCGTCTGCGGCGGAAGCGGAGTAAGCCATGGCGAAGGAAAATTTGCCTGACGGCAAATCTTTGAAGCGCCGGGGAGCCGGCGCGGGCTCCCCCGGGCTGAGGCCGGGGGCAGAAAAGGAAGATCTTGCCTTACGGGCATACAGGCAGCTGCTGTATCTGCTGGATAAGAGGGATTATACGCATAAGCAGCTGGAGGACAAGCTGAAGAAGGGAGGATACTCTCCGGAAGAGCGCGCCGAGGCGCTGGGAAAGGTGACAGCTCTCGGGCTTGTCAATGACACTTCATATGCGAGACGTTATCTGGAATGCTTCGGGGGAAGGAAGAGCCTGAAGAAGATGCGCTGCGAACTGATGCAGAAGGGCATTGAACGGGATATACTGGATGAAGTGTTTTCCGAATATGAGGATGAGCACCCTGAGCGGGAAGAAACCGAGAGGGAGCTCATAATCAGAGCACTGGAAAAAAGGCACTTCAATCCGGAGAGCAGGGACAGGAAGGAGTTCGCTTCCCATATGGCATATCTTATGCGGAGAGGCTTCAGGTCATCGGATGTTTATGCAGTGATGAAAGTATTCGGAAGTGATGATGATCCCGCCGGAGCAGAGGGCATGTGATCATGCGGCACTTGACATAACATCAAAAAAAAAATATAATAGGCCTGTTGTGGTATCAACAGAAATTTTGTTTGCACAATGAAAATTTCATAAGGAGGTGCACCTATGGAGTATCTTATAGGGGCAGCGATCGCTATAGTGGTGACACTTGTCATTGCCATACCTTTGACGGCCAGGCTTTCTGTAAATAAATATAAGCAGGAGACGGAGGCGAAGATAGGTAATGCCGAGGAGAAGGCACGGACGATCATTGACGATGCACTGAAGGCTGCTGAGGAAAAGAAGCGCGAGAGCATGATCGAAGTCAAGGAAGAATCGATCAGGGCTAAGAGCGAGCTTGACAGAGAGCTCAAGGAACGGAGAAATGAACAGACCCGTTCCGAGAGAAGGATACAGCAGAAGGAAGAGAACATCGACAAAAAGACCGAGGCGATCGAACGCAGGGAACAGAGTCTGGCACAGAGAGAGGAAAACCTCAACAAGAAGAAGGAAGAGGTTGAAAAGCTCAGTGCACAGCGCCAGCAGGAGCTGGAGCGTATTTCCGGATTGTCCTCCGATCAGGCAAAAGAGTATCTGTTGAAATCCGTTGAAGAAGCTGTGAAGCACGAGACCGCCATGAAGATAAAAGAGGCAGAGTCCCGTGCAAAAGAGGAAGCTGACAAGAAGGCTAAGGAATATGTGGTGACCGCCATACAGAGATGCGCGGCAGATCATGTTTCCGAAACCACCATATCAGTGGTCCAGCTGCCCAGCGATGAGATGAA
This sequence comes from Lachnospiraceae bacterium, assembly GCA_017518185.1. GTDB lineage: Bacteria > Bacillota > Clostridia > Lachnospirales > Lachnospiraceae > NK4A136. The sequence goes on from JAFWWB010000030.1 coordinate 14,340, forward strand.
GGGCCGCATCATAGGCCGTGAGGGACGTAACATACGTACCCTTGAGACTATGACAGGCGTTGAGCTCATCGTAGACGATACACCCGAAGCCGTTGTGCTTTCTGCCTTCGATCCCGTAAGGAGAGAGGTAGCAAGGATAGCGCTTGAAAGGCTTATCGTTGACGGCCGTATCCATCCCGCCCGTATTGAGGAGACGGTGGATAAGGCACGCAGGGAGGTTGACAACATCATGAAGGAGGAGGGCGAGGCTGCTCTTCTGGAATGCGGGGTTCACGGGCTCCATCCCGAGCTTACAAAGCTCATCGGACGCCTTAAATTCCGTACCAGTTTCGGCCAGAATGCCCTTACCCATTCCATCGAGGTTTCGCAGCTGGCAGGTCTGCTGGCTTCCGAGCTCGGACTTGATGTACGTACGGCAAAGAGAGCGGGTATACTTCATGATATAGGTAAAGCCGTAGATCATGACATGGAAGGTTCCCATGTACAGCTGGGCGCTGAGCTCTGCAGAAAGTACAAGGAATCCCAGACGGTGATCAATGCGGTGGAGGCTCACCACGGTGACGTGGAGCCCCAGTCTCTTGTGGCCTGCATAGTGCAGGCGGCGGATGCCATCTCGGCTGCAAGGCCGGGAGCAAGAAGAGAGACGCTTGGTACCTATACCAACAGGCTTTCTCAGCTGGAAGAGATCACAAATTCCTTCAAGGGAGTAGACAGATCCTATGCGATCCAGGCGGGCAGGGAAGTGCGCGTCATGGTAGTGCCGGATCAGGTTTCAGATGACGATATGGTGATCCTTGCCAGGGATATCTCCAGAAAAGTGGAGGATGAAATGCAGTATCCCGGCATGATCAAGGTAAATGTCATCAGAGAATCGAGGGTAGTTGATTACGCGAAATAAGCATTATCCCGGGGAAAGGAATCCCCGGGTTGTTTTTTTATCAAGGATTGAGATGTAAAGATGTGCTTGTGGGCAGCAATTAATGGAGGGAGAGCGGATGAAGAAGAAGAGGTTACTTGCACTGGTTCTGACGTTTGTACTGTTATTGAGCCTGGTACCGGAGTTAAATGTTGAGGCTGCGGGAAGGAAGTTATCAAAACCCGGCGGATTTCAGGCTTTCTGGTCGGGAGAATATGTGGGACTTGTATGGGATCCGGTGCAGAATTCGTCGGGTTATGAGGTGATCGTAGCTAACAAGACCTACAATGCCCGAAGGGAAGAGTTTTATTTCCATCGCAGTATCATGACTCTTAAAAACGGTAACTATACTTGTTCCTTTAAGCTTCGTGCGAAATCCTCAAGTTATTACTACTCTGATTCGGATTATTTTTACGGGACTATTACCATGAAGGCTGTTGATTATACATCGCCCAAGGGTATGATCAGCGCAGGTTACCTCAGTAAGGATGATCTGATCATGTATCTTAAGACATATTGTAAAAAAGGAAGCTATGAGGTTGAGTATACGGATGAGTATACCAGCGTGATCTACACGGAAAAGGATGAAAGCAACAGCGGTTTTGGAAACGGAGCCAGTGAGGCAGCCGACGGGGCATTAACAGGCGGAGCGAATGCGTTGATGGAAAATGCGGAGGATCTTCTCCTTTACGGAGACCTGGATGATGCCTGGGAAGTTTTTAAGGAGGGAGCTCTCGAGGGAGCTGTCGGAAGCGGAGTGAGCTATGCCTTAAGAGATAAGAATAAACGTCTGGTATATGTATATAAAAAGGGTGAAGAAAAATTTGGGGTATATGGTATATCATATGAATACCTTGCCAAGAACCATTCTGCCCCTACCAGTGAAAATCTGAAGAATTGGTCATATAATAAGGATTATGGGGTGTATGTTCTTACGAATGATGATTTCCAGAATACGTTTATAGCCAATTATGAGGTACAGGGCAGCGGAAACAATAAAAAATATGTTACATGCTATATGCCCCTCTGGATGACATTTGTTGATTTTATGCAGCAGTAAGGAAATAAGCATAAAGGGTACGAAAAAAGAGCTGTCTGACAGCTCTTTTTTTCGTGCGGGGAAAGGGACTTGAACCCTCACGGAAATACATCCACTAGATCCTTAGTCTAGCCTGTCTGCCAATTCCAGCATCCCCGCAAACAAATGGTATAATACCAGAAAGCAGAGCAGATGTCAATCATAAAATCATAAAATTTTTTAATATTTTAGTTGACAAGAAGATCAAAACAAAGTAAAATAACATCGTTGCGCAGGAATGGCGGAATTGGCAGACGCGCACGGTTCAGGTCCGTGTGAAAGCAATTTCATGGGGGTTCAAGTCCCCCTTCCTGCATCTGACAGGATCGCATGAGCGGTCCTTTTTTGGCGCTCAGAGGGGCTGATTTGTTGAAAGAAAAGGCGGATTGTGATATCCTCTTTAATTGAGCCGGATCGCGCAGCTGTGGAGCGGTCCGCGGGCATCATATAAGTGGAATACTTAATTGATACACACATAATATTATATAAGGAGGATGGTCTATGTATGAGGCTGAGATAAGCGGAAGTATCATAAATGTGGGAGCTGAGGACAGGGAGCAGGAGCTCTTCGAGAACCAATATGAGCTGCCTGACGGTATGGCCTACAATTCCTATCTGATACTGGATGATCAGGTATGCGTTATGGATTCCGTGGACCGCAGGGTCACGGAGGAATGGCTTGCAAATCTGGAGAAGCATCTTAAGGGCAGGAGTGTAGATCATATCGTGATCCAGCATATGGAGCCGGATCATTCGGCTTCCCTTATCGCTTTTGCGGAAAAATATCCGGATGCGAAGATACACTGCTCTGCGATGGCAGCTACCATGATGAAGCAGTTTTTTACGGAGGATCTGAGCGCAAGGACTGAGCTCATAAAGGAAGGCGATGTCCTTAAACTGGGAAGCCATGAGCTTAATTTCATCGCTGCGCCTATGGTCCACTGGCCGGAGGTCATGGTCACCTATGAGGCATCGGAAAAGATGCTCTTTTCAGCGGATGCCTTCGGAAAGTTCGGTTACAAGGGCGCCGAGGCAGATGACTGGGCCTGCGAGGCGAGACGTTATTATTTCAATATCGTGGGCAAGTACGGAACGAACGTACAGACGCTGTTAAAGAAGCTTGAGGGTAAGGAGCTTACGCATATCTGCCCGCTGCACGGTCCGGTGCTCCCGGAGAACGAGCCTATGGACTTTTATCTCGGAAAGTACCGCACCTGGTCGGCTTACGAGCCTGAAGACGACGGCGTGGCCCTGGTATATGCTTCCATACATGACACCGGAACAAAGCAGGCGGCGGAGAAGCTGGCGGAGATCTTTGAGGAGAAGGGCATAAAGACCGGTGTTACGGATCTGTGCAATGACGATCTGCATGAGGCAGTGGAGGATGCTTTCCGCTACAACAGGCTGGTGCTCTGCGCTTCTTCCTACGATGCGGATCTCTTCCCGCCCATGAGGCAGTTCCTTAATATATTGAACATAAAGGCGTTCCAGAAGAGAAAGGTGGCCCTTGTGGAGAACGGCAGCTGGGCTCCCAGCGCCGGACGCGTGATGAAACAGTATGTCGAAGGCTTCAAAGACTGTACGCTTGCGGAGCCTGTGGTAACGATAAAGTCGGCGCTGAAGCCTGAGAACATCGATCAGCTTAAGAGCCTGGCGGAAGAAGTGCTGAAGGCATAAAGAAAGGAGAGCTTATGAAAACGAAAATGAAAGTGATGCGAAGACTTACGGCGTGGCTGCTGACAGCGTTCCTGGTCCTGGGAGAGCTGGGCGGCAATGTCTCTTTTGCTTATGCGGCTGAGGATGAGACCACCGCCGAGCAGGAAGAGGCTGTGCCTGAAGAAGAGGGCGCAGAGGCAGAGGAGAACGAAGAAACCGCTTTGTCATCCCAGGCCGACGAGGACGAAGATACCGCTCTGTCATCCCGAGCGGAGCGGAGCGAAGTCGACGCTGACCTTGTCCGCGAAGCGGATAAGGTGCCGCCCCGGCGAGGGGTTGCGGAGCAACAGGAGGGATCTTCTTCCGAAGAGGAAGACGAAGCAGAAGCGGAAGAGTCAGAGGAAGTCTGTGAGGAAGCTGAAGAAGCAGCCGAAGAGGCTTTTGAAGAGGAGACTGTAGAGGCAGAAGAGTCAGAGGAAGAACCCGCTGCCGATACCACAGAGGAAGAGGATGCGGCAGAGGATGAAGCAGAGGCTGAAGCTGTAGGGGCGGTGCCGACAGAGCTTTATATGACAGTTGCAGGAGAAGATATAAACCTGTTGGAGAATTCAAGTGGAAATAATGGGAAAGGATCTTATTATTACAACAAAAAGAATGGCATTCTATTAATATATAATCTTGCGATAGAAGACAGTACAAAGCATACAAAAAGCTTTGGTATACGATGTAATGGGGATCTTAAACTGCTGGTTCTCGGGAAATGTTCCATTAAGCTTAAAGGTAATATGCTAAGTGAAATCTATGGCATCAATGTTAATGGTAAGCTTACCATAATGAATGCGGATACGGATAGTCTTAAAGACCTCTTTCCCCAAACAGAAATCGGGAAAAAACTTCTTGAGAAGGTTGAGGATGATATTGCTTTAGGCGGCTCACTTCTTATCAGTGCGGGTGGAACAGAAGTTGGGGGATCGGCAATTCGCTGTACCGGCGATCTCGTGCTCAAGAATGCTGAAGTTGATATTATTTCCGGGGTGGGAAAGGAAACTGAGATAAAACAAGGAAAGGGCTTTTCTCTGGAATGTATCGGTACGACATATACCGGTACAGGCGATGTGATGTCCAGCGCTATAGATGCAGGCGGATCGATCACGATCGACGGGGCTGATGTCAAGGCAACCGGAGGTGATAACAAAGTTATAGCTGTTGCCGTAAATGCAGGTGGCGATATCTCGATACCCAGCGGAACACTTGAAGTTACCGGCGGGCTGACTACAGATGATACACCGGATGATCTGTCTATCAGGTCTGTTGCGGTAATGGCAGAGGGGGATATAAGTATAGGCACGTATGCCAATGTGACGGTGAGCGCCAAAGGATCGGAGACCTGCGAAGCTATTGCTGTGTACAGCAGTGGAAATATGACTATTAAGGGCGACGTCAGCGCTAAGGCTGAAAGCGGACGGAGAAATACGGCGCTCGCAGTTATAAAGGACAACGCGATCACTCTTGACGGGACACTTATCGAAACTCCCGCTAAAGCCACGATCGCTGTAGACAGTAAGGATACGAACCGCCGTAAGGCTGTCCTGAAAGAGGATGGTAGTGCAGCCGGCGAGGTAAAGATCGTAAAGGGCCAGTGGTATGATCTCTGGGTATACGGCGAAAGAGTTAATAATATTAATAAGAATGATATCTTAGGCGACGGTAAGCTTACATTCACTCCTGAAACGGGTGTACTTTACTTCGACGATGTAACATGTGGAACCGATGTATATACACCTAAAAAACAGATCGCTGTTTCGGGAAATGTTTCACTGAAGCTTCGCGGAAAAGCTGAATTCGCTCTTCCTCCAAACGGGGGGATGGTCAGACTCTATAAAGGACACGATCTGGATCTGCAGGGAGAGTTTACGGTAACGGCGACTTCGGGCAAGGTCGGATCTGAAACGGCAAGCTGTAATGAGGTTATCCATCTGCAGGGAGAAGGAGCGACGCTTACGATAGACGGTGAGGATACGAAGCTGACGATCAGCGGAGAATTTAATGATAATAAGGCTGCTGTACGTTCAGCAGGTGATATCATCATCAAGAACGGAACTATCGACATCAGCGGGGCAAACAGAGGAATCGACTCTGATGGGTTTAAATCGGGCGATGAAACATCTAAGATCGATATTCAGGGCGGACATATAAGTATAAGCGTCAGTGATCCCGAAAAGGAATACACCCGTGCGATCGAGATCGATAATCGTGACGGAGCAGCTCTGCTCATGGCGGCAGGAATGGTGATAAAAAAGCCTGCCGGCGGAGCGGATATCTCGGTCAGTACGGAAAATGAGTATCAATGGACCTTTGTCGGAAAAGAAGATGGTAAGGATGTGAAAGAGCTTGAGATAATCTCCGGCTACAAGCCCCTTGCCATCGTACAGGCTGACGGTGAATATGGTACGGAGCTAGCGGATTATGTATCTCCTGAGGAGGGAGATGAGGTTGTATATGAAGGAACAACGGTGAATGGCGAAAAATACGGACCGACTGCAGATAAGCCCAGCCAGCCGGGTGAATATACGATCACCGTTACCCGTACGAACGGCACAGATCATTACCGCGCTTCTGTGGACTTTGTGATTTCAAGGAAGTATGTTACGGCAACGGTGAAGGCTGTGGACCGGGAATATAACGGTGATACCCATGTGGAGCTTTCGGATAAGGCTGAGGATAAGACCATAAGTGGTATTGTGGCCGGAGATACGGTGACGCTGGATGTCAGCGCAGGCGGCGAGATGGGGGATGCAAATGCCGGCATCGATAAGAAGGTGGCGGTTACGGGCGTGACCCTGGCAGGCGATGATGCATATAAATACCTGCTTCTCGAGCAGCCTACCGGCGTTACGGTAACGATAAGCCCGGCGGAATTTCCTGAGGATCTGAAGACCATCAATTATACGGTAAAGGAAGATACGATCCTTGACGTACATACAGTGTCACTGGCAGACTATATTGAGGATGGAACAACTTCGGTCGAGGTGCTGGATACGAAGGAACAGCTTGACGGAAAGCCGATACTGGATCCCATCACTAAGCTGCTTACATTCGAGCTCAAGAAAGGCGTGAAGCCCGCGGATGTGGATGCCAAGATACTGGTGGATGTAAAGAATGCCACAAATTACGAAAACTACGCGCTCATGGTGGTGCTGGTGGCTGACCATGTTCATGACGCTTCCACACTCGAGAAAAAAGAAAAGGTATCCGCGAGCTGCGAGACGCCGGGCGTCGAGGAGCATTACGAGTGCAGGGAATGCGGAGCTAAGTTCGTTTATAAGGACGATACCTATGTTCCAGTAACGGATGAGGAACTGGAGATAGCTGCCCCTGGTCATAGCTGGACCGGCTGGAAAGTAAAGGAAAAACCCACGGCGGAAAAAGACGGCAAGAAGGTGCGCAGCTGTACTGTCTGTGATGCAGAAGAAGAAGAGGTGATCCCCGCCGGTACCCCCGGTTTCAGTACCCATTCGGCACTGGATCCCGTACCGGAGGATCTGGACAGCGCTGAAGTGCTCTGGCTTGTACAGGGACAGAAATTCACCATAGGTACAGGCTGGGCCCTGGTTGACAAGAAAAAGGAAGGCAGATTTGTTTCCATAAGCGGAAAGGGTGTGCTGAAGGCGAAGAAGGTGACCGAAGCTCCCGTTTCCGTAAAGAACGGCGACCGCGTCATAAAGATCAATATCAGCAAGCCCGCCATGGAAAAGAAGTCGGTAAAGCTGGAGGCAGGTAAGACCGAAACGTTGAAGTTCAACTATGATATAGAAAACCTGGAGGTATACTGGTACAGCCCCAATCCCGATGTAGCCACCGTGGAGCAGAACGGCGAGGTGACGGCTGTGGCAAAGGGCAAGGCTAAGATCACTGCCTATGTCAACGGTTCCGCTTATACCTGCACGGTAAGCGTTACCGAGGACAGCAAGAACCCCGTAAAGCTCCGTACCCTGCACCTGAACAAGGGGGGCAAGAAGAGCGTGAGCGTAAGGGGCGTGACGGAATGGATCAGCCCCGATAAGAACATCGCCACTACCGCAAAGAAGAAGATCACCGGTGAAGGCGCAGGCGAGATCCAGCTTACAGGCGGCGAGGGCGGCGAGTATAAGATCGACCTTACGGTGGAAGATATCGGCATCAATGCGGTCAATGAGTATGCTGTTAAGATGACGGCGGCCAGAGGCGCTAACAAGTATAACCTGGAGATCATAAAGGGCAGGGAATACGAGATCGGGTTCATCGATGTGGAGCAGCCCATGACCTTTAAGAGCAGCAAGCCCGACATCGCGTTTGCGGATGAGAACGGTCTTATCACTGCAAGGGCTGTCGGTAAGAGCAAGATCACCACAAAGATCAACGGAAAGACCGTGACCATCAATGTGGTCGTAACAGAGGAGAAGAAGTAAGAAGATCCCCCGGCTGCGTTCGTATGGCGGCCGGGGGATAGTTTTTCGGAGGATGATATGGAATACGTTTTTTACGGCTGGGAGGATGCAACGGTACCTGCGGTTTCCCATGAATATGCGGGGATAGGAACGCCGCAGGAGCTCTATGACGCCCTGTGGCAGCTGTGGGACATACGCAGCTGTACAGCGAGACTCAGAGACAGGTGGAGCGAAGAGAACAGGACGCTGGGGCAGTGCGCTGTCACTGCATTTCTGGTACAGGATATATTCGGGGGAGAGGTGTATGGTATACCGCGTCCCGGTGGCTTTGTGCACTGCTACAATAAGGTGGGGGATGCGGTATTCGACCTGACCAGCGAGCAGTTCGGGGACGAGAAGCTGGATTACGGCGATAATCCCCTGCAGTCCCGTGAGGTGCATTTCGCCGATGTGGATAAAAAGCAGCGCTATGACTATCTGACAAAAAAGCTGAAGGAATATTGTGAGGGAGAAAGATCATGAGAAAACTGAGATCAGCTGCAGTGATCGTCTTATGCGCGGCACTGCTGGCCGGCTGCGGCTCCTCGGCAGGCGAAAGACGCGGCAGCTATTCGGAGAAAGAAGAAAAAGAAGAGAAAAAAGCGGAGGACGAAAAGGATAAGGAAGCCGCCGAAGAAGAAAAAGGGCAGGAAGAGGCGGAAGAGGAGGCAGCGCCCACGGAGGCTCCGGATGAGCCTGAAAACGGATATGAAAATCCCAACACATACCGGAAGGCGATGATGGAAGCTCTGGACGGGACCTGGGAGCTTCATGAGGGAAACAATTACATCGATCCCCCGGACTTTCTTCCTGATGTCCTGAAATTTGACAGCGCATCCGGGACCGCGGAATATACCATGGCCTATGCGGCGGAGAGCGCATATTTTGACTTTGAACTGAGCGATGCCTATCCGGAGGCTCCGGGACAGTATAACCTCCTGACTCTTACAGGCACCGGGTCCACCGAAGATTTTCCTTATGATATAAGCGGCCAGACCGATAATTATTTGATAGTGATCGCAACAAACGGTATGTGGGATACGCTTTTTATCGCCCCGACAGGAAACGGGATGTCACAGTTTTCCTATGAGACGCTGGGACCGGAAAGGTGTACGGAAGAAGGCTTCTGGGTGTTTGTCAGGAATGAGTATGAAAATACCCGTGTGGGATATGTCGGCATGGGACCGGAGAGCGCACAGTACAGGAACGGTCATTTCTACGGGATCCGCTATCTCGATTACGGCTCGGAATGCAGCATCCAGGAAATTGAGCCGGTGTTCACCGAGCTTGAGATGGAGGATGGCAGCATAGAGTCTGTTCTGGCCTGCAAATGGAAGGACTGCGATTATCCGTTCAATACGGTGCCATATCAGCTGAAGGGAAGGGAGCAGGCAGCCCATTCTCCCACATATTCCCCCGTGCTGGTGGAAGCCGTGACCGATGCCGACGGTAAGATCACCGAAATGACGGAGTATCACCTGTTTGCTTATGGATATTTTAAGGAATCCATGAACGGAGCGCCTGACGCCGGGAGGGATCCGGCTGTATATGAGGAAACGGATCTTATGTACATAGGGGCCTGGCTTGATGCCAACGACGAAATGAGCACCCTGACCATAAGCGCAGCCGATCCCCAGACCGGCGGATATAAGCTGGATTTCTTTATCTACCGGCTCTGTAACATCGAGGCCTATGCGAACATTGACGGGGATAAGCTTGTGATAAACCAGGGGACCGTGAACGATTACCAGGATATCAGAGGTATCCTTGAGACTGACGGAGGCGGGATAAAGGTAACGATCACGGAGTCTGATTTCGATTATCTGCCTGCGGGCACGGAGATGGATTTCATATCTCCGGACTGAGATGGATTTTTTCTGCTTGCATTATACCGGCATTATATGTATAATCTCCTTCGGGCTTCGGCCCGCTGTACATTAAAATGCGGATGTACATAAGAGACATCCGGAAAAACATCCGATCTAAGGAGGAGGAAGCAATGAAAAAGGCAGGAAGGTTATTACTTGCGGGATTGCTGACGACGATGGCTGTTGCACTGGGGGCATGCTCAGGCGGCAAGACAGAAGGGACTTCTTCTGATGAGATCACCATAGGTATACCCCAGGATCTGGAGGACGGACTTGACCCGCATTACGTGAGCGCGGCAGGTACCAAGGAGATACTGTTCAATATCTATGAAGGCCTTGTCAAATATGACGAGAGCGGTGACCTCAAGCCGGCCCTGGCCAGCAGCTTCGATATCAGCGACGACGGAATGCACTACAGCTTCGTATTACGCAGCGATGTGAAATTCCATGACGGAAGTCAGGTGACGGTGGATGATGTTGTTTACAGCATAGAAAGATGTTCCGGCAGGGACGGCGGAGAAGCGCTGGTGCCGGCTTTTTCCAATATCGACACTCTGACTGCCGAAGGCGGCAATATACTCATCACACTTAAGGAGCCGGATACCGAGTTCCTGGCATCCATGACCACGGCTGTTATACCAAAAGCCAACGAGAATCCCGATACCAATGTAATAGGTACCGGTCCTTACCGTTTTGTCAGCCGTATGCCTCAGGAATCCATTGAACTGGAGGCTTTTGATGATTACTGGGGCGAGAAGGCGCACATAAAGAATGTGCACCTTAAGATCATCGCCAATCCCGATGCCATAGTCATGGAGCTGAACGGCGGATCCATAGACATGATCTGCCGCATCACGGATACCCAGGCCGCAGAGCTTGCGGGCAGCGATTTCAACGTGCTGGAGGGTACCATGAACCTGGTGCAGGCCCTGTATCTCAATAATGATGAAGCACCCTTTGACGATGTGAGGGTGAGACAGGCGCTGTGCTATGCCATAGATCCCGGCCAGATAATGGAGCTGGTCTCCGGCGGCAAGGGCGTGGAGATAGGCAGCAGCATGTTCCCTGCTTTTACCAAGTATTATGATGAGAGCCTGAATCACAACTATGACAGGGATCTTGAAAAGGCAAAGGCTCTTCTTGTCGAGGCAGGCTATCCCGACGGCTTCAGCTTCACCATGACGGTACCCTCAAACTATCAGCAGCACATCTCCACTGCGGAGGTGCTCTCCGAGCAGTTCAAGGAGATAGGAGTGGATGCGCAGATAAACCTTGTGGAATGGGACAGCTGGCTGTCCGATGTATATGTGGGAAGGAATTTCACCTCCACCGTGGTGGGCGTGGATGCTTCCACACTTACTGCAAGGGCTCTGCTGGAGCGTTTTACCAGCGATTACGGAAAGAACTTCATCAACTTCTCTTCGCCTGATTACGATGCGGCTTTTCAGAAGGCGATAAGCACCACCGATGATGCGGAGCAGACGAAGTATTACAAGGAGTGCCTGCAGATCCTCTCCGATGAAGCTGCCAATGTCTACATACAGGATCTGCCCACCTTTGTGGCGCTGAACAAAAAGTATGCGGGATATAAGTTCTATCCGCTGTATGTTCAGGATCTGGCTTCTCTGTATGTTGTTGAAGAATAAGATATTAAGAAAAATCTTTGCCTGTCTGCTGACTCTTCTGGCAGCCTCATTTGCGGTATTTGCCGCCTTTGAGATCATTCCCGGGGACGCGGCCGTAAGCCGCCTCGGGAGCAATGCCAGTGAGAGTGCAGTGGCAGCACTGCGGGTGGAGATGGGGCTGGATAAGCCCTTTCTCCTCCGTTATTTTTTATGGCTGGGCGGACTGTTCCGGCTGGATCTGGGTACCTCCTACAGCTACGGTATACCGGTATCGGAGATGCTCCTGGACAAGCTTCCCATCACGCTCTGTCTCACACTGATGTCCATGGCGGTGACCGTGGCAGTTTCCGTACCATTGTCCATTTTTTATGCGAAATACGCCAGAAGCCGCATAGACAGGACAGGCTATGTGGGAAACCAGCTGCTGATGGCTGTTCCTTCCTTCTTCCTGGGCATAATCATGACCTGGGTCTTCGGTTCGATACTCAGGTGGTTCACGCCGGGAGGATACGTTTCCTATAAGAAGAGCTTCGGCGGCTTTCTTTCCTATCTGATACTTCCGTCCCTTGCGATAGCCATTCCCAAATGCGCCATGTCCGTAAAGCTCCTCCGCAGCGCCATACTTACGGAGGCTGATAAGGAATATGTGCGCACTGCCTACAGCAGAGGCCTCTCCACCATGGAGGTGCTCTACAGGCACGTTCTGAAGAATGCCATGATACCGCTGGTCACCTTCTGGAGCATGGCTGTGGCGGATATGGTGGCGGGTTCGATAGTGATCGAGCAGGTGTTCAATATCCCGGGGCTGGGACGTATACTTCTTACGTCCATAGCCAACAGGGATTATCCCGTAGTCGAAGCGGTGATCATGCTCATCGCGGCAGTGGTGGTCATCATGAATTACGCGGCGGATCTTATATGCCGCAGGATAGATCCGAGGATAAGGGAGAGATGAAAAAATACGCCAATTTCAACTTTATCTGCGGAGCAGTGATATGTTCGCTGATGGTGCTCATGGCGCTCGTCAGCTGCTTTTATACGCCTTACCCCTCAACGGCCATGGATGCTTCCCTTAAGTTTGCCCGTCCGGGACTGATGCATATCATGGGCTGTGACAATTACGGACGGGATATCTTCTCAAGGGTGATGGAGGGCATAAGGAATACCTCCCTGATCGCATTGCTCACGGTGTTCATAGGGACCCTGGCAGGAGTGATAGTGGGAGCTGTATGCGGATATTTCGGCGGACTCCCGGATGAGATACTCATGCGTATAAACGACCTGCTCTTTTCCTTCCCCAGCATACTCCTTGCCCTGGTCATCATAAGCCTTACGGGGACGGGCACCCTAAACGTGACCCTGGCTTTGGGCCTTGCTTTCATCCCAAGCTTTGCGAGGATAGTGCGCTCTGAGGTCAGGAAGCAGGCGGCGCTGGATTATGTACAGAGTGCCAGGATACTGGGAGCCGGGCATTTCAGGGTGATATTTGCACATATCCTGCCCAATATAGTGCCGGTGCTCTTAAGCTCCGTTATGATAGGATTCAACAATGCAGTGCTTGCTGAAGCAGGGTTAAGCTATCTGGGCATAGGAGTGCAGCCGCCCGAGGCATCCCTGGGACGCATGCTCTCCGAGGCCCAATCCTATTTGTTCACTGCACCCTGGTACGCTGTCTTTCCGGGTTTGGTCATAATGCTCATGGTCCTGGGCTTTGCGCTGCTGGCGGAAGGCATGTCGGAGGGAAATGGCTGATGCTCTTAGAGGTAAGGGATCTTTCGATAGAATTTCATGACCACGGCATCCCCGAACGTGTGGTGGAGCATGTGAGCTTTTCGCTGGACAGCGGAGAGATACTCGGCATAGTGGGGGAGAGCGGCTCGGGGAAATCCATGACCGCCCTGGCCATAGCCGGGCTGCTTCCGAGGAAGAAGATGAACAAGGAGGGGAGCATACTCTTCGAGGGCGAGGATGTGCTCACCATGGAAAGGAAGGATCTCAGGCTCCTTCAGGGAGATGAGATCTGCATGATATTCCAGGAACCCATGACTGCGCTTAATCCCACCATGAGGATAGGGAGACAGGTGGAGGAGGCACTGAGGGTACATCACAGCGAGCTGGATGCTGCGGCCAGAAAGGAAAGGGCCCTGCGCTGGCTTGAGAACGTGGGCCTTAACGACAGTGAAAGAGTGTATGTTTCTTATCCCCATGAGCTTTCGGGCGGTATGAGGCAGAGGGTCATGATAGCTGCGGCTATGGTGGGAGGCCCTAAGCTCCTTATAGCGGATGAACCCACCACGGCTCTGGATGTGACCGTGCAGGCGCAGGTGATCTCTCTTCTGAAGCGCCTGAATAAGGAAGAAAGGGTTGCCATACTTTTTATATCCCACGACCTTTCCCTTATACAGCAGATCTCCACGGATGTCTGCGTGATGCAGAAGGGCAGGATAGTGGAGCAGGGCAGCGTGGAGCATATCTTCGAACGCCCGGAGAATGATTACACTAAACGGCTCATCGCAGCCGTGCCGAGGGTGGAGCTATGAGTCTGGTCAGTTTAAAGGATGTACATCTTTCATATATCTCCCACTCGGAGGGCCGTGCGGTGGAGCAGGAGGTGCTTAAAGGGGTGAGCTTTGAGATCGGGAAGGGTGAGATAGTAGGCCTTGCCGGCGAGAGCGGAAGCGGAAAGAGCACCATCGCAAGGGCAATACTGGGTACCCACCGCATAAGCTCGGGGGAGCTTGTGAGGAATACCGACATGCCCCAGATGATATTCCAGGATCCCTACGGAGCCCTGAACCCGGCCCATACCATTTCCTGGATAATGCAGGAGCCCCTTAAGATGACCACGAAGCTTAAAGGGCCGGAACGGAAGGAGCGCTGCGCCAGGATGCTTGAAGACGTGGGGCTGGATGCAGGATATCTCAGCCGTAAGCCCGGAGAGCTTTCCGGCGGACAGCGGCAGAGGATATGCATAGGAACGGCGCTGATGCGTGAGCCGGAGCTTCTTATAGCGGATGAACCGGTATCGGCCCTTGACGTTACGGTGGCTGCCCAGGTGTTGGCGCTGCTGAAAAAGCTCCATGATGAAAGGAAACTGGCCATACTCTTCATATCGCATGACCTTCGGATAATGTATCATTTCTGCCAGAGGATAATGATACTTAAGGACGGAGTAATCGTGGAACAGGGTACGCCGGATAAGCTTTACAGGGATCCGCAGCATGAGTATACGAAGCTCCTTCTTACAAGCGCGGGGATAAGGTCATGAAAAGGACGGCTGCATACGCTGTGATATGCGCCATTATGCTGGCGGGCTGCGGGGCGGAGAAGACCGTTCCCGTGATGCCGGAAGAAGCTGTCAGCGGAGCGGCAGCTACGGAAAGTCCCACGGCATTTATCCCGGAACCGACTGAGGCAGAAACGTCAGCGTGGCAGGATCCCGGGGAGGAAGAGAGCGGAGCTGAAGCCGTTAGTGCGGACGAAGCAGGGCCTGAAGCTCCTGCTGAAGAAGCTGAAGGCTATTCTATAGAGACGGAATACAGGGAGGACGAGTCCCTGGGGAAATATATGGTCATAAGCGTTTCGGGCCGTACCCCTTATGTCTTTGCCCCTGACGGGGCAGGCAGCGGCCACGGAAGCGAGATAAGCTCCGTTACGCAGATGCTTGATGACTACGGTGAGGAAAACAATATAGTACTGGCGATAAATGCCGGGATATTTTACGATACCAACAATAAAAACGTTTACTGCTTCAACGGCAAGGATCCGGACGGGGTGCTTATCTCGGACGGTGTGGTGCTAAAGAGCTGCGAGGCCCTTGACCACAGTGAGAGCGAGGCGCTTGTCATAGACGCGGAGGGGGGGATAGGCTGGACGGATTACTTCGCGGATGCGGATGCGCTTGCAAGAGGAGAAGGATACTATTATGATATACATGGGGATAAGGTCACGGGGCGGCCGGTGGTGTCGGCGGTAACGGCCTTTGTTCCCATACTGGTGGACGGCAGGATACAGTATGATCCGGAGGATCAGGATCTCCACGGTTTTCATAATTATGTGGAGCACTATACACAGAGGGCTCCGAGACAGACCTTTGCGGTAAGGGATGACGGCAGCTGCGTCATCATCACCAATACCACGGAATGGACCCTGGAACAGGCTGCGCAGGCCGCACTCAAAGAAGGCTGCGTCTTTGCCTACAACCTTGACGGGGGAGACAGCGCCGAGGTGGCGGTGGCGGATACCACAGAGGGATACAGGGCAGAGAATCTGTACTTCATACCCGGTGACAATCAGATACCGGTGAGCATCGTATTTACGGAGGATGATAAGCCGCCCGTAAGCGCAAAGCCCGCCGGGATAGAAGCGGTATGGGACGGGGAGACCATACCCTGCGGAGCGGACGATGCGGAGATAGCGGAGCATATCACGGTGCGTGAGGAGCTTCGGAATGCCAATGGATATGTTTCAGAAAGAAGGCTGTTCACCGCTCTTACGGCGGAAAAGGAGAGCATAAGCCATCAGCTCATAAGCGGCAGCGCGGATCCGGCAGCCGCCAGGATAAGGAAGACTTCCGTGAGCCCGGGAGGCAATCTCTTCTATATCAAGACAGCAGCCGACGGGGCAATGAACATAAGGATGAACAACAATACACGGCTGGACGGGAAGTATTATGATTACAGCAGCGGCTATACACTGACGATCCTAGACGACAGGGATACCCCCGGAGAGAAGCGGGCAGAGATAAGATATCTTACAGGATACGGGAAAGAGGAGCTTACGGCCCTGGTCACCGTAAGGATGGAGGAGGAATGATATTCAGTAGTTTTTTCCCCGATACGGATGCTCCTTCCGCTTATGCGGCGGATTACAGGGATCTGTGGAACAGGGGATACAGGGGACTCATATTCGATATCGACAATACGCTGGTGCCCCATGACGCCCCTGCCACCGCCGCCAGCGCAATGCTGATGAAGCGGCTTAAGGGCATGGGCTTTAAATGCATGATAGTTTCCAATAACGAAAAGCCCAGGGTGAGCAGCTTTGCGGATGCCGTGGGCTGCGGCTATGTATATAAAGCTTCAAAGCCGGGGCGGAGGGGATATCTGAAAGCGGCAAAGCTTATGGGACTGCCCGTGAACAGAGTAGCAGTCATAGGCGACCAGTTCTTTACGGATATATGGGGAGCAAACCGGAGCCGCATGGCCTCGGTGCTGGTGGGTATCATATCCCCTAAGGAACCGCCTCATATCATACTCAAGCGTGTATTGGAGCTTCCCATACGTCTGGCCTGGAGTATCGAAAAGAGGAGGCGCGAAGGATGAGGGAGATAAACGCACGGACTGAGGTATACGCGCTGCTGGGACATCCGGTGGGGCATTCGGTATCGCCCATGCTCCAGAACAGCCTGGCTGAGTATTCGGGAGATGATCTGTGCTACACGGCTTTCGACATAAAGAACGGTGATATAGGGACGGTGCTCAGGGGAGCCCATGCTATGGGGATAAAGGGCTTTAACGTGACCGTGCCCTTCAAACAGGCGGTGATGGAGCACATATCCTTTGTGGATGAGACTGCGAAAAGGATAGGCGCCGTGAACACACTGAAATGGACGGAAGAGGGTTACGAGGGATATAATACCGACATGCCCGGCTTCCTGCGGTCCCTTGAGTCCGAAGGCGTTGAACTGAAGGGCAGGGATACGGTGGTGCTGGGTGCCGGAGGAGCGGCCTATGCCATATGCTGCGCCCTGCTGGAAGGGGGAGCGGGGAGCGTCACGATATACAACAGGACCATGGCCAGGGCTGAGGCGCTCATGTCACATTTTAAGGCTTTTTATCCCGGGCGGGATATACGCTGCGCGGCGGATAAGGAAGGGCTCATCACCATGATGGGGGAAGCCGGAGGGCATTTTCTCGCGGTTCAGACCACCAGCCTGGGCATGTACCCGGATACCGAAGGTAAGCTTATAGAGGACGGCCCTTTCTATGCCCTTGTGGATGAAGGGACGGATATAGTCTTCAATCCCTCCGATACGGCTTTCATGAAGGCCGTTCGGGCAGGGAAGGAAGGCAACCGGGCCTTTAACGGCCTTAAGATGCTCCTCTACCAGGGGATGCGCTCCTATGAGATCTGGAGAGGGCACTGCCCGGAAGGTAAGGATGAGGAACTGCTGGAAAAGATGAGAGCAGCGATAGGAGGGTGATCTTATGAAGATACTTATTATCAACGGACCCAATATCAACTTTCTCGGCATAAGGGAGAAGGCCGTATACGGAAACGAGGATTATGACTTCCTCCTTAAGATGATCGAGGAAAAGGCACAGGAAAGCGGCGATAAGGTTGAGGTGTTCCAGTCCAATCATGAGGGTGCCATAATAGACAGGATACAGGATGCATACAGCGACGGCACCGAAGGGCTCATCATCAACCCCGGGGCATATACGCATTACAGCTACGCCATAAGGGACGCCCTGGCAAGTATCGATCTGCCGAAGATCGAACTGCACATTTCGGATATAATGGCAAGGGAGGAGTTCCGCCATGTCTCCGTGACCGCAGAGGTCTGTGACGAGCAGATAAAGGGAATGGGACTTAAAGGCTACACCTATGCCATGGACAGGATAAAGGAGATAAAGGTCTGATCTATGAATATTATCCTTACCGGATACATGGGCTGCGGGAAGAGCACCGTGGCAGCGGAGCTTAAGAAGCTGACGGGCCTGGAGGTCCTTGATACGGATAAGCGTATCGAGGAAGAGGAGGGCATGAGCATAAGCCGCATCTTTGCGGAAAAGGGTGAAGCCTTTTTCAGGCAGCTGGAGACGGATCTCCTGAACCGGCTCTTACGTGAGGGCTTTGAGGGCATACTCTCCACCGGCGGTGGAATGAGCATATCTGCCGGAAACAGGAGGCTGATGAAGGCATTGGGCTGCGTGGTATACCTCCGCACCATGCCGGAGACCATAGCGGAGAGGCTTAAGCACGATGAGAGCAGGCCCCTTCTTGCCGGAACGGATAATGAGGAGCGCATAGCCAGGATAAGGGATATGCTGAAGAAACGTGAGGGCGCATACACGGACGGTGCCGATGTGGTACTGGATACGGATGCCCTTGCTCCCGCTGAGCTTGCGGCCGTGGTGCTTGATGCTTGTAAATCCAGAGAAAACACGTTATAATACGGATATGTTTTATCTTGATCCGGGGCTTTATGTCAGCAGCGGCCTCAAGAAAAAGAAGATGGAGCTGTGTGAAGCGCTGATGAAGGGCCGTCCCGGGGCGGGCCTCTATATCATTTACAAAAATGAGAACAGCGGAAAGCCCGAGTTTACAAGGGGGATCTTCCTCAGGCAGAGCTACTACAGCAAAAGAAGGGTCCATGTGCTGGGGCTTGCGGAGGATTACGATGAGGCCCTGGAGTATCTGGCGTATTCCGCTGCTGAAGCGGCAGGTGTGTTTTAGATGGAGACCTTTCTGCTGGTACTTAAGATAAGCGGTCTGGTGCTGCTGGGCATACTTGCATTCCTTCTTCTGATGCTTTTGCTGATAGTCTTTGTGCCTTACAGGTACAGGCTGAGTGCATCAAAAAAGGACGGCTTCGGTGCCGAGGCAAAGGTAAGCTGGCTCCTCCACATGGTGACCGTAAGGCTGATATATGATGCGGGAGTGAACTTAAGGGTAAAGTTCCTATGCTTCTGCATATACGATAAGAAGAAAAAGAAAGAGAAGGCGGAGAAGAAGGCTGCACGGGAAGCGGCGAAAGCAGAGAAGGCAGCGGCAAAGAAGAAAAAGAAGCCTGCCGGGGAAGAACTGAAGGAAGCGGAGAACGAAGAGCTTTTTGAAGAGAATGAGATAAAGAACGGGCATATCTTCGAAAACAAAAAAGAAGAGCCAGGGAAGGATACGGCGGAAAAAGAGCCGGAAGAGAAAGAGAAGGATACGGGTTCCGGAAGGGATAAAGAGAGCAGGAAGAAGGCCGGAAAGATCCCGGCAGGAAAACGGCTTGAAGGCGCGCTGGATGCGGTGCTGGAGCTTCCGGGAAAGATAGAGGAAAAGCTGGAAGAGGGTGTCGAGGGGCTTTTTGACAAGATAGACGAAGTCATAGACCTGATAGACTACTATGAGCGGCTTTTGTCCAGCCAGGGTACGGAAAAGCTCCTGGAGACCGTAAAGAAGCATGTGATAAAGATACTGAAGGCCATGAAGCCTACCCGCTTTGACGGGGAGCTGGAGCTTTCGGACGACGATCCCGGGACAGTGGCGAAGGTTTATGAGTACTATGCGCTGGCGCTGCCCTTCATTTCGAAGATAAAGGGACGCGTCAGGGTGAACGCGCAGCAGGGGGATAAGAGCTTTGTGTTCCGGGCTGTGATCAAGGGAAGGTTACTGCTCTTCCCGGTGGCGGTACACGGAGCGGCATTGTTCTTTAATAAGAAGCTGAAGCTGTTTATCAAAAAACTGAAAAGAGAAGAATAAAGCAAAGAAGAACAGATATCTGAATACGAGAGGAGAAAGATAAGGATGGCTGACAACAGCAACAACATCACCTGTGTGATGGATTCCCTGGTGAAGAATGCGGAACATCTGGTGGGTTCCAAGACGGTGATCGGTGATCCCGTAAAGCTGGGGGATACCACCATCATACCCCTGGTGGATGTTTCCTTCGGTCTGGCGGCAGGAGCCGGCGAGACAAGGAACGGGAAGAACAAGAACGGAGGCGCAGGCGGCATGAACGCCAAGCTTTCTCCCTCCGCAGTGCTGCTCATTCAGGACGGACACGCCAGGATACTGAACGTCAAGGATAACAGCACCGTATCGAAGATAGCCGATC
Source organism: Lachnospiraceae bacterium (assembly GCA_017518185.1). Lineage (GTDB taxonomy): Bacteria > Bacillota > Clostridia > Lachnospirales > Lachnospiraceae > NK4A136. Next base: position 34,779 of record JAFWWB010000030.1, read on the forward strand.
TGATACCTGAGCTCGTCGATAAGTTCAAGGCCAGGAAGGCTGTCACCGTTGACGAAGAAGAGGCAAAGGAGGCGGCATTCCCTGAGGCGGATGCCGGTGATGACAGCGGAAAGGATGCCTGAGGCCTATGGAAGGGGCAGCAGAGGGATCAAAGTCCGGGAATAAGCAGGAAGAGCTGAAGGCCATGCTCTTTAAGGAGAATGTGCGCCTTCAGACACTGAAGAGCCAGCTGGAGGCCGAAGCGGAGGAGCTGAAGGCCCAGCGCAGGGAGATCGCCATGCAGATGCGGCAGCTGGCAAGGGAAAAACGCCAGCTCTCCATCGAGATGAACCAGCTCAGGCAGACCGTGGAATACGAGAGGAAGCGGCTCAAGGACGATGAGCGTATGCTGGACAAGAAGCAGAAGATAATCCAGCGTTCCTTCGCCCTCTTTGATGATGATAAGAGAAGGATAAGGGAAGAATATGCCCGGATCGAGCGGACAAGGGAGGAACTGAGACGCGCGGCTGTCACGGCCCGCAAGGAGGTTTACGCCACGGGACTTTTCTTCAGGGGGGTGAACAGCCAGGCGGCCCTGAAGAAGCGGCATAAGGAGCTGATGAAGATCTATCACCCCGATAACAGCTGCGGGGACCAGGAGATACTCATAAAGATAAATGAGGAATATGAGGAGCTTAAGCTCCGTTTTGAACGGCTGTGAAAAAATGCTTGCATTTTGATGTTATATCTGTTAATATTATCAGCGTTGTGTTTCAAATAAGGTAATACGGCAAGGAGGTGGCAAAAATGGCCAGATGCGATATTTGCGGCAAGGGTGCACATTTCGGAAATAATGTCAGTCACTCCCACAGGAGATCCAATCACGTGTGGAATGCAAATATAAAGAACGTGAAGTGCAAAGTTGACGGTACTCCCAGAAGACTGCATGTCTGCACTTCATGCCTTAAGTCGGGCGCAGTGGAGCGCGCCTGAGTGCATATCATGCCTGTTAAAAGACCACCCGTATATCGCGGAGTGGTTTTTTTTCGCAGGCATCGTTTTGTGTAAAATGCAAAAGTAACGGCATCAGGACTCCGGCTGCGTCGGAGCAGCCTCATGCCGAAGAATGGTGTCAGGAGGAGAGCTTATGAATAATTCGGTGGATACCCATTTAGGCAGCATTCAGATAGATAAGAATGTCATAGCCCAGTACGCCGGACATGTTGCCGATGAGTGCTTCGGCATCGTGGGCATGGCCAGTGTTAACCCCAGGGAGGGGCTGGTGCGTATCCTTAAGAAGGAAAAGGTGGACCACGGGATCAGCATAAGGAATTCCGGAGGCAAGCTGGTGCTGGATTTTCATATCATCGTTGCGTACGGTGTCAGCATACTGGCTGTGACCGAGAACCTCACCAAGACAGTCAAATACAAGCTTGAAAGCTATACCGGCCTTGAAGTCGAGAAGATAAACATCTTCGTTGAAGGTGTCAGGGTAATAGATTAAGGAGGGGCTTAGAGTGGCACAGAATACCCTGGACGCAAAGCTGATATCCCGGATGTTCCTTGCAGGAGCGAAGCAGCTTGAGTCCCGAAGAGATGAGATAAACGAGCTTAACGTCTTTCCCGTGCCGGACGGTGATACGGGAACCAATATGACGCTGACCATAATGTCGGCTGCAAAGGATGTATATGCTCTTAAAGAGCCGGATATGGCAACTCTCTGCAAGTGCATATCCTCCGGTTCCCTTAAGGGGGCAAGAGGTAATTCCGGCGTAATACTGAGCCAGCTTTTCAGAGGCTTTACCAAGGTCATCAAGACCTGTGATACCATAGATATCGCTGCTATCTCGGCCGGCTGCGACAAGGCTGTGGAGTCTGCCTACAAGGCGGTCATGCAGCCCAAGGAAGGCACGATACTCACCGTGGCCAAGGCTGTGGCGGAGAAGACAAACGAGGTTTTCGAGAGCGGCTGTGAAGACATAGACCAGCTCTTTAAAGAGGTCATCGCCCATGCGGAAGAGACTCTTGCGAAGACCCCGGAGATGCTCCCCGTTCTTAAGGAAGCGGGAGTGGTGGATTCCGGCGGAGCAGGGCTTGTGAACGTGCTCAAGGGCTTCTATGACGGATTCCTGGGCAAGGGCATCGAGTTTACCCTCGAGGAGGACGCTGCTCCCGCAGGAACCGTACGGACCGAGGAAAAGAAGGAATTCCGTTATCTCTATCATACCACCCTTTCGTTGATGCTGGACAGAGCCATGCCCATGCAGAGCGAGCAGGATGTACGCCGCTTCCTGGAGAACGTCGGCGATGAAGTGGCCATCGCGGTGGATGAGAGCATAGTCAATGTCTCGATAAATACCGGTGATCCCGGCATGGTCATACAGAAGGCCATCAAGTACGGCGAGCTGGTGGATGTGCAGGTCATAAACAGAAGGCTTCCTGCAAGGGAAGAGAGTAAGAAGCCGGAGGAAAAAAAGAAGGAGCAGGCTCCCAGAAAGGCAGTGGGCTTCATCTCGGTTTCCGCAGGCTCGGGCATGAGCGGAGTGTTCAAAAACCTGGGCACTGATTTCGTGATCGAGGGCGGCCAGACCATGAACCCCTCTACCGAAGACATGCTGAATGCCATAGCGGAGATAAATGCGGACTGCATCTTCATTTTCCCGAATAACAAGAATATCATCCTTGCGGCCAACCAGGCCAGGGATATGACAAAGGATAAGAAGATCGTGGTCATCCCCACGAAGACTGTGCCCCAGGGTATAGAGGCGATGATAGCCTATGTGCCCGACATGAGCGTGGAAGAGAACGAAAGAGCCATGAACGAGGCTGCGTCCCTGGTGAAGACGGGGCAGATCACCTACGCAGTGAGGGATACCTCCATCGACGGCGTGCAGATACATCAGGATGACTTCATGGGCATAGGGGATTCCGGCATCCTTTCCAACGGGAAGGACATAAAGGAAGTCTTCATGGGTATGCTGGAGAAAATGTGCGACGACTCCGCGGAGCTTGTGAGCATATACTTCGGCAGCGATGTAACCGAGGCGGATGCCGGGGCCATGAGTGCGGCAGTGAGCGAGCGTTTCCCGGCTGTGGAGGTAGCGCTGCAGGAAGGCGGCCAGCCGGTGTACTATTACATAGTGAGCGTGCAGTAAGCACGGAAAACATGACCAGGGATACTGATGATGGCGGCTTGCGGGCCGCCATTCGTTTAGTCTATGAAACTTACTGATGATATAAAAACTTTAAAAGGAGTCGGAGAGAAGACTGCGCAGGCACTGGCGGGGCTTGGCATATACAGCATCAATGATCTTCTCCATCATTTTCCGCGCACTTATGAGAGGCTGCCTGAGATCGGACGCATCGCCGATACACCCTCCGGAGGCAGGCACTGCGTTGACGCGGTGGTGAGCTCCGCCCCGGTGGTATTCCGCAGGGGCGGCCGGCAGATACTGCAGTTTTCAGTAAGCGACGGCAGCGGGGAGGGAAAGGTCAGCTTTTTCGGCATGCCCTACTTAAAGAACCGCTTCCGGCCGGGCAGCCGTTATATCTTTTACGCATATACCTCGAGGAAGGGCACCGTGCTATCCCTTGCGCAGCCCAGGATACTGAGCCGGGCAGAATATGAGGACGGCATCAGGCGGCTGAGCCCTGTATATCCGCTGACGGCGGATGTGACCATGAGTCTTCTCAGGAAGCTCATGGACCAGGCCCTGCCCCTTACGGCGCTTATGGGTGAGTATCTGCCCGCGGAGGTGATGGAGCGCCTTAAGCTCATGCCGGTGGGAGAAGCCATAAGGTGCATGCACGCGCCTGAAAGTGAAGAACAGGCTGCTCTTGCGAGGCGGAGGATGGTATTTGAGGAGTTCTTTCTTTTTCTTGCAAGGATGGAGCTTCTGAAAAGCGGGCCGGAGAAAAAAGCCTCCGGGCATGTCATAAGCGGACGAGAGGCTGCGGACGGATTTACAGCCTCCCTGCCCTATGACCTCACCGGGGCGCAGGAAAGAGCCGTTAATGACATACTCTCGGATATGGGCAGCGGTTATGTGATGAACAGGCTGCTTCAGGGAGATGTGGGCAGCGGAAAGACAGCGGTTGCTTTTTCGGCGGCAGCGGCAGTCATCGCTTCGGGAGAGCGCTGTGCGGTAATGGCGCCTACAGAGGTACTTGCCAGACAGCATTACGAGGATGCGCTCAGGTACTGCGAAGCCGGAGTGCTCTGCACACATCCCGTGCTGCTGACCGGATCCCTGAAGGCTTCCGAAAAGAAAAGGATAAAGGAAGAGACAGAAAAGGGTGAGGCGGATCTTATCATAGGCACTCATGCTATTATACAGGAGGATGTGCATATACCCGGGCTGGGACTCATAGTCACGGATGAGCAGCACCGCTTCGGAGTCGCTCAGAGGATGAGCCTGGCGGATAAGGGGGAGGAACCCCATGTACTGGTCATGAGCGCCACTCCGATCCCGAGGACATTGGCTCTCATCCTTTACGGGGATATGGACGTTTCCGTGATAGATGAAAAACCTGCCGAGAGGCTGCCGGTGAAGAATGCGGTGGTGGACGATTCCTTCCGTGTGAAAAACCTTCAGTTCATCCTGAAGCGGATCAGCGAGGGACGCCAGGCCTATATAATCTGTCCCCAGGTGGAGGAAGGCGTGTCAGAAGGGCTCTGCAACGTGGAGGACTATACTGCCATGCTCAGGGAGAAGCTGCCTCCGGCCATAAGGGTGGACATGCTCCACGGAAAGATGAAACCTGCGGAGAAGAATGAGGTCATGGAGCGCTTTGCCTCGGGAAAGACGGACATACTTGTTTCCACCACGGTTGTGGAGGTAGGGGTCAATGTGCCCAATGCCGTGGTCATGATGGTGGAGAACGCCGAACGCTTCGGTCTGTCCCAGCTTCATCAGCTGAGAGGACGCGTGGGAAGAGGGGAGCACCAGTCCTACTGTATCTTTGTTACCGGCGAAAATGCCGGGAAGGACAGCCTTGAGCGGCTGAACATATTAAAAGAGAGCAATGACGGTTTCAGGATAGCGGAGGAGGATCTTAAGCAGCGCGGCCCGGGAGATTTCTTCGGCAGCCGCCAGTCGGGCCTGCCCTATTTTGAAATGGCGGATATATACGCTGATTCCGCATTGCTCACGGAGACAAAACAGTGTCTGTCCGGGATCCTTTCCGCAGGGGCGGAGGGGGTGGAGAAGCTGAAGAAGCTTCTGGCCGAAAGCAGTGATGTAAGCTGTCACGATTTTCATGGTATTTGTCTGTAAAGTATGATATAATGATTCAATTCGGGCGGTTCTGAATAGATATGATATAATTAATTACTTTTACAGATCGGGGACGGGGTTATAGTGGGATTGGAACTGTTTTATCATTGTTCATTCTACTTCGCGGGCTTTTTCATATGCCTGGCGTGCTTTGTCTATACCTGTTTGCAGGGCAAGTCCAAGAGGCCCCAGGACCGGTTTTATCTTCTTGTGCTGTTGAACGTGGTGGTCTGTTCGGCCTGCGCCATAATCGAGAAGTTTGCCCAGCCGCATATATATGATTCGGATACGGCACTTGGCGCGGTGAACTTCTGCCGCTTTCTATATTTCATAGTTCATGCGGCGCTGTCGCCGCTTTTCTATGCATACATGGTCTATGTCAGCTCTTCCATCTATGTTCACAGGAGACATAAGGTAAGATTTTCCCTGACCATGATCCCATTTATGGTGATAGAGCTCATGGTCCTCACCAATCATTTTACAGGCTGGGTCTATTATACGGATGAGCTGGAGGTATATCACCGCGGCAGGTTCATGACCATGTTCTATATAGTGGCGGCGATATACTATGTCTGGTCCATAGGAAACGTGATCCGGCACTGGTTTGCCCTTACCGCGAAATGGAAAAGGGGAGTGGCGCTGCTCTTCGGCATAACCCTTTCCGGCGTGGTGCTCCAGATGTTGCAGCCCCAGCTTCAGGTGGAACTGTTTGCTGAGGCCATGGGACTGGTCTGCGCCGTTATCTTTATCGAGAACGATGAGGACCGCATGGATGTGGGCAGCGGGCTCTTCAACCGAAGCGCCCTTACCATGGATCTGAAGAACTATATAAAGATGGATATCCCCTTTACCGTGGTCATGGTATATGTGTCCAACGCCGATACGCTGAACCGGCTGACCGGCAGTGTATCGACGGAAAGCCTTCTGGACAGTGTGACGGCCTATCTGCGCACCGTGATACCCTATTTCCACATCTATAAGACTTCACCGGAATGTTTTGTGCTCATAAGCATGGATGAAAAGAAATATGCCAGGGGAGAGCTTTCCGAGGCGATAAGGTCGCGTTTCAGCCAGCCCTGGAACTGCGAAGGAGTTGAGGTGCGGCTTTCCGCCATGGTCATGGAGGCAGCCTGCCCGGAGGAGATCACCACCGAGGACGAGGTCTTCCTTATGACGGATTCGCCCAAGCCAGTGGACGAGGCCGGGAGGGTCAGCGAGGATGCCAGGATCTCGGGACTCAAGCGCAGCATGCAGGTGGAACAGGCCCTGAGAAGAGGCTTCTCACAGCACAATTTCGAAGTCTTCTACCAGCCGGTCTATTTTATAGAGAACCTGACCATACATTCGGCGGAGGCGCTGGTGCGTCTTCACGATGACAGGCTGGGCGATATACCGCCTTCGGAATTCATTCCCGTGGCGGAACACGACGGCATCATAGACCAGATAGGAAATTTCGTGCTGGAGGAGGCCTGCCTCTTCCTGGGGAGCGGTCTGCCGGTGGAGATGGGCATAGAGTATATCAGCGTGAACCTTTCCATACTCCAGTGCCTTAAGCCGGGCTTTACGACTTTTGTCAAGGAGACCACCAGGAAATATGATGTGTCCCCTTCGCTCATAAGCTTTGAGATAAAGGAGTCGGCGGCTGTGAACGATTATGCCGTGCTCCGCTCCATAATATCGGAGCTGAAGGCCTTCGGCTTCCGTTTTTCCATGGACAGCTACGGTACGGGCTTTTCGGATATGAAATCCCTGTATTCACTGGATTTTGACGTTATAAAAATTGACAAGAGCCTCCTGACCCGGGCCAGGGAAGGTGAGGTGGGAAGGATAGTGCTGGAGTCCTGCGTAAGGATGATAAGGCAGATGCACAGGCGTATACTCGTGGAAGGTGTGGAGACCAAGGAACACATGGAACAGCTTAAAAAGCTGGATGTGGACTATGTCCAGGGCTATTATTCCTCGAGGCCCATTACCAAGAACGAGCTTCTGGGTATACTGCGCGCCACTGAGCTGGCAAGGATGGAAGAGAGGCGGGCCATTGCGGCCAGCGAGGCAAAATCCAGTTTTCTCGCCAACATGTCCCATGAGATACGGACGCCCATCAACGCCGTGCTGGGCATGAACCAGATGATACAGCGGGAGTGCGACGAGGCGGCGGTCATGCGCTATTCCAAAGAGATAGAGACCGCAGGAAGGAACCTTCTCTCGCTCATAAACAATATTCTCGACTATTCCAAGATAGAGGCCGGCGAGATGGAGATAGTGGAGGCCGAATACGATCTCAAGATGGCTCTCGGGGATGTGATCAGGGATGTCTACAGGAAGACCAACCAGAAACACCTGACCTTCAGGGTATATGTTTCCGAGGATCTCCCCGCAAGGCTGTACGGCGATGAATTCCGCCTCAAGCAGATACTGATAAACCTGCTTAACAACGCGGTCAAGTATACGGATGAGGGCGGAGTGAGCCTTACCGTGGAGGGTGAGATATACTCCGAAGAAGAGATACTGCTGAAGATAAGCGTGGAGGATACGGGCATAGGTATCCGGGAGGAAGACCAGAGCAAGCTGTATGAGATGTTCCAGAGACTGGATATGGACAGGAACCGTACTCTGGAGGGTACCGGTCTCGGCCTTGCCATCAGTTACCATCTTCTCCAGCTGATGCAGGGGCAGATCGAGGTGGACAGCGAATACGGCGTGGGTTCCACCTTCATGGTGCAGCTGCTGCAGAAGACTGTCGGAAAGGACAGGATAAGGCCCTTCAAGGCTGAGGAACTGAAGGACATATTCACGGGCTTCAGCGGACCCAGGGAGTTTACGGCCCCGGATGCCAGGATACTGGTGGTTGACGATACGCCGCTCAATCATACGGTGATCATAGAACTGTTGAAGAACACAAAGGTACAGGTAGTATCCGCCATGAGCGGTGAAGAGGCCCTGAAGATGGTAACGGAAAGACATTTCGATCTCTGTCTTATGGACCAGCGCATGCCGGGGCTTTCCGGAGTTGAGACCCTTCATAGGATGAGGGATATGGAAGATGCGGTCAACAAGCGCATGCCGGTGATCTCCATGACTGCCAATGTCTATCCGGGCATCAGGGATGCGGAGCGGAGATCGGGGTTTGAGGATTATATCGAGAAGCCGGTGGAGGGCAGCCGGCTCATGGAGATGATGTTGAAATATCTGCCCGAGAGCAAGGTTTTTATCGGCTGAGGACGAAGGGATGCTGAACGACCTTATCATTAAAAATGCATTACTGATCGCTGCACTGATGATATCCTTCGTTGCGCTGTTCTATACGCTGGCCATAAAGCGTACGGACCGTCTGCGCAACAGGATCTATATCCTCATGCTCATCTTTACCATGATATGCTCCGTATGCGAGATGGGAAAGTGCGCAGTACGGATGCTGGGGAGCAATGCGGTGATGTCAATGGTGCTTCTGGACGGCATCGAGTACATACATTCCATCTTCCATATACTCATCCCCATGCTGTTCTTTTTCTATGTGACGCAGGTGAACGGCTCCTACAGGATGATGAAACGTTTCGGCAGGGTGGCACTCTTTGTGCCGGCGTTGATAGCGGAGGCCCTGATAATAACGAATCCATTCCATCAGCTGGTATATCATCACGATATGTCACTTAATTTCAAGGGCGGCTGGGGTATGGGAGTCGCTTATGGCATGGCGGTGCTGTATATGGCAGGCTGCATGCTGAACATGATAGCCAACAGAAAGGCCCTGAGCAGGGGACGCTTCATGTCGATACTGTTCTTCTTCCCCCTGGTGACTGCCGGCATAGCTACCCAGCTCCTGCTGGAGGAGGTAAAGTGCGAGATGTTCGCCGTGGCCCTGATGATGCTGGGAGTCATGCTGACCCTGGAAAACGAGGATGATAGGATGGATGCCACCACCGGTGTCTATAACCGTGGCGCCCTCAAGCAGACACTGGGGACGCTTATCAGGATGGAGACACCCTTTACCGTGGTGGCGGTAAGGATAAACAATTATGATGTGCTCATGAGGCTTTCAGGCAGCAGCGGCGTAGACCATGTCATGAAGAGGGTAGCGGAGTGCCTTAAGGAGGAATATGTCTGGTACCGTATATACCGTGCCACAACCACCGAATTCATGATACTGACGGATCTTTCCTATCAGGATACCATCAGGCTCTCGGAAAGGATCTATGTCAGGTTCATGGACGGCATGTATATGCCGGGGTCCGATACACCCATATCCGCCACCATACTCAGGGCCTCCGTGCCGGATGAGCTTTCGGGCATGGAAGAGGTGATGCTTATGGTGGACGGCCCCCTTCCCACCGGAGAGATGAAGGGCATAATCCACGGAAGGAAGCTGGCTTATCTCACCAGATCCACCGATCTTGAATATGCCCTGGACAGGGCTCTTAAGAATAACGGCCTCAGCATGAAGTATCAGACCATTCACAGAAAAGAGGACAGGACGCCCTATGCCATCAAGGCGCTGGTAAGGATGACCGATCCCAAACTGGGAGAGCTGATGCCCTCCGAATTCATACCTCAGGCCGAGAGGACGGGCCAGATACACCGTATAGGGAATATGGCGCTGGAAGAGGTCTGCCGTTTCATAAACAGCGGCATACCCGAAAGGCTGGGCTACGGCATCATCTTTGTGAACCTTTCCCTGGTACAGTGCCTGCAGCGGGATTTTGCCGAGCATGTGACGAACATCATAATGAAGCACGGGGTTTCTCCCAAAATGCTGAACTTTGAGATAACGAAGCCGGTTTCAAAGGAGGACCATTATCTTCTGGAACGGGTAATGAGGCAGCTTAAGAAAAAGGGCTTCCGCTTCACCATAGAGGACTTCGGCGCGGGTTATGCAAACGTGGAAGCCATATTTGCGCTGGATTTCGATGTGGTGAAGATCGACCGCTCCATACTGTGGGATGCCATGGAGAGTGAGATAGGGCGCATCGTGCTGGATAATTCCATAAGGATGATAAAGGAACTGGATAAGGAGATACTTGTGGAAGGCGTGGAGAACATCAGGCAGATAGATATGCTGAGCACCATGGATGTGGACTATCTGCAGGGTTATTATTTTTCAAGGCCTGTCTCAAGGGAAGAGCTGGATAAGATGGCACAGCTGGAGGATATGTGACTGTATGCCGGAAACTCTGATCACACAACTTCATGAATCCGCCATAATGTACTGCACCCTGATACTGGGAGCGGTGATGCTGCTTTTCACCAGGATGCAGGGAAGGACGGACAAGAGCCAGAACAGAAGGTTCATACGCCTTGTGCTGCTCATAATGTTCAACAGCCTTACCGAGGCTGTTAAGATCCTTGCGCTTCCTTATTTCCCCGTGTCTGTTGCTGCCAGATACACGGTGCACGTGATGCAGCTGCTGTATTTTGCCAGCCATACGATGCTGTCGCCCCTCCTCTTCTTCTATGTTGAGGTGGCCAGCGGCGTTTCGGGAAGAAGGGATGAGATCGCCAACAGGCGTATAAATACACTGTTCGCCTTACCTCTGGTCCTCATCGTGTTCCTGGTGTTCTTAAACCCGATGACCCATTTTGTATACATGCTGGATCCGGCAGGCAATGTGATGAGGAGAGGCGGAGAGTTCCTTATCTATGCCGTTGCCATGCTCTATTTCCTTATGGCAGCGGGAACCCTTCTCATCAACTGGCGTTCCATCGGCAGAAATAAAAAGGCGACGATAATCACCTTCTTCGGGGTATCCCTGGCAGGTATGCTGATACAGCTTCTGAACAGCAGGCTGAGGAGCGAGCTTTTTGCGGAGATGCTCGGTCTTGCCGGACTCATGCTCATGGTAGAGAACGAGGACGACCGCATAGATATCTCCACACGAGTCTATAACCGTACCGCGCTGGTAGCGGATATGAACACCAGCATCAAGATACTGGGAAGCTTTGACGCGGTCTGCGTCAGGATAATAAATGCCGATACCGTGCACCGCATACTGGGGAACACGGACAGTGATTCGCTGGTTACGCTGGCGGCTGAGTATCTCAAGACCGTCCATGACAAGCAGTATATCTACAGGGCTACACCGGATTCCTTTATGCTCATCTTCGGACACGCCCAGGAGAACACCCTGGAAAAGGCGGAGGAGATATACAGACGTTTTTCCGGGCCCTTTGAATTCCTGGATACCCATATAATGCTGGAAGCCGTGGTCATGTGCGCCGCCGTTCCCGATGACCTGGAGCGCAGGGAGGACATAATGCTCATGTGCGACGGCCCTCTTCCCACAAGGGACAGGGACCATGTGCTGAAAGGAGCGGAGCTGGATTACCTGGTGAGAAGGGCCGAGGTGGAGAGCGCGCTGCACAGGGGACTTACGGAGAAACGCTTCGAGGTCTATTACCAGCCGGTGTACCGCACCAACGGCATGTCCATCTATTCGGCGGAGGCACTGCTGAGACTTAAGGACAGCAAGATAGGGAACATAACCCCTGATGAGTTCATACCCATAGCGGAGCAGAGCGGTCTCATAGACAGGCTCGGGGATTACGTTATAGAGGAGGTCTGCCTCTTCCTGTCCAGCGGTATACCCACTGAGATGGGGCTGGACTGCATAGAGGTGAACCTGTCCGTGCTCCAGTGCCTGCAGCCTGATTTTACAAAACGTGTCATGTCCATAGTAAGAAAATATGACATACAGCCCCGTTTCATCAACTTTGAGGTGACAGAGTCCGCTGCGGCAAGCGACTATAAGACCCTGGGAAAGGTACTGGCGGAACTTAAGTCTAAGGGCTTCCGTCTGGCGCTGGATGATTACGGCATAGGCTACTCCAATGTGAGGAGCGTGTTCTCACTGGATTTTGATGTTGTGAAGATCGACAAATCCATACTATGGGAAGTAAAGACCGTAGGAGAGGACGAAGAAAAGGACAAGGGCTTCGTCATACTGGAGAACAGTATACGCATGATCCGGGAGATGGATCTCAAGATACTGGTGGAAGGCGTGGAGACCCAGGAGCAGATGGAGCTGCTGGAAAACATGGATGTGGATTACCTCCAGGGCTTCTATTTCTCCAGACCTGTCAGCAAGAACGAGCTCCTGGGAATACTGCGCGTGACCGAGCTGGCCAGGATGGAGGAGCAGAGGGCCAGGGCTGCCAGCGATGCCAAGAGTAATTTCCTTGCCAATATGTCCCATGAGATACGCACGCCCATCAATGCGATACTCGGCATGAACGAGATGATACTCAGGGAGAGCAAAAACAAGCAGATCCTGGAGTATGCGGGCAATATAGAAGGCGCGGGCAAGACCCTTATCTCCCTGATAAACGACATACTGGATTTCTCCAAGATAGAATCCGGAAGCATGGAGATAGTGGAGTCAGAGTACGACCTGAGCTCTGTCATAAACGACGTGGTGAACATGATACAGATAAAGGCCAACGAGAAGGGCCTGGATTTCAGGATCAGGGTAAACCCGGATCTTCCGGACAACCTCTACGGAGACGGCATGCGCTTCAGGCAGATCATGGTCAATGTCCTGAACAATGCGGTGAAGTACACCAAGAAGGGCAGGGTCACCATGGAGGTGAACGGAAGCCCCATGGGAAGGGACAGGATGATGCTCACCGTATCCGTCACCGATACCGGCATAGGCATAAAGGAAGAGGATATAAGCCGCCTGTTCCTGAAATTCCACCGTTTTGACGAGAGCATCAACAGAAATATCGAAGGCTCGGGACTTGGACTGGCGATAACCTACAGCCTGCTGCAGATGATGCACGGCGAGATAAGCTGTACCTCTATCTACGGGGAGGGCTCCACCTTTACCATCAAGCTTCCACAGAGGGTGGTAAAGAACGTGGCCATAGGCGACTTCAGGCAGAAGATGATGGACAGCGCCGGCAGCAGGACCGCCTACAGGGAGAGCTTCAGGGCGCCGGATGCCAGGATACTGGTGGTAGATGACACGGCCGTTAACCATCTGGTCATAAAGGAGCTCTTAAAGCTTACCCAGATCCAGATAGATACGGCAATGAGCGGCAGGGAATGCCTGGAGATGATACAGAATACAAGGTATGACCTGATCTTCCTGGATTTCCGTATGCCGGAGATGGATGGTATAGAGACGCTGCATATCATGAAGTGCATGGACGGGCATCCCAACATCGAGACTCCCGTGGTGGCCCTTACGGCCAATGCCGTTACCGGAGCCAGGGAGAGATTCCTCTCCGAGGGCTTCGACGAGTATATGATAAAGCCTGTGGACGGGGCAAAGCTGGAGGAGATGCTGGTCAGGTTCCTGCCGGAGGATAAGGTCATGATCTCACACGGGGCAGGAGAGGAGACTGAGGCTGCACCCGAGGCGGAGCAGGAAGAGACTGACTGGCTGGATGAGCTGGGGGATATGGACAGCGCTAAGGGCGTGGCCAACTGCGGCTCGGCTGAAGGCTACAGGAACGTGCTGAGGATATACTATGACAGCATACAAAAAAAATCCGATGAAATAGAAGAATACTTTGACAAGAACGACTGGGACAATTATACTATACAGGTGCATGCCCTGAAGAGCTCTTCCAGGGTCATAGGCGCCACCGAGCTCTCGGAATGGGCGGCAGAACTGGAAAAGGCAGGGAACGAACTCAATCTTGACAAGATAAGGTCGGAGACCAGCGGACTGCTGGCCAAATACCGTTCCTACGGTGACATACTCCGTAAGCTCTTCCGCGAGGAGCAGGAGGAGGCAGCTGCCGCGGTTCCGGGGAAAGAGATCTCGGAGAAGGAACTGAAGGAAGCATATGCGGCCATGGGTGATTTCGCTTCCATGTATGATTACGATGATATGCTGATCGTCTTTGATTCTCTTAAGGATTACGAGCTTCCTCCGGAGGATGCGGAGAAGGTGAAGAAGATAAAGGAAGCCACGGAAGCATTGAAATGGGAAGAGGTCATTGAACTGCTGAAGCAGTGAGAAGGCCTGTGTGATATAAGGAGAGGATATGAGCAATAAGGTACTCCTGATAAGACGGGAAGACACGTTTCTGGTCAATACCATACGCACCCAGATGACGAAGAACAGCTATGAGTATGTTGAGGCTCCCTTAAGCGTGAGAGAGCTCAGCAAGCTTAAAGGGGATTTTACCCTTATGCTCCTGTATGCCGATGACAGCGTGGGCGAGGCCAGGGAGGCCCTGGTCTATATAAAGGATCTTATGCTGGAGGAGGAAAAGGAGCTCATCGCCTGCGGGGACAGGAATGCCCTGGAGGAGGTTGAGAAGATAATCCCGAGGGAGCTGATAGAAGCGGAGTTCGAGCGGCCATTGGACATGGTGAGCATCATGGACAAGGTGGGGGATTTCCTGCTGGAGCAGAGGCTGGAGCAGCGCAAGAAGATGATACTGGTGGTGGATGACGATCCAACCTACCTTAAGCTGATAAAAGAATGGCTGAAGGATAACTACCGTGTGGGCATGGCAAATTCAGGAATGCAGGCCATTACCTGGCTTGCCGGCAATAAGGCGGACCTGGTGCTGCTGGATTACGAGATGCCCACCATAAAGGGCTCCAAGGTGCTGGAGATGCTCAAGTCGGAGGCCAATTCTTCCACCATACCCGTTATGTTCCTTACGGGTAAGAGTGACAAGGAGGCCATTATGGAGGTGCTGGCATTAAAGCCTGCCGGCTATCTCTTAAAGAGCATTGACAGGGCCACGCTGCTGGAGACACTGGATAAGTTCTTTATAGAACAGAAGTATAAAAAATAACGGTGCGTTTGTCCCACGCGCCGTACTGAAAGGATGCGGGATGAACGGTTTTCTGGGAAAGCTTGAGAGAAAATTCGGGAGGTACGCCATTAAGCGGCTTCCCATGTACATACTCATAACATATGCCATCGGCTATCTGATGCAGCTGGTGAACCCGGCTATCATCAAAGTGATCTCACTTAATCCATATGCCATACTGCACGGACAGGTCTGGAGACTTATTTCCTGGGTGCTGATCCCCCCGGACAGCTCCAATCTGTTTTTCGTGCTCATAATGCTGTATTTCTATTATTCCATAGGTATGACGCTGGAACGTACCTGGGGAAGCTTTTATTTTGATTACTACATCTTCTCTGGCCTTGTATTTACCATGATAGGCGCCTTCCTTATGTACGGCTATGCCGTGATCTTCAATCCCGGCGATATAGAAGCCATGGAGCTGGCCTATGAAAAGATGTATCTGGAGAGCTATCCGGTGCTGTACGGAGGCAGCGCATACTTTGACCTGTACTCATCGCTGTTCTCCACCTATTACATAAACATGTCCATATTCCTGGCCTTTGCCGCCACCTATCCGGATATGCCGATAATGCTCATGTTCATAATACCCTTGAAGGTCAAGATACTGGGTGTCATCTATGCTGTCATACTCTGCGTGGAGGCCTTTACCCTCTGCCAGCAGAGCGGCAGTCCCCTGGGACTGTTCGTCATAGGAGCGTCGCTGCTCAATTTCGTGATATTCTTTATATCCACGAGAAAGGGATTCCATAAGACTCCGCAGATGCGGGCAAGGCAGAAGCAGTTCAGGAGACAGGTTAACGAGGCAAAGCGCGGCACCATAGCCAAGCACAAGTGCGCCATCTGCGGCCGCACCAGTGAGGAGTATCCTGATCTGGAATTCCGTTTCTGCTCAAAGTGCAGCGGTAATTACGAGTTCTGTCAGGATCATCTTTTCACCCACAGACATTTTACGGGGAGCTGAGAAATGGCTGAGATAAACGATACGGAGTATTTTGAAGAGGGCGCCCTTGACAGGGAGCTGAAGGACAGCCATCTGGGGCTCTATATGGAAGAACTGGAGGAAGAGACGGAGGAAGCCGACGAGGGACTGCTCCGTGCTCTTATAATGGGCTCGGCTGCAGGGGATAAGAGCATGCGGGAACGGCTGATACGCAGCCAGCTTAAGACAGTGACGGACATGGCCAGGATCTATGCAGGCCAGGGGGTGGAGCTTTCCGACCTGATAGGCGAAGGCAACATGGCCCTGATGCTCTACGTCAGTTCTGCCGGTGCAAAGGCGGTGGATGAGTGGCAGCAGGAGATGACTGCAGCCGTGATCCGGGCCATGGAGGAGTATATCGGCATCGAGAACGAGGAAGCGGAGAGCCTGAGGGAGCTGATGCTCATGACAAAGCTTGTGAGGGACAAAGCGGAGAAGCTCTCGAAGGAATTCATGAGAAAAGTGTCTCCGGATGAGCTCTCGGACAGCGAGATAAGCGTTTCGGATATCATCAGGGCGGCATCCGTATCCCCGGAGATAGGGGAGTATGTGGCGCTGTGAACGAGAATGATTTCAAATATGTCATAAGACAGACGGGACAGACCGCCATAGGCGCCAGGTACAGCTACAGCGAGCTCATGGCCGATACGGCGGTGCCTTTCAAGCTTCAGACCATCATAGACCGGCTGGTGCTTCCGCTGGTGCCGCCGGAGCTCACCCTTACGGAGCATATGCTCTCCATGACGGAGGAGGATAAGAACTTCAGGATCTATGAGGCCCTGCGGCTTAAGGTCAAGTATTTCGTTCCGAAGGAAAAGGGCGGATATAAAGAGCGTGTAACGGCTCTTAAGGAATTCATAAAAGTAAGAGACAGCCTGGGAGAGGGTATAATGATACAGGAGATAATGATCTCCGACCTGGCGCTCTGGGCTTTCAGAATGTAAGAGGAGGAGAAATATGAATACAGAAAATCTTGCAGCTTACAGACTTATCGAAAGACATTATTCGGAGGATCTTAAGTCGGAAGCATATCTTCTCGAGCATATAAAGAGCGGTGCGAAGATATGTGTCCTTGAAAATGACGATCCCAATAAGGTGTTCTATATCGCTTTCAGGACGCCGCCTACGGATTCCACCGGCGTTGCCCATATACTGGAACATTCCGTGCTCTGCGGTTCGAAGAAGTATCCTCTCAAAGATCCCTTTGTGGAACTGGCCAAGGGCTCACTCAATACTTTCCTTAATGCCATGACCTATCCTGATAAGACGGTATATCCCGTGGCCTCCTGTAATGACCAGGATTTCAAGAATCTCTGTGACGTCTATATGGATGCGGTGCTGAATCCCAACATAAGGAATGAGGAAAAGATATTCCGCCAGGAGGGCTGGCACTACGAGACTGATGAAAATGATGAGATCATCTTAAACGGCGTGGTCTACAATGAGATGAAGGGCGTGTTCTCTTCACCGGATGATGTGCTGGCCAGGGAGATCTTTTCATCCCTTTATCCCGATACCACCTACGGAGTGGAGAGCGGAGGTGATCCGGAGGTGATCCCCGAGCTTACTTATAAGGCCTTCCTCGATTTCCATGCCAGCTATTACCATCCCGTGAACTCCTATATCTATCTTTACGGAAATGCGGATATGGAGGAAAGGCTTGCCTGGCTTGACGAGGCTTACCTTAAGGATTATGAACGCATAACGATAGAGTCACATCCGGGTCTTCAGAAGCCCTTTGAAAAACCGCTGGAGCTCAGAAAGGAGTACCCCGTATCCGAGGGTGAGGGGACGGAGAAGAAGACCTATCTCAGCTATAACGCCACTGTCTCCACAGTACTGGATCCGGAGCTCTACATCGCTTTCCAGATGATAGATTATGCCCTTGTCGCTGCTGACGGCACGCCGCTTCGGAAGGCGCTGATAAAAGAAGGCATAGGCACCGAGATACTCTCTACTTATGAGAACGGTATATACCAGCCCTATTACAGCATTGTGGCCAAGAACGCCGATGAGAGCGACAGGGACAGGTTCCTTGAAGTGGTGGAAAGGGTGCTTAAGCAGGTTTCGGAGGAGGGCTTCGATGAGAAGGCCCTGCTGGCCTGCATCAATTCCATGGAATTCCATTTCAGGGAAGCGGATACCGGCAGGTATCCCAAGGGACTCATATACGGACTCAAAGCCCTGGACAGCTGGATATACGATTCCGAAAAGCCGTTTATGCATATCGAACCCCTTGAGCTCTTTGAAAAGCTCAGGAAAAAGATTGGCAGCAGTTATTTTTCAGAGCTTGTGAAGAAGTACCTTATCGATAATCCGCATAAGAGCGTGCTGGTGCTGGCGCCGAAGGGCGGACTTACCGCGGAAAAGGACGAAAAGCTCCGTAAGAAGCTGGCAGACTATAAGAAGAGCCTGAGCCCTGAGGAGTTTGAGAAGCTGAAGGCCGATGCGGAGGCCCTGAAGCTCTACCAGAGCCAGGAGGATGACGAGGAGATCAAGAAGTGCCTTCCCAGGCTGAAGCGCAGCGATCTCAGAAGAGAGGCGGCGGATTATACCACGGAGGTCACGGAGCTGGCCGGAAGTAAGACGCTCTTCCATGAAAAGGAGAGCAACGGCATAGTCTACCTTAACCTTTTCTTCTTTATGGACAGCCTGCCCGTAAGGCTTTATCCCTATGCAGGCATGCTCCCCAGGATACTGGGCAGCATGGATACCGAAAATCACAGCTATGAAGAGCTGGGCTATGAGACAGACATACATACGGGAAACCTGGGCTTCTCCCTTGATGCCATAGTACGCGGAGAGGACGGGGACGATTACAGCAGATATTTCAATGCTTCACTTTATGTGCTGAAGAGTGAGATAGAAAAAGGCGTGGAGCTCCTCGGAGAGACTCTGTTTACCAGCAAACTGGAAGATAAGGAGAGGCTTAAGGAGATAATAGCGGAGACCAGGTCGGGCAAGGCGGGAGCCATGATGACGGTGGCCCATGGAGTTGCCTACGGCAGGGCTCTCAGCTATCTTTCAAAGAGGGCGCTGGCAAAGGATTTCACCAACGGTCTTTCGGCTTTCAGATGCCTGGAACGCTGGGAGAAAGAGTTTGACAGCTGCGCCGATGATATCATAGCAGGTCTTAAGGAGGCCATGAGCTATATCTTTACAAAAGAGAACCTGCTGATAGACGTTACCGGCAGCAGGCAGGAGCTGGAAGCCCTTAAGGGAAAGCTGGATGTCCTGGTCGGCGGCCTTGGTGATACCACGCCGGCAGCAGAACCCGCAGAGCTTAAGCCCGAGCTGAAGAATGAGGGCTTTACCTTCCCCGGACAGATACAGTATGTCTGCAGGGCCGGAAACTTTAAAAAGCACGGACTCGGCTTCACCGGAGCGATGAAGGTGCTGAAGAACATACTTTCCTACGGCTATCTCTGGAATGAGGTGAGAGTAAAGGGCGGGGCCTACGGCTGTATGCTCATGTTTTCAAGATACGGGGACAGCCACTTCGTATCCTACAGGGATCCCAATCTGGAAAAGACCGTGGACGTATTTGAGAAGCTTCCGGAGTATATAAGGGAGTTCACCGCGGATGAGGACCAGATGACGAAATATATAATCGGTACTCTCAGCGAGACCGATATACCCGATACCCCCAGATCCTTCGGAGAGAAATCCGCGAACCTTTATCTGTCCGGGATCGATAAGGAATACAGGCAGAAGATCAGGAACCAGATACTGGATGCCACCGATGCGGATATAAGGGCGCTGGCAGCCCATGTGCAGGCCATACTTGACGATAACGCGCTTTGCGTGGTGGGCAGCGAGGAGAAGATAAAGGCTTCGGGAGGGCTCTTCATGAACATAGAGAATCTGGTGAACGGCTGATGGAGACGGAAGAAAAAGCTTTGCATACCGGCTTTGCGGCGCTGGCGGGAAGACCCAATGTGGGGAAATCCACGCTGATGAACACCCTTATCGGTGAGAAGATAGCCATCACCTCACCGAGGCCCCAGACCACCAGGAACAGGATAAGGACCATCTATACCAGTGAGCGGGGGCAGATAATCTTCGTGGACACTCCGGGCATACATAAGTCGCGGAACCGTCTGGGGGATTACATGATGCAGGCCGTGAACCGTTCAGTGGCGGATGCAGATGTGGTGCTGTGGCTGGTGGAGCCCCTGGAGAAGGTGCCGGAGGCGGAGCTTAAGATAGCTGAAAAGCTTAAGGAGCTTAAGGCGCCGAAGATACTGGTGATCAATAAAACGGATACCGTAAAACCGCCGCAGCTCTTAAAGGTCATAGACGCATATAAGGATCTGTGCTCTTTTGCAGAGATAGTGCCGGTGTCGGCCCTTAAGGGAGACAATACGGAGGATCTGCTGGACTGCATATTCAGATACCTGCCGGAAGGGCCCATGTATTTTGAAGAGGACGAACTGACGGACCAGCCTATGCGGCAGCTGGCGGCGGAACTCATCAGGGAAAAGATCCTGAGGCTTATGGACAAGGAAGTGCCACACGGTGTGGCGGTGCTGATAGACAGGATGGAGTACAGGGAAAGCGGCGGAAGGACCATAGTGGACATAGATGCCACCATCGTCTGTGAGAAAGCATCCCATAAAGGCATCATCATCGGAAAGGGCGGGTCCATGCTCAAGAGCATAGGCTCGAAGGCCAGACCCGACATGGAGAAGATGCTGGGGGAGCAGGTCAATCTCAAACTCTACGTAAAGGTAAGGGAGAACTGGAGGGACAATGATCTCTTTGTCTCCAACTTCGGATACAGAAAAGAGGATATAAGTGGCTGAAAGCTTTGAAACGGGGGGCATGATACTGCGCTCCGAAAGCTACGGTGAATACGACAGGCGGGTGGTGATCCTGAGCGTGGATGCGGGAAAGATCACAGCCTTCGCCAGAGGGGCCAGACGCCAGTCCAACCGGCTCATGGCTGCCACGGATCTCTTCATATATGCGGATTTCAGACTTTTTCCCGGCAGAAATGCCTACAGCATGACGGATGCGGCGGTGAAGAACTACTTCCCGGAGCTCCGCGCCGATTACGAGGCGGTGTTCTTCGGCATGTATTTCCTTGAGGTGATGGAACATTTCACCAGGGAGAACAACGATGAGCGGGACAACTTAAAGCTCCTGTACCAGGCCTGCCGCGCGATCACCCATCCGGCCTACGACAGGAGGCTTGTGAAGACGGTGTTCGACCTGAAGGCCCTGATGCTGCAGGGGAGCTTTCACCGGGATCTGTATGAGACAGGCTATTCGGATACGGCGCGCTATACCCTGGATTTCCTGCTCAGGACTCCTGCGGAAAAGGTGTTCGGCTTTACCGTGATGGATGAGGTAAAAGGGGAGCTGGAACGTATAGCAGCGGCAGAGAACAGGCTCAGCAATGAGGGGCACAGATATAAGAGCGAAGAGATGCTGAAAACTCTTCTGTAAAAAATTACATTTTTCTATTGTTATATTTGTAAAATGTGCTAAAATTACCCACGTATATTTATAGAGAGAAGAATTTTGATGAGATGAAGTTATTCGGTAAGCTGTTTTTTATACTGCTTGCGCTGGTGCCGGTACTGGCTCTGGCGGGCTGTGCGGAGTATTCGGACGCGGATCCGTTAAAGGATTGTGTCAGGCTCTGCTCCGACGGAAAGCTGGAGGCCGTGCTGGTCAGAGATTTCTCCGGCGGTGATTACGATGAGACGGGGCTGGTGAGCTTTGTGGAAGAGGAGCTCGCTGCCTTTAATTCTGTTTACGGGGCCGACAGCGTAAGCCTTACAGGGCACAGCGTTAAGGACGGCAGTGTCAGTGTGGAACTTAAGTTCAGCGGCAGTGAAAGCTTTAACCGCTATATGGGTAGCGAGGTCTTTTACGGCAGTGTGCAGGAGGCCTACGATGCGGGCTACAATTTTTCGCAGGCTCTCTCAAAGGCCGGCGATCCCGAGCGCATCATAGGCAAACAGGATCTGATGAACATGGCTGACAAGCGCGTGTTCATACTGAAGGGCGATATGCGGGTGACGGTTCCCGATGACATAGAGTATTATACCCAGGCCATGAAGGCGGTGGACGCGAAGACGGTGGAGAGCCAGACGACCGGAACATATTTCGTGCTTTACTGAGGTTTCATCAGTAATGTATGCCGCGGGATACCTTCCCGGGGCTTGAAGGACTATAAAACGGATATCATTTTCTGGAGGAGGAACGATGGAAAAAACACTGGACAAGATTAAAAATCTCTGCAAAGGACGCGGTTTTATATATCCGGGTTCCGAGATCTACGGCGGACTGGCCAATACCTGGGACTACGGTAACCTGGGTGTGGAGCTGAAGAATAACGTAAAGAAGGCCTGGTGGCAGAAGTTCGTGCAGGAGAACCCCTACAACGTGGGTGTGGACTGCGCGATACTCATGAATCCGCAGACCTGGGTAGCCAGCGGACATCTGGGCAGCTTCTCAGATCCCCTCATGGACTGCAAGGAGTGCCATGAGCGCTTCCGTGCCGACAAGGTCATAGACGACTGGGCCAGGGAGAACGGTGTTACTCTCGAGAGCAGCGTGGACGGCTGGGACGGCGATAAGATGATGGCTTTCATTAAGGAGAACAGCATTCCCTGTCCTTCCTGCGGAAAGCACAACTTCACCGATATCCGCCAGTTCAACCTTATGTTCAAGACCTTCCAGGGTGTTACCGAGGATGCATCCGCTACGGTTTACCTGCGTCCCGAGACTGCCCAGGGTATATTTGTCAATTTCAGGAACGTGCAGCGTACCTCAAGGAGGAAGATCCCCTTCGGTATCGGCCAGATAGGAAAGAGCTTCAGGAACGAGATCACTCCCGGAAACTTTACCTTCCGTACCAGGGAGTTTGAGCAGATGGAGCTGGAATTCTTCTGCGAGCCCGGAACGGATCTGGAGTGGTATGAGTATTGGAAGAAGTTCTGCAAGGACTGGCTGCTCTCCCTCGGCATGAAGGAGGAGGAGCTCCGTTTCAGGGAGCACGATCCCGAAGAGCTTGCTTTCTATTCCAAGGGCACCCAGGACATAGAGTATCTCTTCCCCACCATCGGCTGGGGTGAGCTCTGGGGCATCGCGGACCGTACCGATTACGACCTTACCCAGCATCAGAACGTGTCCAAGCAGGACATGAGCTATTTTGATGAAGGAAAGAACGAGAAGTACATCCCCTATGTCATCGAGCCTTCACTGGGAGCCGACCGTATGGTGCTGGCATTCCTCTGTGCGGCTTACGACGAGGAGAACCTGGGCACCGAGGAGGCACCGGATATAAGGGTGGTGCTCCATTTCCATCCTGCCATCGCACCCGTGAAGATCGGCGTGCTGCCTCTTTCCAGGAAGCTGAACGAGGGCGCCGAGAAGATCTTCACACAGCTTTCGAAGAAGTATTACTGCGAGTTCGACGACAGAGGAGCCATAGGAAAGCGCTACCGTCGTCAGGACGAGATAGGTACTCCTTTCTGCATCACCTATGACTTTGATTCCGAAGAGGATCACAAGGTCACGGTCAGGTTCCGTGACAGCATGGAGCAGGAGAGAGTAGCGATAGATGAGCTGGAGGCTTACTTCGCCGATAAGTTCAGTTTCTGATAAAAAGCGTATCACACGGAACGGTTGACAGAAATTCTGAAGTGTGTTAACATATTGACCGTTGTGTAAGTGACCGCATCTGAGCGGAAGGAGTCTCCGACCGCCGTCCCGGATACGGCCGAATAAATAATACAGGAGGAAAAGAAAATGATATCTGCAGAAAAGAAGCAGGCCATCATGAAGGAGTTTGCGCGTTCCGAGGGAGATACCGGTTCACCCGAGGTACAGGTGGCTGTACTGAGCGCCAGGATCGAGGAGCTTACGGCTCATCTCAAGGAGCATCCCCTTGATCACCATTCAAGGCGCGGTATGTATATGCTCATAGGTAAGCGCCGCGGACTTCTTGATTATCTGATGCAGAAGGATATCGAGAGATACCGTGCACTTATCGAGAAGCTCGGACTTCGTAAGTAAGGAAAAATGATCGGATAGGGGGTGCAGTCCTGCCCCTATCCGATTTTTCTGAAGGAAAGATCGTCAGCGAGACCACTGAATAATGCTGCCGGGCGCAGCATTGCTCAGTGTTTTCGGGGCCTTCTTTCCGGAGGAGTAACACAGGCAGGTCGGAAGACCTTTATTTGGCTAAAGCCAGGAAAGAGAGGCAACATGTACAAAACTTACAGCATTGAGATCGGAGGGCGTACGCTTTCCGTGGACATCGGAAGGGTATCTGCCCAGGCAAACGGTGCGGCATTCATGCATTACGGGGACACTACGGTGCTCTCCACTGCTACTGCATCCGAGAAGCCCAGGGACGGCATAGATTTCTTCCCGCTGTCCGTTGAATATGAAGAGAAGATGTATTCCGTGGGAAAGATCCCCGGAGGCTTCAATAAGAGGGAGGGTAAGGCTAGCGAGAATGCAGTGCTCACCAGCCGTGTCATAGACAGACCCATGCGTCCTCTCTTCCCCAAGGATTACCGCAATGACGTGACCCTTGACAACCTGGTGATGAGCGTGGATCCCGACTGCCGTCCCGAGCTGGTGGCAATGCTGGGAAGCGCGATCGCTACCTGCATATCCGACATACCTTTCGACGGCCCCTGCGCAATGACCCAGATGGGCATGATCGACGGCAACCTCATCGTGAACCCTACCCAGCAGCAGTGGAAGGAAGGTGACCTTAAGCTTACCGTGGCTTCCACTGCACAGAAGGTCATCATGATCGAGGCAGGCGCCAACGAGATACCCGAGTCAAAGATGCTGGAGGCTATCTACACCGCGCATGACGTTAACCAGAAGATAATCGCCTGGATCAACGACATGGTGGCAGAGGTGGGCAAGCCCAAGCACAGCTATGAGAGCTGCGCTATACCCCAGGAGCTCTTCGATAAGATGAAGGAAGTGGTGCCTCCCGCAGAGATGGAGGTGGCTGTATTCACCGACGAGAAGCAGAAGAGAGAGGCCAATATCTCCGCTATCAGAGACAGGCTCGAGGCTGCCCTTGAGGGCAACGACGAGTGGCTGGCCATCCTTGGCGAGGCCCTTTACCAGTATGAGAAGAAGACCGTGCGCAAGATGATCCTCAAGGATCACAAGCGTCCCGACGGCAGAGAGCTTACCCAGATAAGGAAGCTGGCAGCCGAGGTGGACATCATCCCCAGGGTCCACGGTTCTGCAATGTTCACCAGAGGACAGACCCAGATCTGCAACGTTACCACACTTGCGCCTCTTTCCGAGGCTCAGAAGGTGGACGGCCTGGATGACAATGTAAAGCTTAAGAGATACATACATCATTACAACTTCCCTTCCTATTCCGTAGGTGAGACCAAGGTCAGCCGCGGCCCCGGAAGAAGAGAGATAGGCCACGGAGCCCTGGCAGAGAGAGCACTGCTCCCGGTACTTCCCAGCGAGGAGGATTTCCCTTACGCTATCCGTACAGTCAGCGAGACCTTTGAGTCCAACGGTTCCACCTCCATGGCGTCCACCTGTGCATCCTGTATGTCACTGATGGCAGCCGGTGTACCTATCAAAAAGATGGTGGCAGGTATCTCCTGCGGCCTTGTTACCGGCGATACCGATGACGATTTCGTGCTCCTTACCGATATCCAGGGCCTGGAGGATTTCTTCGGCGATATGGACTTCAAGGTGACCGGTACCGTGGACGGCATCACTGCCATCCAGATGGATATAAAGATCCACGGTCTTACCAGACCCATCGTTGAGGGCGCTATCGCAAGATGCCGCGATGCAAGACTCTTCATCATGGAGAACTGCATGAAGCCCGCTATCGCAGAGCCCAGAGCTACCGTTAACGAGTATGCTCCCAAGATCATCCAGATCAGCATCGATCCCGAGAAGATCGGCGATGTTGTTGGCCAGAGAGGCAAGACCATCAACGAGATCATCGCCCGCACCGGCGTTAAGATCGACATCACCGATGACGGCGCCGTCAGCGTATGCGGCACCGATCCCGCTGCTATGGATCAGGCTGTCAAGATGATCGAGACCATAGTCACCGAGTTTGAGGAAGGCCAGGTCTTCGCAGGCAAGGTCGTAAGCATCAAGGACTTCGGCGCATTCGTGGAGTTCGCTCCCGGCAAGGAAGGCATGGTGCACATCTCACGTATAGCAAACCGCCGCATCGACAAGGTGGAGGATGTGCTGAGCGTGGGAGATGACGTTAAGGTCATCTGCCTCGGAAAGGATCCCAAGAATCCCGGAAGGTATACCTTCTCCATGAAGGACTGCCCCCAGGAGTAACGGGCTGATTTGAAAGAAAACATGAGGGACGGCTCTTAAGGGCCGTTCCTTTTCTTGAAAAAACACTTGAAATATTCCGGGCTATCATGTATAGTATACGGGTATTGTCGCATTGAAAAATCAGGAGGACGTTAGAGATGATTTCTGCAGGTGATTTCAGAAATGGTATGACTATTGAGCTGGATAACAGCGTATACCAGATAATCGAATTTCAGCATGTTAAGCCCGGAAAGGGTGCCGCTTTCGTAAGGACCAAGCTTAAGGATATCAAGAACGGCGGCGTGGTGGAGAGAACCTTCAGACCCACCGAGAAGTGCCCGCAGGCGCGTATCGACAGAAAAGAGATGCAGTATCTGTATTCGGACGGCGATCTTTACAACTTCATGGATACCGAGAACTATGAGCAGATAGCTCTTAATTCCGATGCTATCGGCGATACTCTCAAGTTCGTGAAGGAAAATGATATGGTAAAGATCCTTTCCCACAACGGATCTGTTTTCGCTATAGAGCCCCCTCTGTTTGTGGAGCTTGACGTTACCGATACCGAGCCCGGCTTCAAGGGTGATACGGCTACCGGCGCATCCAAGCCCGCTACTGTAGAGACCGGTGCACAGGTGTCTGTTCCCCTCTTCGTTGAGGTGGGTGACAAGATCAAGATCGACACCAGAACAGGCGAGTATCTCAGCAGGGTATAAGCCGGATCATCTGATCTTTCATACAGGAAGATGTAAGACAATGCAGGTAACTGTGTTGTCTTTTTTTGTATTAAAATTCAGGAGGAAGGATCTATGAATATGGAAAGATTCAGGGATAAGCTTATGACGGCTCTCAGGGAGTATACCGGAGAAGAAGCCGAGATAAGAACGGAAGGTATCAGAAAAAACAACGGTGTGATGCTCACGGGCATATATGTATACCGGAAGGGTGTTGATGTTACACCGACTATTTATCTGGAGGAGTATTATAAAAGATACGAGGAAGGAGAGACCTTTGCTTCCATCATGCGTGAGATAACGGGACTGCTGGAGGAAAAGGGAAGGGTAAGCGGCTTTGACGTCAGCTCTTTTACATCATTTGAGAGCGCTTCGGGACGTATAGTCATGAAGCTCATAAACGCGGAAAAGAACAGGGAGCTTCTTGAGAGTGTGCCCCATATCCCGTTCCTTGATCTGGCCATCGTCTTTTATTACATACTCGGAGACGTGGATTACGGAAATGCCTCGATACAGATAAACCGGAAGCATATGGAGATGTGGGGAGCAGACATGGAGGATATCTGCGAGCTGGCCAGGAAGAATTCACCGGTCCTGCTCCCGGGAGAGATCCTGCCCATGGAGGAACTTATGAGGGGGATACTGACCCAGGATGTAAAGCGCAATATGAAGGACCAGGTGGATGAGAGCGAACTGGAAGAAATGGTGGAGGGCATGATGAACTGCGCGCTGGGCGGAAATGATGCCGGTATCCCCATGTTCATACTTACCAACAGCCGCAGATATTTCGGGGCTGCTGCGCTGTTATACCCCGATATACTGGAAAGCTTTGCGGAACGTACCGGAGGCGGCATATTTATACTGCCCTCGTCCATTCATGAAGTGATACTGCTGGCGGATGACGGTACCATGGATGTCAGGGAGCTCCGTGAGATGGTGCGCACTGTGAACGAGACCCAGGTGGCGGCGGAAGAGGTACTTTCGGATGAGGTGTATTACTACGATCCCGCTGAACGGCAGGTGAAGATCATGAGCTGTGCTGACAGGGCGGCCGGCTATGAAGACGATGAGATCTCTTTGGATGAGGAAGAGCTTGAAGTGACGGTTTAGGAACTGCAGCATACCTTTCTCCGGGCTTGACGGACTCCCCGGAGATATTGTCATAGCGCAGTGCAGCGGGCTTTGCGTTAACATAAATCTACTGGACAAAAAACAGCTGATATGATAAGATAACACGGTGCGCACCCGTAGGCTAATGGATAGACCGGTGGCCTCCGACGCCATTGATGCAGGTTCGATCCCTGCCGGGTGCATATTGGTGTTTTATGAGTAAAAAAAAGAAAAAGAAACAATTTAACAGAAATGGAGAGGCGGCTGCAGTTTCCGGAAACGAGACTGTAGCTTCTTTGAGTGAACCGGAAACAGAGGAAGACACGGAACAGAAGGCTTCCCCGGATGATGATAGGACGGAGATCCTGCCCAGGATACCCGAGGAGTATCTTGCGCCCGAAGCACAGATGCCTGAAGAAGCCGTCATAGTGGGGCCGTCGGAGCTGCCGGCAGAAGAGCCGGTGTATTATGAGACGGAAGTACAGGAGCCTGAGGAGGCGGAGGTGGCCGGACGGGATCTGCCTGAGCCGCAGGATGCCGTTTATACAGGAAGGGATCACGAGCCCGAGCCGGAGAGTTATGAAGAACCCGTTCCCGAAGATGAGGACGTGGAATACCTTATGCCCGATGATGGTGAAGGTGAGTATATCCCGGATGACATAGATGCGGATGATGCGTCCATGGCTTCCTACATGAAGGAAGTGGGAGGAAGGAGCAGGTGCTGGCTTTCCGCCAACAGGCGTTTTGTGGTGTTTGCGCTGATGTGCGCAGCGCTCTGTGCGGTGATAGTGCTGGCGGCGGCAAAGATAGCCGGAAAGAAGAGGCCGGCGGTATCCGCTGATGCGGTCTCACTCAATGTTGCCGAGACTGCCACGCCTACGGAAGGCGGCATTCCCATTCCGCCGGATCCACTGAAGGCCGAGACCGAAGGCGATGTGGTAAACCTGGTAAAACAGTATTTTGAAGCCAGGCAGGCTGATGATATAGAATCCTACAAGAGCCTCCGTAGCTATACGGATGCCCTGGAGATAGCCAAGACAGCGGCAAAGAGCGAATACATCGAAAGCTACGACGATATCTGCTGTTATACCAAGCCGGGTCCTTACGAGGATTCCTACATGGTGTATGTTTCCTATAACCTTAAGCTCAAGGACTGGGACAGGAGCGTGCCTGCGCTTGAGACCCTGGTGCTCTGCAGGGACCAGAACGGGGCCCTGTATGTATACAGCGGCGCTTTCGATGAGAGTGTTGTGGATTATGTAAGGGGAGTCACCTCACAGGAGGATGTGGTGGAGCTCTTCCGCAGAGTGGATACCGAGTACCATGAGATCCTGGATTCCGATCCGGAGTTCAACGAATATATGTCGACCCTGACCCAGCTCATCAAAGACGGAGTGGGTGTCAGACTGGCGGCGGCAGCCGAAGAGGAAGCCCAGGCAAAGCGGGATGCGGAGAACGGACTTTCCGAAAATGCGGTGGAATTCACGGTTGAGGCAACGGATCACGTGAATGTCCGCTCCTCCGACAGCGAGAATGCGGACAGGCTGGGAAAGGTTGAACCCGGTACCAGGCTTACCTGCCTCGGGCAGCTCAATAACGGCTGGTCCAAGGTCGTATACGAAGGAAAGAACGGATATATCAAGTCCGATTACCTGAAGGTGGTGAATGCCACCGATGAGGGTGGCGCCGGAGTCACGGTGCAGGGAAAGGTTACCGTCAGCCAGACGGCTAATATCAGGGCTACGGCGGATGTAAACGGAGAGAAGCTGGGAACGGCCTTTGCGGGAACCCAATATGATCTGGTTGAGAAGGGGCCTGAATGGACCAAGATCCTATACAACGGAACGACAGCCTACATCAAATCAGATTACATTGAATAATTCATACAGAACACAATAAAACTCCTGCCGGCGGGCAGGAGTTTTTTGACGGCTGACTGGCAGGGAGATATCTCCCTGTTTTTTTTCTCCGGGTTTTATTCAAGTATATCCATGAAGTACTCGGAGATCCTGTTCTGGATCGCGTAATCTTCTATAGTAAGTGAGCCGAATTCTTTTACGAAGTCCTCCATAGAGCCTTCATATCCGTAATCTTCCTTTATCTTTTCCCTGTCCTCGTCGGTTATCGTGATCCCCAGGTCGGAAGCTATCGCACGGTAGAGGAGGGAGTAGTAGACATTCTCTGCTGCAGAGTGCATGATATCACCCTTCAGGTCGTCCATGGTTATGCCGTACGTCTCGCACATGGATGAGACCGACATTCCGTTCATCTGCGAGCTCTCGTTGTAGCGCTCCAGAAGCTCATTATAATTGGAAGTAACCTCTTCGGCGGGGAGTTCGGATACATAGAAGCGTCCCAGAAGGAATTCCCCCAGATCCTGGTTAAGAAGCTGTCTTCTGAATTCCTTTCGTATACCTTCCGCAGTGGTTATCTCTCCGCCGGAGGCCTTTGATGCGAGCTCGTCATCAAGCTCGGGGTAGGTCTTTTCGCCTTTGATGGCGTTGAGAGTGATGGTAAAGACCGCATCCTTACCGGCAAGCTCCTCGGAGTAGTTTTCCGGGAAGGTAACGGGCACATCCTTTGTCTCGCCGACCTTCATGCCGACTATGCCCTCAGTGAAGCCGGGGATATAAGCACTTTCGCCGATGATAAGCTCGGGATCGCTGCCAGTGCCGCCGTCAAAAGCCACGCCGTCCAGAGTACCGACATAGTTTATGTCCACGGTGTCGTGCATCTGGGCTACGGTACGGTCGGTTTCCTTTACTTCCGCATAGGGTTCTATGATCTGGGTCCGGATGGTGCTCTCGATCTCCTCGTCCGTCACACTGACCTCGGAGCGGAGATAAGCGTTGTCCCTGTAGTTGCTTACATAAAAGGTTATGCCTTCGGATTCCAGCTTGAGCATTTCCCCCTCGGAGAGGAGCTTTTCAAAGTCTGTGTCCGTAGGATTGAACTCGTCCGCGGAAGGTATGGCGGGCGTGTTCTCAAAGAGTTCGGAATTGTCTACGACCGTTTCGCCGTCAGCGGAGACGGCGGCCGGGGGTTCCGCGGGAGTCTCCTTCTTCTTTATAACAATGCACGCCACTATGACGATGATGGCGACGGCGGCTATGAGAAGCTCGGCGATCAGGACGCTGCGTCCTTTCTTTACAGCCTCCTGATCGGGAACATATTCTCCCGGAGAGGCGGTCTCGGGTTCGGCGGAGAGGGAAGGGCTTTCCTCCTCCAGGATATCATTTTCGTTCATTATATATAGTTCCTCCTTAAGTAATTATTCGATGCCTCCGGGATTGCTGCGTTGCTTCGCAACCCCTTCAAGCGGACATCATAGCATAGCATGAATACGCGGAAACCGCAATAACATCCGCTTGACAAAAGTAGTGTTTCATGTAAAACTACTAACTGTATGGGTGAAAGAAAACGTATTGCCCTGCTCATGGGCAAGGCAGATGACGAATATCAGAGCAGGTTCATCAGGGGATTCTTTGAAAAGGCATTCTCTGAAGGTTTTGATGTCTGCGTTTTTTCCATGCATTTCATGTATCAGAATACCACCGTCAGGGAGAGGGGAGATGCCAATATCTTCCGTCTGGCCAATCCGGAGCTCTTCGAGGCAGTGGTCATACTTTCGGATACCATGCAGTCTCCGGGCGTTCTCAGTGCCGTAGAGAATGAACTGAAAAAAAACTTTACGAAACCCGTGCTTGCGGTGGATCTGGACAGCGAATCCTTCCCTTCGGTATGGACGGACGGATATACACCCCAGCGCAAGCTCATCGATCATCTCATAGAAGTACATCACTATACGGATATCGCTTTTCTCACCGGTAAAAGATGGCACCCCCACTCGATACAGAGGCTGAAGGCCTATGAGGATTCCATGCGGGCCCATGGGCTGGAGGTAAGGGAGGACAGGGAGTTTTACGGTGATTTCTGGTACAGCAGCGGTGAGGTATGTGTCAAGGAACTGCTCAGATCGGAAAGCGGGCTTCCACGCGCCATAGCCTGTGCCAACGACTGTATGGCCATAGGCGTTTGCCAGGCGCTTCACGAGAATGATATAAGCATCCCTGATGAAGTGGCCGTGGTGGGCTTTGACTGTACGGAGGAGGGGCGTTACAGTCCCGTACCCTTAAGCAGTGCGTATATGCCGGCAAGATCCACGGGTGAACATGCCGCCGAGAGCATAATCAGCATGATAAACGGCGGGGGGATCACTGAACATGAGACTAAACCGGATGTCTTTATCGGTCGCAGCTGCGGCTGTTCGGAGATGGTACATGCCGACGATGTACTCCTCAGGGACAGATGGCAGACGGAAAAATCCCTTACCGGACTGTTCTCGCTTCAGAACATGCTTTATGACGATCTTATGATCCAGCATAATCTCAAGAGTTTTCTTGATGTAGTATACAGTTATCTTTATCAGATAAACGGTTTCAGGGAGTTCCATCTCTGTCTGTCGGAGCTTTGGATGACGCCGGCAGCCCTTACGGAGGGACGTATGTCCGGTACAGGCTATACCGAACGTACACTTAAAGCGCTGGCGGCTTACGAGGATTTTGAACGCGAGGACAGTATAAGCACCCAGAACTGTTTCGATACCTCGCTCATACTGCCGGAGCTTCATGAGACAGAAGGAAAGCCGAAGGCTTATTTCTTCACGCCCCTTTTCTTTGAGTCCATCTGCCTCGGCTATGCAGCGGTGAGCTACGGCTCCGATCCCAGAGGGTATGACGATACCTATCTCTGGTGGGTAAGAGCTATCATGCGCGGGCTGGAATGCTTAAGACGTACCCTTCTCGAAGCGGAGGACAGGACGCTGGCAGAGAGCGGAGCTGACGTGAGCGACGAGGAACGCCGCAGCATGGAAGAGGTGGGAAGGATACTGGATGAGAACAGGCTGTCCTATTTCTACCAGCCCATAGTAAGTGCTGTTGACGGAAGCATATACGCCTTCGAGGCGCTGATGCGCGCAAAGAGCGAGATGAAGATCTCACCGCTGCAGATAATAAAATATGCGACAGAGCTGAAGCGTCTTGCGGACGTTGAGAAGGCTACATTCATAAACGTGCTGACCCAGGTGGAGGAGGAAGAGGAAGCCTTCGCCGGCCGCCACGTGTTCATCAACAGTATACCGGGTACCAGACTCGACCAGCATGATTATCTGAAGATAGAATCACTGCTCACAAAGAGGGGCGGTCAGGCAGTGGTGGAGCTTACCGAGCAGGCGGAGCTTAACGATAACGAGCTCAGTGATATGAAGCTCCGCTTCTCAAGGATGGGAGTGGGTACTGCCGTAGACGATTACGGGACAGGTTTTTCAAACGTGACAAATCTTCTGAGGTACATGCCGGATTATGTCAAGGTGGACAGATCCCTCCTTTCAGGCATACAGGACAGTCCCCAGAAGCAGCATTTTGTCAGGGAAATCGTAGGTTTTTCACATGACAACAATATCAAGGTGCTGGCTGAGGGCGTTGAGAACAGCGAGGAGCTGCAGACCGTCATCATCCTGGGCTGTGATCTGATACAGGGGTATTATACCGGCAGGCCTTTGCCGGAGGTCATTTCCCATATCAATGAAGATATAATAGAAGAGATAAAGCGCTATCAGAAGCAGCGCGAGGACGGTGCCGGCTGCCGTATGTTCGAAGCAGGCAGGAGTGGCCGTGTGCGCGTTTCCACCCTGGTGAAAGAGGGATACAGCGGCATACTCTGTACGGGAGGAGCCCATGCCTTCAAGGATTTCACCATAAGCGGATCCCCCGGACAGCCTGCGGATCTCTTTATCGAGGTCGCCGGTGATTTTGACGGCCAGATCACTCTGGAAAAGGTACATTTGAGCGGCAGGCGGCATAAGCCGCTTATCGAGCTTTCGCCCGGGGCGAAGCTCACGCTGGTCCTCGAGGGAGAGAATATACTGAACGACGGCGGTATCCATGTGCCCGAGGGAGCGGAACTTGTGATCCAGGGCGAGGGTGACTTGACCATACAGATGAACAGGGGCGATTACTGCGCCATAGGCTGCGCCAAGGGGAATTCCGGTAAGATATCCTTCTACCAGGACGGCGGCATACTCATAGATGCCTTCGGAAGCGGCGGCGTGGCCATAGGGGCCGGCGGCAGTACGGATATAGAGATACACAGGGGAAGGTATGTTGTGCAGCTCAACGGCGGAAGCGGGGTTGGCATAGGCAGCATCAATTCCGATGTGACGATGAAGATACATGACTGTGAGATAGATATGGCCATTTCCTGCGGAGAGGCCTGCGGCATAGGTTCATACAGCGGCAATGCGGATCTTGATATACAGAGCGTATTCATGCACTGCTTCTTAAACGGTAAGAATGTGGTTGCGGCAGGCAGCGTAAAAGGGAACAGCAGGGTATATTTCAAGGATATGGGGGTCAATACCGATATCAGGGCTGATGCCGGCAGCGGCGCAGGGAGCGTGGAAGGAAGCGCCGACGTTATCATAGATAATGTGGCATATCATTTTGCCGGTACGGGAAAGAACGTATATGCCTACGGCCCGGTCAGCGGAGTGGGGAGCCTGGAGGTTTTCGACGGGGATGTGAACGTGAGGCTCCGCAATGACAGCGGAAAAGACCATGCCTTTGAAGATGAGTCAAAGGCAGTGAAGAAATGCAGGGCTGAGCTTGCCCTGAACGGTACCGTATTCAGGTTCGGGGAACCCGGATAAAGGAGCTGCGGCCGTATTCGTCCGTGGTCTTAATATAATCGTAGCCGGAGCTTTCGCTGTCGGAGAGCTCCTTTTTGTAGGCATTTATCTCTGCTCTTATCTGTTCTGCGGGGACGGGGAAGGAGAGCTTTTCACGTATCTCGTCTACCGACAGTCCAAGGTCGCAGAGATGCCTTATGGAGCCACGGGCTGCCATATCAAAGGTAAAGTTAGAAAGAGCGTTTTTAAAAACGTTGTTTTCCATAATAAGTACAGTATATCATAAAGATGGAGGAGTGAAAAGATGAACCGGTTCCGTTTGCCCTATCACCTTATAGTGGAGGAGGGAGTATTTGATGACATTCCGGGAGCTATGAGCGATGTGTTCCCCAAGCTTTACAGGAGAAAGACCATCGTGGTCACTGAAGAGAATCTTAAGGGGATCTTCTCAAAAAGACTTGAGGAGATAATGAAGGATTTCCCCAAGAGCGAGCTCTATCTCATACAAAAGGCTGATTACGACAGTGCCGTGGCACTGGCGAAGTATATAACCATGAACGAGGTGACACTGGTCATCGGCTTCGGAGGGGGAACGGTGCTGGATCTGGCCAAGTTTGCAGCCTTCGTGTCGAAATCACAGCTCATATCCCTGCCTACCACGCTTTCCAACGATTCACTGGCTTCACCTGTGGCGGTGCTGGGGACCGTGGGCAAGGCCAGGAAGAGCTTCCGCTGCACCATACCCGATGCCATACTTGTGGATGTCAATGTAGTAAAGGGAGCCCCCGACAGACAGCTGCTGGCGGGCATAGGTGATACCGTTTCGAAGTACACCGCACTTTATGACTGGAAGCTGGCAGGGGAAAAGAACGGGGATCCGGTAGATGACTTTGCCTACATGATCTCCCGCATGGCCTTTGACTCGGTGCTCTACAGCGAGAATGAAGAGCTAAAGAGCAGGGACTTCATCCTGAGACTGACCCGTGCGCTTGTCATGGGGGGACTTGCCATGGAGATAGCGGGACATTCCAGACCCAGCTCCGGTTCCGAGCATCTTTTCTGCCACTGTCTGGAGGAAAACTTCTCGGAGCAGGTGTGCGTACCACACGGTATCGCAACGGCTATGGGAAGCTATCCCGCCTGTGTGTTCCAGGGGAGGAAGACCAAGAAGGTGAGTACGGTGATAAAGCAGTACGGCATACCCGTGAAGCCTTCGGCCAACGGAGTGACCAAAGAGATATTCACGAAAGCCTGGCAGGGGGCTGCAGCTACGAGAGCCGACAGATATACCATACTCAACGAATGTGATCTTTCGGACCAGCGTCTCTCCGAGATATATGATGAGATGGAGGCATTATTCTGATGAAGAAGAATTGGCTGTGCCTAGCCGCTCTTGCGGCATCCTGCGTATCCCTCTCAGTCATGAGGGTCCAGGCCGCACCGGAGCTTATGCCGGACGGAGAGGTCTTTGATGCGGAGTATTACGCACAGCAGTATCCGGAGGTGGCGGCTTTCATGGGCTCCACCGATGCACAGGTGCTCTACAGCCACTATAAGCTTTTCGGTAAGGATGAGGGACGGCATGCCCAGAAGCCGGGAGAGGAGCTTACGGCAGAGGAGCTTATCATGTCCGGGATGGTACCTGAGCAGGAGCTTGAGAAGCTCATGGCAGAGCTGGAGATCGGTGAAGAAGCGCTGAAGGACTATTTCGCCGGCTCCGTCTTTGTAGGCGACTCGGTGATGATGGGCTACAAATACCACCTGAACTCCTTCAGGGATGCTGTTCCCGCTTCATCGGTGGTGCTGGCATCCGTGGGTTATTCCTGCATACACGCCCTTAAAGAGGTTGATGAGCTGCATCCGGCTTTCCGTGGACAGAAGCAGCCGGTATGGAAGAGCATAGCGGAGCTTAAACCGAAGAGGGTATTCCTGTTCTTCGGGGCCAACGACCTTGTCTGCAGCGACTCCTTTACGGCCTCCAGGAGGGTGTTCATTCTGGCGGACAGGATAAGGGCTGCGTCACCCGGAACGGAGATAAAGCTCATAAGCATGACACCGGTGTACGGTAATGCCTGTAAAGGTGCTCTGTCAAATTACGGAGTGGATGTGCTGAATTCCCTTCTTAAGCAGGGGGCAGCAGAGAGAGGCTTCGGGTACGTGGAGATAAATGCCTATCTGAAGGATGAGAAGGGAACACTTCCCGCGATCTACTGCTCCGATGAGCTGGTGCACGAAACAGCCCCGGCATACTGCATATGGGACGAACGGCTGACACGTTTTGCCATGGCCGAGCTGGCCGCGGCTGCGGAGCAGAAAAAACAGTAAGAAAAAAACGGGGATCTGCCCCGTTTTTATGCTGCCGGCAGCGGGACTTGAACCCGCACGCGGTTACCCGCAACAGATTTTGAGTCTGCCTCGTCTGCCATTCCGACACGCCGGCGTACAAACACGGATTATAACACAAAAAAGATCTTTTTTCAAGAGCAATGAATAAACTGCGTAACAACCTGGGAAAACTGATATTTGCGATACTTTCTTTCTATGCGCTGATGATAGTGCTGCTTTATGCGGTCGAGTCGCAGGCAGGGGATGTATCGGCTATACACGGCATAGGCGATGCCCTCTGGTATGTGCTGGCTACCCTGACCACCGTGGGCTATGGAGACGTAACGCCTGTGACGGGAGCCGGAAAGGTGATAGGCGCCGTGATGATGATCTCCAGCGCCGGCATACTCACCTTTCTGCTGGGACTCACCGTGGCGGCGGTATTCGGAAGCCTGCTGCCCCGTCTGCGTCTTTGGAGCTGCCGTGATCTTGTGTGGTACGTTTTCTCCGAATGCAATGAGCATACGGTTTTTCTTGCAGGGCGGCTTGCTGCGGAGGATCCGGAGGCTGCTTTTATCTTTTGCGGTAAAGCGGGAGAAGAGGAGCTTCCGCTGCGGATCCGGCATACCGTGATCACAGAGCTGCCCATCAGGGCCCTGCTCCGGAGGCAGGAGAGTTCAAGGGACTGCCATATTTTTCTGATGCGTCCCGACGGCTGGAAGAACTATGAGGAGGGACTGGGGCTTCTTAAGGAGGAGCTTAAGCCCACGGCACGTATATACTGCGAGACAAAACACCGTCCGGAAAAGCTGCCTGCTAACCTGGTGCTCTTCGACCGTCCCGATAACACGGCAAGGAGCTACTGGTTCAGTTACCCGGCGGAGGAAGCTGAGAACATATTTGTTCTTGCAGGCAGCGGGGAGATGGCAGAAAGACTGTTGGAACGCGGGCTGTTGACAAATATCTTTCCCGGAGAGAGAAGGATGGAGTACCATCTCTTCGGTGACTGGGAAAGATTTAAGCTGGATCATTACGGTCTTTCGGGGATGCTCGGGATAGATGAGTTTTCTTCTTCGGAGGACAGCATCTTTTTCCATGATGAGTCCTGGAATCATTCGCCGGAGCTCCTTCTTAAGGCACACCGTATCATATTCTGCGGGGATGATGAGCATGAGAACCTTCTACGGATGGAGGAACTCTTCCGTTATTTCCCGGTAAAAGGGAAGGTATATATTTACGGAAATCTTGAAGACAGCAGGGCGGGAAGCTTCGGCGGCGATGCGAAGATACTTGACCGGGAAAACGTCATGCAGGAGGGGCTCAACCGTACGGCAAAGATGATGAACAGCTTTTACTGCAGCAAGACCGGAGGCGGCTGCGCCTGGGAGGAGCTTTCGGAATTCCACAGGCAGTCCAATATCGCCGCGGCTGACCATATCTTTACCAAACTGCGTATCCTACTGCCTGAGGAAAGGCCTGAGGCAGTCACCGGAGAGGCCTGCAGGAAGGCTTATGAAAAGTACAGAGCCTTAACGGCGGAAGAAAAAGAAGACTGCAGACGGCTGGAGCACAGGCGCTGGATGCGTTTCCATATCATGAACAACTGGAGTTATGCTGAAGTGCGTGATAATGAGCTGAGGCATCACAGGCTCATCGTGCCCTATGAGGAACTGACGCCTGAAGAACAGGCGCTGGATGATTCCGCCTGGGAGATATTGGGGGAGGCTGAGCTGTTATGGGAGACACACTGACTGCGGATCTGATGGTAACGCTGATCGCGACTGCGGTCTTCTTTGCCCTGGTCGTATACTTTGCACTTGAGAAGGATATAAGGGAAAAGCTTCTCGGTGTTTCTTTTCTCCTGGCCTCTGTAGGCGGCATCATACTCTACGGTTTCTGCTATTCCTATGATCATGAAGGGATTTTGGAGCTTTCGGTGGCAGTCCTGCGTACCCTTGTGGATGTGGGAAGGATGTTTGTCGGTGTCAATAATGAAGCGGAATTCTCAAAGGTACTGAACCAGACAGGGATATCCTATGCAGCGGGTATTTCGGTCTTCTGGATAGTGCATTTCCTGGCTTATTACTCCATGGCCAGCGCGGCTATCCTGGCGCTTGGCAAGGGAGTGGTGCGGGAGATTCGCAAGGCAAAGCTGGGACTTAAGGATGTGGTGCTCATCTACGGGATAACCGACAGCTCCCTGGCCTATGGAAGGCAGACCGTGCAGAACAGGGATTGTTCAGTGGTCTTCGCGGGCAGGGCGGATCTTCTTCAGGAGTCGGAGATCAGCAAGATGGGAGCGCTGCTCTTTTCCGATGAGGGTGCCATAAAACCGGATATGAGCATGCTGAAGAGGCTCCATATTTCCGGGAGAAGGAGAAAACTGGAGCTCTGTGTGATCTCCGAGGACGAAGACGGGAACTACAATTACGCGCTGCGTTTCCAGCGGCTTCTCCGGCAGGCGGATTTTAAGACCACACTGACTTCGCTCATATTGCTGGGCCGCGAGGAAAGACACGGCGCCGCACTTCAGGCGGGAAAGGATCATTACGGTTACGGGGATGTAAAGACCTTTGATGTTTCCGAGCTTACCGCAAGGCTGCTGCTCCAGAAGCATCCCATCTGTGATGCCGTCAGCTTCGACGAGAACGGAAAGGCTGAGGGAGATACCCGCATCCTGATAGTGGGCTTCGGCCGTATGGGACAGGAGTTCCTCAAGAAAGCGGTAGCCAACGGCCAGTTCGAAGGCAGTCATTTTTCTGCGGATGTCTTTGATCCGAATTACAGCAAGATAGACGGTTTCTTCAGGATGCGCTATGCCGCTATGCTGAATGAATATGAGATACATTTCTATGATAAAGGCGGGAGCAGCAGGGAGTTCTGCGAATACCTGAAGGAGTATGCAGGAAAGCTCAGTTATATCGTGATAGCGGTGGGAAATCTCCTTAAGGGCAGAGAGATCGCCGATGATATCATGTATACCCTTATACGTGAGGGAGTAAGCCTTCCGGTGTACCAGTGTTCATCGGGAAATGTGGTCTGTTATCAGGGCAGGGATGAGAGCGAGTGCTTCAGCCTCCACGATGCCGACATACTCTACGGCGGGACCATGGATGAGCTGGCGATGCAGCTGAACCATCATTACAACGATCCGGCCGGCTCTCCTGCAGAGCAGTGGCTGGAGGCGGACTATTTCAGCCATATGAGCTGCCGGGCCAGCGCGGACTTCCTTTCCTCATATCTTAAGAGGCTTCATGCCACCAAAAAGGAAGAGGTGTCCGAAGGCAAGCTGGAGATAATGGCCAGGACGGAGCATCTGAGATGGAATGCCTTCCATTTTTCGATGGAATATGCCTGCATGAGCCGGGAGGAATGGGACGAGCGGGCTGAAGAGTATAAGAAACAGGAGCGGAGCGGCTCTGCCGAGAGGATAAGGATATCAAAGAATGCGAAAGACCGCCGGCATGCCTGCCTGGTGGGCTGGGACGAGCTGGATGAACTGTCGGAACGGGAGAATGCGGTAACCGGCAGAACGGTGGATTATAAACAGATGGACAGGGACAATGTTAAGGTAGTGATGGGGCTGCTCTGAGCAAATGACATCATAATGACGCTGTGCGGGATCTGCATGTGCTATATTCTTTTCAGAAGCTGAAAGGAGGTATGGCACATGCTTTTTTATGAGACGGAGATACTGAGAAGAGGCTGTAGGATCAACAGTGAGGAGGAGGAGAAGGAACAGTACAGGAAGGTAAAGTATTTAAACTCACGTTTAAAGCATCTGGAGGATGGGCCTGATATGGCACTGATCTGGCAGGCGGAGATGGACATTATCTCTGTGGACTACGGTCTGGACAGCGATAAAAACCCTGATCCCTCGTTTCCGGAGAGGCTGTGCAGGCTTTTCGAAAAGGAGCTGGAGGGAGAGGAGTTCAGCCCCGGTGAGACCAGGGAGATCACGGTGGCTGAGGTTCATGAACACAGACGGGCGGCTGATAACAGGAATATATTCGAAATGTGCTACAGGACACGCCGCAATATTGAATATGACATATATAACGATGGCTGCTATGAGCTGAGTGAGGAGATCATACCGGAAGAGCCGCTTACGAAGGAGGAGGCATTCAGACGGGCCGAAGGACTCATGGCGGATGAAAGCTTTAAGGATGAACTGGACAGGATCTATTCGGAGAAGAATGCCTGTGATGAGTTTTACGGCTTTCCGGTACATTACCATCTTGTGGCAGAGGGGCTGGAGTCGGCTATGGATATGGCAAGGCTTCTTGTACAGGCCCTTTATTCAAGGGGACGCATACCCGGAAGACGCATCAGCACGGTGAACTGCATGGATTCCGGGCTTTCCGGTAACCGCTATATGAACGCGCTTTTTGACAACAGTGCGGGCTCGGTACTGGTATTCGAGATGAGCGGCAATGAGGAGCCGGAATCCAGT
This sequence comes from Lachnospiraceae bacterium, assembly GCA_017518185.1. GTDB lineage: Bacteria > Bacillota > Clostridia > Lachnospirales > Lachnospiraceae > NK4A136. The sequence goes on from JAFWWB010000030.1 coordinate 76,393, forward strand.
TATGCCTCTGATTTCGAGAGGGTGATGAAATATCTTGAGAAACGCTGGGAGCTTCACCACGGGAAAACACTCTTCATACTGGTGGAGAATCTTGAAAATCCCGGCTTTTCAAAAGAATTTGCCGCAAGGGTGCAGGAATTCATGGAGTTTGTAAGGATACGCGAAGGCCGCGGCAATGCTGCAGAGGCCAGGGCTTATCTTGACAGGCTTGCGGATGCCACCCGCTTTGCAAAGCTGGACAGAGAGCTGGCCTACGGTTATCTGGAGAAAAAGAAGTCCTATAACCCCTCGGATGTACACAGGGCTATTGAAAAATGGAGCAGGAAGGTGCTTAGGGAAGAACTCTACCCGGCCTATAAGGAGCTTAAGAGAGAAAGGAAGAGGAGGCGCCATAAAAAGGAAGACGCCTATCAGGAGCTCCAGAAGATGATTGGCCTCCGGGAGATAAAAAAGACGGTGGATGAGATAAGAGCCTTTTACAGACTTCAGAAGGCCAGGGAGAGAGCCGGTATCTCATCAGGCACGGCGCTTTCCAGGCATATGGTCTTTACCGGTAATCCGGGCAGCGCAAAGACCACGGTGGCAAGACTTATCGCTGAGGTGCTCAGTGAGGACGGAGTGATAGAAAACGGGAATTTCGTGGAGTGCGGACGCGGCGACCTGGTGGGTAAGTATGTTGGCTGGACGGCTAAGACCGTAAAGGCAAAATTCAGGGAAGCACGGGGCGGTGTGCTCTTCATAGACGAGGCCTATTCCCTTCTGGACAACAGCCACAGCTTCGGGGATGAGGCCATAAACACCATAGTACAGGAGATGGAGAACCAGCGGGAGAAGGTGATAGTCATATTTGCGGGCTACCCTAAGCCCATGGAAGAATTTCTTGCAAGAAATGAGGGGATGAGGAGCCGTATAGCCTTTCATCTTGATTTCCCGGATTACGGGCCGGAGGAAATGCTGCTTATCCTGGAGAAGATGCTCTCCGAGCAGCGTTATCATCTGGAAAAGGATGCCGGGAGCCGCTGCCTTGAGATATTTGAGAAAGCCTGTGCTATGGAGCATTCGGGGAACGGGCGCTTTGTACGGAACATGCTGGAGCGTGCAATGATGCACCAGGCGCTGAGGCTTTCGGAGGAGGGGAGCAGGCGCATTTCCAAAGAGAGGATATCAGCACTGGCCGCGGCAGATTTTGTCTGGGACGGAGAACAGCAGGACAGAAGTGTAAGGCGGATCGGGTTTATGTAAAAATGTGAGGGGGGCGTATCAGCCCCCCTTTATCCTGATGTTGGTTATGTGTCGGTAAGCGGCCGGGCTGTCTCAATAAAGCCATCATTGTATACGGGTATCCTGTATGATATATTACCTTTAGGGAGGGATCACTTATGGATGATGAAGATATAAAGAAAAAGACGGAAGAAGACGGAAGACCCGTGTCCCCGCCTCCCATGGGAGAGGTATACGGAGGACCGGCGCAGATGGGCTTTGTTTACGCGGGCCCCGAACAGATGAAGAACCCCGGGATGTCGATGATGATGGCTTATGCGGGCCCAATGCCCCAGATGATGGCCGTATATGCGGGCCCGCAGTTTTACAATCCGGGGCCGGGGATCGGGATCGGTATGCCCGGTCAAAGGCTTAAGCATGAGGGGATATACTGTTACTGCGAAAAATGCGGAAAGGAGAATGCAGACAATAAGTTCTGCACGGACTGCGGGTCTCCTCTGGGGGGTGTGAAACGCTACACAGACTGTGGTTCCTGCGGGGCGAGAAACCTGAAAGAGCATAAATTCTGCAGGGATTGCGGACAGCCCCTAAAGAAAGACGGCGGGCCGGAGGGAAAGGATAATGGCGGAAACAGGATACTACCGGCTTAGGCAGTGTGTGTGGGAGATAACCCTTGCCTGCTGTTTTTCCTGCAGCCACTGCGGTTCCCGGGCGGGAAAGGCCAGGGAGGGCGAGTTGGACACAAAGGAGTGTCTGGAGGTCTCGGAGCAGCTCTCGGAGCTCGGCTGCCGCAGGGTCTCCCTCATAGGAGGAGAGGTCTTCATGCGGCCGGACTGGGCCGTTATAGCCGAAAGTCTCATATCAAAGGGGATCAGCACCTGCATCATAACCAACGGACTCCTGCTCGGAGAGGAACAGGCTGCAGCCATCAAACGCATGGGGGCTGAGAGCGTGGCAGTCTCCATCGACGGGAACAGGGAAGTGCATGACCTGTACCGTCAGAAGGGCAGCTTTGATGCGGCGCTGAAAGCCATAGATCTGCTCAGTGAATTCGGGATACCGGTGTCGGTGATCACCACTCTTAACGGAACAAATGTAAAATGTCTTGAGGAACTGTTCGGGATCCTTAAGACAAAAGATATATTTGCCTGGCAGCTCCAGGCCTGTTCACCCATGGGAAATGCGGGGGAAGGCGTATTTGACAGCCGTTTCGATTTCCGGAGCGTCATAGGCTTTGTATATGAGCACAGGTGGAAATGCGCCTTTGCCCTGGGCGTAGCCGATAACATAGGATACTATACGGAGGAGGAGGGGCTGCTGAGAGGAAATGTGACGGGGAAGTCCTATTATGGCGGCTGCAGTGCGGGAATAAGCGGTCTGGGTATAGACAGCGTCGGTAATGTGCGCGGCTGTGAAGCGCTTTATGACGACAGCTTCATAGAGGGAAATCTGAGGGAACGTTCCCTGGCGGAGATATGGAACGATCCCGGGGCCTTTTCCTACAACAGGAATTTCAGTACGGATATGCTTACAGGAGGCTGCAGGGGCTGTGAATACGGAGAGCGCTGCCGCGGAGGATGCAGATCCTACAATTATTTTGCCGGTGGAGATCTTTACGGATCTCCTTCATGCGCACGTTTTTCGATTGACCGGCAGGGCTGTCTGTGATAAAATAAACAAATCAATTCATTTTTCAAGGAGGAAACGTGTATATGAAATGGCTGGACAATATCAGTGTGCGTGGTAAGCTTCTTATCATTACCCTGCCTCTTGCTTTTTCTCTTCTCTTTTCTGTCATTTTTATGGCAGTCGAGATAAGCGGAGTTGAAGAGGAGATGACTGACATCTACTATGATACCCTTTATACAGTTAACAGCAGCCTTATCAACGCTGACCGTGATTTCTACCAGTCGATGAAGGGCGCTATGCAGTACTATGATTTTGCTAACGGTTTTACCTCAGCTCCTCCCGAGTTCGCTGTGACCCAGCTGCCCGGAGCTCTTGACGATTATACCTCAAACAAACAGCAGGTCTATGACAATGTCCGGATGGCGGCGGATGCGGCAAGGGCCAATGATGAGCTTTACAATGATGTAAAATCCGCTGACGGAACAAGCTTTTCACAGGAGGTCGGAACCTTTGAAAAGGATATGAAGGCATGGGAGAGCTCGTTTGATCTTGAAAGCAACAGCGGTGACTGGGAAGCTTTTCACGATACTTTTTCCGAAGCAAGAAACTCCCTGAACAACATGCAGGAGATCACCGAAGCCTGGGCTGTGGAAGAACATAAGGTGATCATAAAGGAGATCCAGGGCAAGGTGATCGGTATAGCCGCATTCTTCGGCATACTTATGGTCGTCCTTACTGTTATAGTGGTACTTGTTATCAGGGGCATACGTCTCGGTATCAAGAATGTCACCGAGAATCTGGATGAACTGGCAATGGGGAACCTGACATTGAGCTTTCCCGATGATTCCCAGATAGGCAGGGACGATATAGGCCATATAACCAGGAGCGCAAAGCAGCTGACCGCAAAGCTGAGGGATATCATGAGCCAGAGCCGTGATATGTCCGAAGAGGTCACCGCTACCAGTACCGATCTGGCAGACAGCGCATCCCAGTCATCCCAGGCATCCGAGCAGGTTACTGATGCCGTTACCGAGATCTCCAAGGGTGCTGTGTCACAGGCTGAGAGCGTTGAGAATGCAGTCTCCGATACCGATGAGATCGGAAAGAACATCGAGAATATCTCCGGCGCCGTAAGCGAGATGGACCGTTACGCAGAGGAGATGAAGGAAGCCTGCGACAAGGCCATGAACGCTCTCGATAAGCTGATCCGCCAGAGCGAGGAGGTTACCGCCTCTGTCAAGGATATAGGCGATACCATCAATTCCACCAATGATTCGGCAAAATCCATTTCCGAATTTACCCAGGCTATCACCGATATAGCCACCCAGACCAACCTGCTCTCATTGAATGCTTCCATCGAGGCAGCTCGTGCAGGTGATGCGGGCCGCGGCTTTGCAGTGGTCGCGGATGAGATCCGCCAGCTGGCAGACCAGTCCAGCGACAGTGCCGACAAGATCAAATCCATCGTTGAGAAGCTTCTGGCAGATTCCGCATCTTCCGTGAGCGTACTGGAGAAGCTGAATGAGAGCTTCAGCGTGCAGGCTGAGCAGCTTGATTCCACAAAGAGCAACATGGAGTCCATGTCCGGCAATGTGGCCAGCGTTAAGAATACATCTTCGACGATCTCGAAGCAGGTCAGTTCACTCAATGATGCGAAGAACGGACTTATGGAGATCATCTCCGACCTGTCCGCGATCTCTGAGGAGAATGCGGCATCTACCGAGGAGACCAATGCTTCCATGGAGGAGCTGAACGCAACCTTCACTATCATAAGCGAGTCCGCAGGAAAGCTTCAGGGACTTGCAGAAGAGCTGAAGTCAAATATCAGCTACTTCAGGGTATAAGGATATAACATCTGATCTGTAACAGCTGTGCCGCCTGCACCTGTCAAAAACAGCGTGCGGGCGGTATTTTAGTTCTGTATAAGATCGTGAGAGGAGAACTGAGAGATCTTGGCTATGGGAAGGGAAAAGATTTTTATCGCGTTATTGCCGCTTTTGATGCTGTCGGCCTGCGCTGAGACAGGGATATCGCCGGAAAGTGAAGCGGTAGTAACGGAGGCTGCAAAAGACGGCGGGAGCGGTGTGAGCGGAACAGAGGGAGATTCAGAGAAGGCACCTGTGGCGGCAGTTGATATGCCGGGGATAGAGATCGCAGGGGCAGAGGAAGATCCCGGGCAGGAGGATACCGGGCATGAAGATGGGCTGTCTGAAGATAATATGCCCGAAGATACACAGCGGGAGGAGGCTGATACCGGGGAATCCGGAACCGAAGGGCTTACGGTATCCCGGGATATGCGCTTTGTTGATGCACATGAGGAGTGGCACGAGTTCACAGTGACCGAAGGCCTTTTGGCTGTACAGTATGACTGGGAATGTCTCAGAAACGATGAGAACGGTATCTTCTACGACGGAGATGAGAGATACGGGATACAGAGAGGCATAGATGTCTCACGCTTTCAGAAGGATATAGACTGGGACAGAGTAAAGGCAGCGGGTATAGATTTTGTGATAGTGCGCGTAGGTTTCCGGGGCTACGGGAGCAGCGGACAGCTTAAGGAGGACGAAAGGTTCAGGCAGAATATAGAAGGTGCCCATGCCGCAGGACTCGAGGTGGGCGTGTATTTCTTTGCCCAGGCTGTAAATGAAGAGGAGGCGATAGAAGAAGCGCAGTTTGTGGAAGGACTGCTGGAAGGCATTGATATCGAGCTGCCGGTGGTATACGATCCGGAGCTTATCCGGGATGATGAAGCCAGAACCGACAATGTGAGCGGGGAGCAGTTTACAAAGAATACCATAGCTTTCTGTGAGGAGATGCGCTCAGCCGGTTACGAGCCCATGATCTACAGCAATATGGTCTGGGAAGCGGAGCTTTTTGATATGGGACAGCTGCAGCAGTATCCCTTCTGGTACGCAGATTACGAGCCCGTCCCCCAGACACCATACGCCTTTGAGTACTGGCAGTATTCGGAAAAGGGCAGGGTTGACGGCATATCCGGGGAAGTAGACCTGGATGTGAGGTTTGTACAGCGGTAGAAAGAAAAAACGAGTTGGTCGGGATATTTTGATACATGCTAATCCCAGACATCATCCTCTGAATAATACTCACCATTATCCATTTCCTGCTCTATTTGTTCAAGCTGTCTTCTTTCTTCCTCGGTCAGCTTCGTAAAATCCGGATCCCACGAACGTACCAACATTTTAAGTAGGGAATTTATTGTAACAAGCTCATCTTCCGGCAGCATCTGAACTAAATTTATCGTCTGTGTTGTTAACGCTGACATGATTATTGCCCTCCTTTACTTGTAGATATCGCCTCTGGCTCCGATATCAATAATATATAGAACCAACAGACTGCTATTCTCATATCTGTAAATCACACGATATTTTCCTATCCGAAGACGCATCCTTCCATCTTTATAACCCTCCATCGGTTTGATGTTACCCGTTGAAGGTATGGTTTTAAGTCCTTCAATTCCTTCTTTTATCTGACTTTTAAGTTTGGCATCAGCTTTTTTTAGAAAATTCCTTGCTTCTTTTGAAAAGCGCACTTCATCAACTGTTTGCATCTTTCCTCCCGCTCCTATTCATAAGCCCTTTGCAAGCTTATTTACCATCATAATACATCAAAATTCCCTTTTTTTCAACGTAACCTCCCTTTTTTTCGTCAAAATTGCCCTCATAAAACCATGTTTTTAGGAGGTGCTACATGAAAAAGCAAAATTCAATAAGATCCGAAAATTACGATCAGCAAAGTAGGGTATATGTTTCTTGCTGATATTCATGATAATATGAACCGGGATGTTTTTGCTTTTTGGCACCGTGCATGTGAAATATATGGGGCAGAATACGTTACCTATACTTTCCCTATCATCGCCGCCGGCGTAAATATAATTAATTTCCGTGATAGCGGATCCGGGGATATTTTGATATCAGTACGCTCAAATATGTCACCGATCCCTTAGTATAATGCGGTCAAAGATTGACTCACCCGATTTCTATGTCTATAATTCAAGTCATAAAGATGCCCATATATGCAGCAAACAGGAGTCGGGTAAGTCATGAGAACCTACAAAGTCAGCAGATTTAACATGCTAGTACCAATGCCAACAGTTGGAACAATGGTGTACAACACCTATTCATTAAAATACAGAGTTTTATCAAAAGACAAATTTTCAGAACTTAGTAAACTGACTAAAAAAGTACCACTACATGAGTCTGATATACCTGACGATTATATTAAAGCTGGATTTTTTGTACCATCAGACATTGATGAAATTCAAAGGCTAAAAGATGATATAAAATTAAATTGGGAAAAAGCAGATTTTATGGACTTAGCAATATTTACAACACTTGCTTGTAACTATAGATGCTTATATTGTTTTGAAAAAGACCATTTATGTAATACAGAACACATGACAAAAGAAACAGCAGATGAAATATTATCATTCATTAAGAGAAGATATGATGAGCATCCATTCAAAAACAATCTACGTATAAAATGGTTTGGTGGAGAACCATTATTAAATGTACCAATTATAAGACACATTTCAAAAGAACTCAAAAGCAATAATATAAATTATAGTGCAAGAATGTACACAAATGGAAGATTATTGACAAGAGAGTTAGCATCAGAATTAAAGGACTTGGGCGTAACAGATAATGTAGTAATTCCAATAGATGGTTTAGCATCAACTTATGCTAAATTAAAGCAATGCAAGGAAGAAGATTTTTATACAGTTGTTAAAAACATTAAGGACTGTGAAGACTTGTTAAAAATACAAATCCATATAAATATATCAGAAGATAGTAAAAATGATTCAAAGGAATTATACAGAATGCTTAGACAGGACTATAAGATAAAAAGTCAAATTACATATAGCCCAGTATCACCTTTAAATACAAATAAAATAGATAGTTATAATAATATATCAGCAGAACAATACATTAATTTAAAGAATAAAAGCACTGGTATAAAACGAGCAAGCGGTTGTGAAGCACGAAATCCAAACTACTATGTAATTGGACCATCAGGTGAGATTTATATATGTGAACACCTTATAGGTCAAGAGCAATACATAGTTGATAATATTAAAAGCATTAATGACAGAATAGATAAAAAAGGCACATTTTGGGACTCAGATAGAATAATAGAAGATTGTAAAGATTGTCCTATATTGCCAATTTGTTTAGGCGAGTGCTCAACTAAAAGATATATAGACAAGTTAGATTGTAATAAAGAGCTTAAGATAATAGAAGCAGGCAGGTCAATGATGGCGTTACTTCATAAAAAAAGAACTCAAAAGAAAGAGAGCAAATAATTGACCTGACGCCTTCTCCCCACTGTTACTATTCACAGCCAAA
>JAFWWB010000031.1 GCA_017518185.1 Lachnospiraceae bacterium
ATGAGCATTGGCTCCTTTCTGGGGTGTCTTCTTGGTCGTTGACATTATACCAAAAAGGGAGGTCAATGCTCATTTTATTTGAACCTCCCGAAAATAAAGGATTTAGAAACAAAAAAGTAGTGTCAGACTTGACACTACCGCCATGGACATAGAGGCCAAAAAGATGCCGGCTGATAAGGACGGCGTGCGCATTGCAGAGCTGGATGAGAGGAGCTATCGCGAAAAGCTCTGGAGCCACAGGCCACTGACGGATTTCTGGCGTGTTGGCCGCGGCATAGCGAAGCGCCTTGAGCACCTGGGACTATATACCATGGGGGATGTGGCAAGGTATTCCGAGAATTATGAAGACCAGCTTTATAAGGACTTTGGGGTGAACGCGGAACTGCTCATAGACCATGCCTGGGGTGCAGAGCCCTGTACCATGGAGTATATCCACTCCTTTATCCCGGAAAGCAGCAGCATAAGCACAGGCCAGGTGCTTCAGAGACCCTATGAACACGGTGAGGCCGGCATAGTGGTGCGTGAGATGGCGGAGGAGCTGTCCATGCAGCTGCTGGAAAAGAAAATGGTGACGGATCAGATAGTGCTGACCATTAACTACGACGTGGAGAGCATGAACCGGCAGGATGTGGAGAAGAGGCATAAGACGGGCACCGACCGTTACGGAAGGCAGGTTCCGGAGCATGCCCACGGTTCGGTCAATCTTCCGGTGAGGACCTCCTCGGTCAGGCTTATCCGTGAGGAGACCGCAGCCCTGTATGAAAGGATCACGGATCCGCTGCTCACGATACGCCGTATCAGCATTGCGGCGGCGAGGCTCATGGATGAGAGCATGGAAGGGGAGATAAGCCATGGACCTGTGCAGATGGATTTTTCAAGCTTTGACGGGGAAGAGGAGAGACGTAAGCAGGAAATGTCTGAACTTATGAAGAAGGACAGGGCCCTGCAGACCGCAGCCCTGGAGATAAAGAAGCGTTTCGGAAAGAACGCCATCTTAAAGGGCACAGATCTTAAGGCCGGCGCCACAGCCATTGAACGCAACGACCAGATAGGCGGACATAAGGCATAAATCACAGGGCAGCCTTGTCAGAAGCGCCGGTTTTGCGATATAATAAGGATTGCGATACTGCTGTTATTGTTTTCCATGTAATATCAAACAGGAGAAGGAGGACAAAATGAGAAAGATTACAGGCACATTAACGGTTTTACTGGCGATCGTATGCTGTACTATGACGGTACAGGCAGCACCAGGGACAATGGCTGACGGAAATGTATTTGATGCGGCGTTTTATGCTGCTACGTATCCTGATGTGGCAGCTGCTTTGGGAACTGACGAGGCAGTATTATACCAGCATTATCTGCTCTTCGGTAAGGCGGAAGGACGGCTTCCTTATGCACAGTCTTCCACTGCGGTGACATCATCATTGGTCACGCTGCCTGACGGGACGGTATTTGATCCGGTGTTTTATGCGCAGAGTTATCCGGATGTAGTAGCTGTTCTGGGAAATGATGCCAATACACTGGCCCAGCATTACTGGGTTGCGGGACGGG
>JAFWWB010000032.1 GCA_017518185.1 Lachnospiraceae bacterium
ATCTTGCGTCAAAAACTATGTTGCCCATAACATCATATTTTCTTACTAACAGCGACATTCAAAAAATGCTAAGTCATAGGTTTTAGCCTATGGCTTAGCACTACTTTTTCATCTTAACCCCGAAAGTCAGGTACTATATCAAAAAGCACCCGATTAGTCAAGAATATTGTACATGCCGGCAATTCCCTTATTTCTGCCTTTTGAAGATCATCTTTGAGCGGTCGTTTCCTTCGCCCGTCTCGTAGGTCATGGTATTGCCTTTTACCCTGGCCCCTTCGACAAAGACCAGGCCGGATTCCAGCTTAAAGTCATAGCTTCCGTCCCCGTTATCCTCCAGGACGAAATCTATGTCTATGGGCTTGCCCAGCAGTTCTACATCACAGGTATACTTTACTTTGTCGCCGCTTATCTCATAGGTTTCGGCTATGCCGTTCTCTTCCAGGTCCTTTGCATTCATTTTGGTCCCGTCGCCCAGCTCCTCAGCCGTGAGCACCCATTTCCCTTCGATACTGTCTCCGGCTCCGCAGCCGCAGATCAGCATAAAAGCAGCAATAAGGATCGTCGTTATAAAAACACGCTTTTTCACCGGTTCATATCCCGCCTTTCGAATATAATGGGGATAAGTTTATCTTCTTTAAGGGCATTTGTAAAGTTTTTCGCTTTTTTTGCGGTCTTCCCATAAATCCCTCCCCGCTCCTCCGTATCACAAAGCACAGATGCAAAACGCCTTTTGGGAAAGGCAGGGAGAAAGTAAAGAAGGGAGAAAGATTATGAGAAAGGATATAGTAAGAAGGATATTTGCAGCGTCAATGAGCACCATACTCTGCTTCGGAGCGCTTACCGGATGCGGAGAGAGTTCGGAAGGAAATCTGACCGCCCCCCAGGACATTGCAACAGGCGAGGCCGAAAGGGTTAAAGGCGCAAGCTACGCCACCGAAGCCATGGCGGATGTCGCCGACGGAGCCGTTTACGCAGATCCCGGCGATTACTATGAGGATTACAATGATTATGAAAGCGAAGCCGAGTTCAACACGGAAGAATATGACAGCATAAACGAAGCCGGCTTTGCAAGCGTGCAGACCAGCCCCCTGTCCACCTTTTCGGCTGATGTGGATACGGCTTCCTACTCCAACCTCCGGCGCATGATAGAGAGCGGATATTATGCTTCTGACATCCCCGCAGGCGCGGTCCGTACGGAAGAAATGCTCAACTACTTCAGTTATACCTATAACGGGCCCAAGGACGGAGAACCCTTCGGCGTGAACGCAAAGATCTCCGCCTGCCCCTGGAATAAAGAGCATCTGCTCCTTCATCTCGGTCTGGCCACCGAAGCCATCGATCTTTCGGATGCCCCGGATTCAAACATAGTCTTCCTTATAGATGTGAGCGGCTCCATGTATGACGACAACAAGCTCCCGCTGCTGCAGCGTTCCTTCTGCCTCATGGTGGACCAGCTGGGTGAAAAAGATAAGGTCTCCATCGTGACTTATGCCAGCGGAAATGATATAATCATCGACGGCGTACCCTGCAGCGATAAGGAAAAGATCAAGGATGCGCTCAACGGCCTGTCCGCAGGCGGCTCCACCAACGGCGGCGAAGCCCTTAAGATGGCTTACGACCTTGCGGAGAAGAACTTCATCAAGGGCGGCAACAACCGCGTGATCCTCGCTTCCGACGGTGACTGGAATGTCGGTATCTCCAGCCAGAGCGCCATGAGCGAGCTGATCCAGGAAGAGAAGAAAGGCGGCGTGTACCTTTCGGTCCTGGGCTTCGGAATGGGCAACTACAGCGACTCCCGCATGCAGACCCTTGCCGATGACGGAAACGGCAACTACGCTTATATCGACAACATCAAAGAAGCGAACAAGGTCCTTGTCGAAGAGCTCGGAGCCAACATGGTGACCGTAGCCGATGATGTGAAGCTGCAGATAGAGTTCAACCCCGCATATGTTTCCGAATACCGCCTTCTCGGTTATGAAAACCGCAGGCTCAACGCAGAAGACTTCGAAGACGACACCAAGGATGCCGGCGAGATCGGCGCAGGCCACAGCGTGACCGCACTTTACGAGCTGGTTCCCGCAGGGGCAGACGATGATGCCTCCTCCGGCCTCAGGTACCAGAGCAGCGCCCTTACCGAAGAGGCAATGAACAGCGGCGAATGGCTGACCCTCTCCATCCGTTACAAGAAGCCCGGAGAAGACAGTTCCAACCTTCTTGAGTATCCTATCGGCGGCGACCGCTATACCGAGAACACAGGCGACGATTTCCGCTTCGCGGCAGCAGTGGCAGAGTTCTCACTTCTCCTCCGCGACAGCCAGTACAAGGGCGATGCAAGCTACGGCCACATACTCAGCGAACTGGACAGCATCAGGCTTTCCGACGAATACCGCCTGGAGTTCAGGGAACTGGTAAGTACCATGGCGGAGCGTGAGGGTGCGGAGCCTGAAAGCGAGTGGTAAAACACAGAAAGTGATAAATGAACGAACGATCAGGAGAACGATTTATACTTGTAGCTGTATATTCTGATGATGAAGAGGCTTCGGAAGCATCGCTGGGCGAGCTTTCGGAGCTTCTTGATACGGCAGAGGGGATCACGGCGGGAAGGCTTAAGCAGAAGCTTCCCCATCCGGATCCCTCTACCTATATAGGCAGCGGCAAGGTAATGGAACTGAAGATGGAAATGGAATTCTGCGAAGCAGACGGCATACTCTGTGATGATGAGCTGTCTCCTGCGCAGATGAAGAATCTGTCTGACCTTCTGGATGCAAAGGTCATCGACAGGACCATGCTCATACTTGATATATTTGCTGCCCACGCCCACACCAGGGAAGGTAAGCTCCAGGTGGAAATGGCACAGCTAAAATACCGGGTCAGCCGCCTTACGGGCGCCGGCAGGGCCATGTCACGGCTGGGCGGCGGCATAGGAACGAGAGGCCCCGGCGAGACAAAGCTGGAAACGGACAGACGTGTCATAGGAAAAAGGATATCGAGGCTTTCGTCCGAGATAGCGGACATGAAGCGTGTCCGTATGACCACCAGAAAGAAGCGCCTGGGCAATATGATACCGGTAGTGGCGATAGTAGGCTATACCAATGCCGGCAAATCAACCCTGCTGAATCATCTTACTTCTTCGGAGGTCCTTTCGGAGGATAAGCTCTTCGCGACTCTTGACCCTACCACCCGCACCTGCATCATGAAGGGCGGCCAGGAGGTGCTCTTCACCGACACCGTCGGCTTCATAAACAAGCTTCCCCATCAGCTTATCGACGCTTTCAGGAGCACCCTTGAAGAAGCTAAGTACGCGGACATGATACTGCATGTGACCGATGCCTCGGATCCTTCCCTGGATATGCATATGCAGGTTGTGTATGATACGCTTAAGGAGCTGGACATAAAGGGAAAGCCCGTGATAACGGCCTTTAACAAGACGGATCTTCTGACCGGCGAAGAAAGGCTTTATGACCTGAACGCGGACAGGAGCGTCAGGATCTCGGCAAAGACGGGCTTCAACACCGGCCAGCTTCTGGAACTCATTGAGGATACCATCAAAAAAGAACGCATATATATCGAAAGAGTCATACCCTATTCCGAGGCAAAGCTGATCTCCTCCATACACAGATACGGCAGCATCCTCGAAGAGGAGTATGCGGAGGAAGGGATCAGGATCAGGGCCTACGTCCCGAAGGGTCTGGCAGAATGAAGTCCGGTGGTGACAGATACGGCAAGAGGTATTATAATAGTATGGATAATGGCCATTTTCTCAGGAAAATGCCGGAAAGATGCAGAAAGGAGAAAGCAATGAAAAGGAAGAACATGAAGACGCTGCAACGGGTTTCCGCATGGCTGCTGACCCTGTTCCTGCTGGCCGGCGAGCTTGGCGGAACAAGTCTTGCCGTCTATGCCGCAGGTGACGATGATACGGAGTTCATCGCTGCCGGAGACGAGACGGAAGATGTGGCTGAAGAAACAGAGGAAGACGCAGCCGCCGAAGACGAAACCGAAGATGAGGCTGAGGCCTATGAGGCTGAAGAAGCCGAGGAAGCCGTAGAAGCTGAGGAAGAGGCCGAAGCTTACGAAGAGGAGGTCACTGCCGGAGATGAAGAGCTCCCCGAGGATACGGAGGAAGCGGAAGCCGACGGACTCGGGAAAATAGGGGATCTTAAGCCCATAGTCGTCTTTTCCACTCTCTATATCAATGGTCTCAAGGTAAAAAACGGCGACAGGGATATCAACAACAAATGGGCTTATGAAGACGGTGTCCTTATGCTGAACGGTTTTTCCCTTACCAATACAACCCTGATAAACGGCCAGGGAATGCTGACGCCGCAGGATTACGGTATCAGATGCACCGGCGACCTTACCATTTCCATGAACGGAAACTGTTCCATAGAAATGACAGGGAATCCCGACAAAGCGTTTTACGGGATCTATGTTGCCGGAAACCTCAACCTGACCAACCTGACACACAGCAGTGACTGTAAACTGGTAATAAGCCGTTCCGACAGCACCGCCGGCGGGGCCGGCATTTACTGCGGCAAGGATCTTACCATCGGCGTTGCCGCCCCGGCAAAAGGAAAACTCTTTCTCAAAACCGGCAAGGTAGAGATAAATACCAACGGAGGTTTTAATCTGGGCGATACCATGGACACCTCGGGTAATTCCACCTGTGCCGGTATCAGGACGCTCGGCGATCTTATCATAAAAGGAGCCGATGTCAGCAGCACCGCCGGCATAGACCGGGCAGGCAGCAATATAGCCGTTGACGCAGACGGAAAGATCAGCATAAGGTCCGGTTCCCTTTACGCCGACACAGGTGCCAGCGATAAAGACGAGAGATCGATCGGCGTTTTCTCGGAGGGAGGCATAGATGTCGCATCCGGCGCTTCCCTGAAGATATCAGCCGCAGATCTTGAGACATATGGAAACAGCAGCTATATCGGCATGAGCAGCAACGGCGAAATAAATATCTGCGGAACAGCTGATATCAATGCAAAGGGTGCCACCGACGGCATCGCGGTCCTGACCATCAATAAACCCATCACCGTCAGCGGCTCTTATGTTGTCACCCCTGACGGTGGAAAGACCGGCGTGACAGGCGGCATCTATAACACCATACTTGACAGCGATGATAACATAGCCTCCAAGGTATACATCAAGGAGGGTATTCCTTATGATATATGGCTCGGGAGCACGCGTATCGACTCCAAAAACTGCAAGGATCTCTCCTCAGCGGTCACCGGTGAGGGTGCATCCGCAAGCTATGATCCCGCGACAGGCACTCTCCTGCTGAATAAGGTAAGCGGGATAAAGGGAGCCCATACCGCAGGCGGGCGTACTGCAGCGATCTTCACCGGAGTGCCCCTGCGGATCAGAAACACGGACGGGACCGTTACGCTGAATACAAAAGACAGCGAGGACATATGCATCCTGGCCGGTAATAACGCTGATCTTACCCTGGAAGGAAAGTTCTTCCTACAATCCAAAGATAATGTCATACGTACCGGAGAAGGTACAGAGCTTGTCATTGAAGGTGACGGGACCACCATCCTGGCGGAATCCTCCGCTGCACACTGCCTGGATCTCGGTGCCGGCCTCACAATAAAGAATGCCGCTGCAGATTTCAGCGGAGAAGGGAACGGTATCCAGTGCAAGTACGGCAAAGTCGAACTCCAGGGCGGCCGCCTTGCAGCCACAGGCACAAACTATGCCATCTATGCCATGGATATCATATGCGATGAAAGCATTGCCGGGATCGTTACCCCTGAAGGCGGCAGTAAATCCAGCGTTAACAGCGATCACGTCACGATAGTTGACAGCAAAGGTGATATAGCGACAACCGTAAGCATCAGGTCCACAGCCAAAAACATTGACGATCTTCTGCTTGATGACTGGGTCTACGGCGAAGAAGCCAAAACACCCACCTGGACGGGACATTCCGGCACTGTTGATACGGTTTACGGAGGAACACTGGCAAACGGCGAGAGCTACGGTCCTTCGGAAACAGCTCCCTCAAAGGCAGGAAGCTACTATGTCACCGTAACCGAGACAACAGACGAAGATACCTGGAAGGGCACAGCGGAATTCAGCATCCTGCCGAAGACCGTCACCGTAACAGCCACCGCAAAGGACCGTACATACACCGGGGATAACGCTGTGGAGCTTGAGAATGTCCAGCTTGCGGGCAAGGTCGAAGGTGATGATGTGAGCCTCGATCCCGAGGAGCTTTACGGCGTAATGCCGGATGAAAATGCCGGATCCGATAAGCCTGTAAGCCTTAATCCCTTCCTGACCCTGACCGGCACGGATGCCGCAAATTACAGCCTGGATCTTACTCTTACAGGTGTGACCGTAAACATCGGCAAAGAGACTCCTGCAGATGAAAGCGTTGCATATGAGCTCAAGGCCGGCATGGACAACGAAGCCATAAAAATGAAGTGGTATCTCAGGGAAGATGCCGCCTACACCGGAACCGTAAACGTCCTGTCGGGTGAAGACCAGCTGAGCTCCGCTCCTGTCATCGACGGTACGGATCTTAAGCTCAGCACCAAGGCGGTGCTCGGCATTGACGAAGTAGTCCTGGAGCTCCCCGTAGGAGAATCCACCAACTATACCGCTTACAAGGTAACAGTCACCCTGACGCCTCCCCATACCGTATGCACCCTCGAGGAAAGAGCCGCCGTCTCAGCAGACTGCCTGAACAGCGGCAACCGGAAATATTACATATGCAGCGTCTGCGGAAAGCTTTACTCCGATCCCGAAGGCACCACGGAAGTGGAGGAGGATGAGCTTATCATCCCCGCCCTCGGCCATGACTGGGATGAGGGTGTCATAACCCTGGCGCCCACACCCTTTACCGATGGCGTGAAGGTACTGCACTGTACAAGATGCGATGCCACGAGCACCGTTACCGTTCCAGCCGGAACACCTGTACATTCTCCTCTGGATCCCGTTCCCGAGGATCTGGATACCTGCACTGAGCTTTATCTCGTACAGGGACAGAAGTTCAATATCGGAGCCGGCTGGGAATTTGCGGCAGGCGATAAGACCAGCAAGAGATTTGTCAGCGTCAATAAGAAGAACGGAAACTTCAAGGCAAAGAAGGCAGGTACCGCTAAGATAGTGAAGGGTGAGAGGACCATCAGCATCACCGTATGCAAGCCTGTCATCACTAAGAGCCTCAAACTGGATACGGGAAAAGCCGGCCAGCAGATAGAGCTTAAGGACTGCGGTACACTGGATGTATTCTGGCACAGCGCCGCTCCCGATGTGGCTACAGTGGATCAGACCGGTTTTGTCACTCCTCACTCCAAGGGCAGCGCCAAGGTTACTGCCTATATCAACGGCAGCGCTTATACCTGCACGGTCAAGGTGACCGAGGATACTCCCGCGCTTAACCGTACGCTCCACCTGACAAAGGACGCTCACAAGAGCATAAGCATCAAGGGTCTGAACAAGCCCAACTGGAAGCCAGATGCGGAAGGCTTTGTGGACATCAATAATAAAAAGATCACCGGAAAGACCAAGGGCTCCGTTACCCTGACCGCAGTCGGAAATACCCCCGAATACACGGTAGATGTTTATGTCGAGGATATTACCCTCAGCGGCACAGGCATCACCGCTGCCAGGGGAACCAACAAGTATACGCTGGATATGACAAAGGGTGATGATACCCAGATCGTGCTTGACGAAAGCGTGGACCAGCAGGTGCTCTTCAAGAGCAACAAGCCCGCGGTCGTCTTTGTGGACCAGTACGGGCAGGTCACTGCGAGAGCAGCCGGCACTGCAAAGCTCACCGCAAAGGTCAACGGCAAGACCATCACCATCACCGTTAATGTAAAATAAACCAGACCGCAATGATCTTACAGTAACTAAAAAACGCTTCCGGGCCAAAACCCGGAGGCGTTTTCTTTCTGTAAGGATATCTAGTGTACCCGTCCCTAATTAACCGGACCAAATGCCTGCCTGATGCTTTTCACAGCCGTTATCTTACTTCTTCTTCGACTTACCCGCCTGGGATGCGTCAGCTGTCTCCAGCCATCTGTACAGGAATGCTCCTATGGCTGCTCCGAAGAAAGGTCCGATTATGAAAGCCAGCACATCTGATATGCCCTTTGTATTTCCGCCGATAGCCGCTATGATAGCGGGACCCAGGGATCTGGCGGGGTTAACAGAGGTACCGGTTATGCCTATGGAGACGATGTGCAGCGCCACCAGTGTAAGACCGATGACCAGTCCGCCGAAGGAACCGTGGGTCTGGTTCTTTGATGTAACTCCCAGTATGGTCACGATAAAGATGCAGGTGGTGATGATCTCCACCAGGATAGCCGCCAGGAGCGGTGATGAGGATGCCGCGGGACACCCGTTGCAGCCTAAGCCTCCGGTCATATCCGTAAGGCCGCTCAGGCTGAAGATGCCTGCCAGCACTCCCGAGCCTGCCGTTGCGCCCAGCACCTGCGCCACGATATAGCCTGCCAGGTCGGTGCCGTTCATGCCGCCGTTGATGAACACTGCCAGGGATACCGCCGGGTTCACATGACCGCCGGAGATATTTCCGAGGCCGTACGCCATAGCAACGATGGCAAGGCCGAAGGCCAGGGCAGTGAGCAGATAGCCGCTGCCGTTTGCGGCATCACAGCCTACGAGCATCGCGGTGCCGCAGCCTGTGAACACCAGTATGAAGGTGTCTAAAAACTCTGCTACGTACTTCTTCATTATACTTTCCTCCTCTTTGTTGGACTCAGGATCCGTACAGACCCTTCCCTGAATATCATCAGGTTAACATAATTCATTATACTCCCCTTTTTCCGGATTTACAACAGCTTTCAGGTATCCGTAAAACTTCAGAAAAGGTCTTTTATGCATCAGCATATGAGCATATACGACGATGCCGGTAACAGGCAGCAGCGCCAGGATCATTACCGCAAGGAAATACTTCATCCGGTTCTCCCCATGAACAAACGGAGCTCGCATATCGTATCAAACTGGCTGAGATACTCCTTTTCCCACGCACAGTCTATGGTAGCAAGATCATCTCCCTCCATATGATCCGGAACGATGAAATGATGCTCACCTCTTATTCCCGGGACCGTGATAAGAAAGGGCTCGCCGGACGCGACGGCCTTTTTAAGCCCCTCCTCCGTATATGCGGTGCTGCCGATATACTCTATGGGGTACAGCTTATTCAGATCACTGAGTATCAGATTCCCCGCAGGATCAAAAGCACCTGCCCTGATAAGCCTTTCGTTCAGTATCCACGGGTTGAACAGCTCCTCATCCCCTTCTTTTTCGATCCCGAAATGCCGGAGCATTATCGCAAGTGAAGTGATCAGGCATCCGCATTCCCGGAAGATATGAAACTTTGCCTCCGGAAAGAGCGATGCCGGCCATGCCTCTTCCTGATTGTAGCGTTTATCGGCCTGTCTCCAGTTGCGGTACGCCTGAGGATCTGCCGTGACATCCTTCGTTTTCATTACTCAAAGCTCTCCCGTGGCATCATACCATTTCATAAACGCAAACATCTCCCATATCCGTTTCCATATCGTATCATCCCCTTTTTCATAAAAGACCGCGGCGATCTCACCGGGATCCTCTATCCCGAGTATCTCCGCCGTCCTGCTGTCATACATCGTATCCAGTATCTGCGTTTTCCAGGGCTCGGACTTCATCCATTTCCTGACCGGAACGGGAAAGCCCTTCTTTTCCATATGGGCGGTCTCCTTCCCGACATACCGCTCCGCTGATTCCCTGAAAAGCACCTTACCTTCATTCGGGTTTACTTTATATTCCCTGGGAAGCGAAAGGGCGAAGTCCATAAGATCCCGGCGCATATACGGCGTCCGTATATCGATACCTGCCGCTTCGGCCGCCTTCTCCACATTGGGAAGGATATTGCCGTACATCCACCAGCTGTGATCGAAGGCATTCATCTTCAGGAAAGGGTCTTCGTATTCCTTATAAAGCTCCCTAAGTTCTTCATCGTCGGTTCCCAATATTATATTGAGCTTAAGCCACAGGTCCGGATCCCGTGTTTCAAGATACTTTCTGTAACAGTGATATCCGCAGAACATCTCGTCCGGACCTTCCCCGGAACAGACAGTATCCGTATACTTTGCAGTCTCCCGGGCCGCGATATACAGTGCGATGTAGGATGCGTCCCCGGTGGGAAGTCCACGCATCTTCAGCGCTTCCGACACCGTGCCGAAATAGTCTGCCGGCCCGATCTTTACTTCATGATGCTCGCTTCCGATCATTGCCGCGTTTTTTCTTGCATATACCGATTCATCAAAATCCGGATCATCGTAGACCACCGAAAAAGTCTTTTTTGCCTTTATCCCGAAGGCCAGCAGTGACGAATCCACTCCCGATGACAGGAATGCCGAATCCGAATGCTCTCTCTCCTCCGCGAGCATACTGTCCAGTATGTGATCCAGCTCCCGCCGGTATTCCTCCCTCGTCCTTCCTTCCTTAACGGAAAACACCGGTTTGGGGGGCAGCTTTACCGTATCGTCCGTAAAAGTCATCCCTCCCCCGAGGTAAGCATACCGGAGGTAGGATTCTATGGCTTTCCTCCTCAATACCCTTTGTTCCATAATTTCGCTCCCTGTACAAAATCGCCTCATTATATCATATTTGCCTCTGTGATTGAACAATCAGAAAAAAATACTTGCGTTCACGGCCTTCTGGTTATATAGTAATACGTAGCTAACTGCTCAAAATAATCTAAAAGAAAGGAAGAATATCAAAATGGCACTTGTTTCAACAAAAGAGATGTTCGATAAGGCCTACAGCGGCGGATATGCAGTAGGCGCATTCAACGTGAACAACATGGAGATCGTTCAGGGTATCACCGAGGCAGCCGATGAGCTGAAGAGCCCCGTTATCCTTCAGGTTTCCAAGGGCGCGAGAGCATACGCCAACCACACCTATCTTGTAAAGCTTGTGGAGGCTGCTGTTATCGAGCATCCCGATATCCCCATCGCACTTCACCTGGATCACGGCGATACCTTTGAGCTCTGCAAGGACTGCATCGACGGCGGTTTCACCTCCGTTATGATCGACGCTTCTTCCAAGAGCTTTGAGGACAACATCGCGCTTACAAAGCAGGTTGTTGAGTATGCTCATGCGCACGGCGTAGTCGTAGAGGCTGAGCTCGGTACTCTTGCCGGCATCGAGGATGAAGTCGTTGTAGAATCCGGCAAGGAAGCTTACACCCGTCCCGAAGAGGTTGAGGAGTTCGTTTCCAGGACCGGCTGCGACTCTCTTGCCATCGCTATAGGAACTTCCCACGGCGCTTACAAGTTCACCGCTGCACAGTGCACCAGAAACGCAGACGGTATCCTTGTTCCCCCTCCCCTGCGTTTCGACGTGCTCGAGGAGTGCATCAAGAGACTGCCCGGCTTCCCCATCGTTCTCCACGGATCTTCTTCAGTTCCCCAGGAGTTCGTTAAGATGGTCAACACCTACGGCGGCAATATGCCTGATGCAGTAGGTATCCCCGAGGAGCAGCTCCGCCGTGCAGCTGAGCTTGCTGTCTGCAAGATCAACATCGACTCCGATATCCGTCTGGCCATGACCGGTAACATCCGCAAGTACTTTGCAGAGCATCCCGATCACTTTGATCCCAGACAGTATCTGAAGCCCGCACGTCAGGCCGTGAAGGATATGGTCGCACACAAGATCAAGTACGTTCTCGGTTCCGACGGAAAGGCCTGAAAAACCGCCTGATAATGAAGAGGACAGGGGTCAGCCCCCTGTCCTTTTTTTGTCCTCATTTTTTCTGATATATTCCGCCAGTCCTCTGTAAATGGCCTCTTCGTCCGGTGGACAGCCCGGGATAAAAAATTCAAAATCCTTCGTACACATCCCGACTCCAAGCTTTCCGGTCTTTCCCCGGAAACCCTGGCCGATGGATATCTTTTCATCTAGCTTATCCAGAAGCCCCTCGTCCTTAAGCCTCAGAAGGGCTGCGGTAAGGGAAGCATAGCAGGCGCTGCAGGACTCCACCTCCTCGGTGGAATAGGAAACATCCAGGATGCGCCTGTGCCCCTGATCCTCCTTAGCCTCCGCAAAAGGCGAACCCTCACTGCCTTCCGTCAGATCCCTGATCATGGCATGACTGAGATCTGTGCTCCCTATACCCATTGAGGCGGCAAGAGCCAGGTATCCCACCTCTTCAAGCTCATGCCCCGTTATCCTGCAGGCAAGGCAGTCCGCAAGGACCGGGTCGACTGCGGCCATGATGCAGTTTCTTACCACGGGGTTGCCCCCGTCTTCAAAATCCAGATCACCGCAGATATGATCCACGAGCACGAAATCCTGGTGGATGGCCTTCTGCAGATATGCTATGGGGCGGTGAAGCCCCATGGAATGAAAACGGCGTTTCTCTGAATTCGGGATAAGACCCTTCAGATTCTTCAGCGCACAGGTCATCTTCGTCTGGCAGTGGCCCTTCAGCACCGGTACATTGATCAGAAAATCGATATCTTTCACGATACGGCAGATGTTTAAGACTATGCCGTCACCGCAGTCCACGGGGACGGAGCTGTCTTTCTGGGTGTCGAAAAGCCTGATGACGGGGTATTTGCGAGAAATGGCGTTATAGCCGCAGTATTCGAAGGCATCAGAGGTCCTGTCGCCCACCCAGGAACCTTCCATGACCGTGATATCTTCAAAGCCCTTCTCCAACAGATAGGAGATAAGGGCGTCAACGATCTCCGGATGGGTAGTGGCCCCGTATTCCGCCGGAGTGGGGCTCACCAGATTGGGCTTTATGCCTATGCGGCGTCTCCGGTCACCGATAAGTTCATCCAGGGCTGCTTCCTCTAAAAGCGCCCTGGTCATGGCTTCATAGCCTGTGCCGTATATTTTCAGGATCTCATTTGCAGCGATCATACTCAGAGCTTCAGCTTTCCTTCATCTATCATCTTCAGCAGATCCTCATAGGGCACGGGTTTACCGTAGTAGTAGCCCTGTATCCTGCCACAGTGCGCCTGCCTCAGGAATTCCACGGCATCATCTGTCTCAACACCTTCCGTAAGAGTCATCATATTCAGACTGTCAGCCAGATCGATAATGCTCTTCACGATCTTGTGGGCGCTTTCGTTTCCGCTGAAGTTGCGCATGAATTCCATATCTATCTTCAGCAGGTCAAAGCGGAAATCCTTCAGAACGTTCATGGACGAATAACCGGACCCAAAATCATCCAGCCATATCACATAGCCTCTTGAATGCAGGTCATCCATGGCAGCCTTAAGCCCCTCCACATCCTCGGAAAGGGCGCTTTCGGTGATCTCCACATGGATGTATTCCTTAGGCACCTGATACTTTTCCACCAGCCTTTCCAGTTCTCCCACCGCATCCATAAGCTCGAAATCCAGCCTTGAGAAATTTATGGATGTAGGCAGGGCAGGAAGTCCGCTGTCAAAGCATTCCCTGATATTCTTACACACCAGCTCGTAAACACAGCGGTCCAGCTTGTGTATCTGACGGCCTTCCTCAAGCACCGGTATGAACTGTCCGGGAGAAAGGAAGCCCCTGTCGGGATCGATCCATCTGGCCAGCGCTTCACAGCCGCAGAGCTTGCCGTCTTCGGAAATTATGACCGGCTGGTAGTAGACCTTGATATAGCCCTTTTCAACCGCATCGTCCACATGGTTCAGGATGTACTTCCTGAGTTTGTACTCACTCCGGAGCTTATCGTCATATTCTTTTATGAACAGGTCATCCCGGTCCTTGATGTGGTTGATGGCGTATCTCGAGTGATCCACTGCATGCCTCACATCCCTTGAGGAATCGTGGATCAGGTAAACTCCCGTTTTCAGATCCAGGTAGCGCTCCTCAGGCCTGGCCTCTTTAAGCTTCTTCCTGATTCGGATTGCCTTATCCTCATAATCCTCTGCCGCCGTGATCACCGCAAAACGGTCAACCGACTCCCTGGCGCAGAGGTCACCCCGGAACTCGTCAACGATGATCCCGGCCAGCTCCTTCAGGAGCTTATCTCCTCCGGAATAGCCGAATCGTCCGTTATAGGTCCTGAAATTCCGTACATCAAAAACAAGGCAGTAAGTATTCCTGCCCTGCTTCATATTTTCGGCTATAAACGGTCCCGTGACCTCTCCGAGCCAGAGCATGTTCGGGATCCCCGTGGTCTCATCCGTTTCCGCCGCATTCTTAAGCTTCCAGGACTTCACGGCATCACCGTATCGCTGGTAATATACCGACAGCTCCAGGACCACCAGTGATACCAGATAGGTGGCGTAATTGATGGTATCAGCCTCGGAAAGCTCTATGGGAAGACCGGTGGAAATGTCTGTGGCATTTCCGTTCAGATAGTAAACAAATCCCACGCCTATGATAAGCGTGAACAGCAGGGAAATAAAGGGTCTCCAGATACAGATGATCGCGATGAACATGATCATGCTCAGGAAACAGGTGATCATGCGCCCCTTTCGGAAATCGCTCAGGGTCGTGATCGCGCCGAAATACATCCCCATGCTCAGGTACAGGAAAAGTACCACCCGGCTGAACCGGGCCGTATGTTTCAGCCTGCCTTTAACATAAAGCCTGCTGTATACGAAAATGATGACACTGGCTGCAAACAGTTCCCAGTAACCCGCGCTTTTTTCGAAAAACTGCTCCCATGGAATGATCCCCGAAAGCATGTATTTCTTTATGAAGCGCAGGATCATGGCGACTTCCATCAATGCCACGACCGCCGCAAGACAGGTCGCGCTCCTTACATCAGCTTCCCTGAGCCTGTCCTCCACATAGGGCGGGTTGGTATAGAATCCGAGGAGCTCTTTTATACGATATAGGATCCCCTTCTTTTCATTATTCTGCATATCACCATCTCATTGTCTCACTGACCGGAACCGTCATTCTTTCCGTTGAACAGCTCATGTATCTGCTCGTGCATTTTTTCCCTTCTCTTTCTCCTGGCCTTTATGAGCACGACCGCCACTACCACTAGCAGTGCGATAAAAGCAAAGAAACCAAAGATCCTGCCAATGACAAACAGGTACTGAAAATTCTCCATAGCCATTTTCTTATCCTCCCGATAAACGTTTCTCTTATATAAAATTATATCTTACCACATTTCCGTTAATAGTTCAACGGAATATGGCTCTTCTCCTTCCCATTTCCGCAGATGCCCGTGCCCCGATGCCCGGACAGATTGACAGGTCATTTGATTTGCCTTATAGTAGATGCGGCAGGTAATTGCCTTGACTTTAGACGTAAGAGACTTCAGAGCTCCGGAAGGACAGTATACTCATGCAGAAGATCATCGAACGGATCACTTCATATCTCTCGATCGTGGCAGGCGCACTGGTCGCCAGTTTTTCGGTCATATGCATCCTGATCCCCAATGATGCCATAGATTACGGCACAGCCGGTATAGCGATCATAATAAATAAACTCACGGGCATAAACCTGTCGCTCTGCGTGATCCTGATCTTCATACCCTTCCTGATAGCCGGTACCTGGCTGCTGGGAAAGAGGTTCGGAGCCAGGGCCTTTGTCGGAACACTTTTCTATACCATAGGGCTCAGTGTCTTCGAAAAGATCCCCTTCGAACTGAATACGGAACACTTTCTTGCCGTAACCTTCGGAGGCGCGATCCTGGGCGCGGGTTTGGCAATGATCCTCCGCTCCGGCGGCTGTATCGACGGTTCGGAGATATTTGCCAACATCCTGATCAAAATGATCGAGAACAAAACCGGCCGTAATATCAGCATGACTTCCATACTGATAGCTTTTAACGCTGCAGTCTATCTGGCTGTGTTCCTTCTCATCAACCGCAATTCGGCCCTGTTAAGCCTGCTGGTCTATGTCGTCGCCACCTCCGTCATAAATCATTTTACGGACCGTTTCGAAGCGATAAAACAGGTCACCATCATTACAAAAAATCCCGATGAACTTATAAAGCAGATAAAAAAAGAACTCAACAAGACCTGCACGATCATGAATTCCTACGGCGCGATCGCCGGCGAGAACAAAACACTGATATGCTACGTGACATACTTTGAGCTTCAGAAGATGAAGGAGATCATCTCCGCAAGCGAAGGCACCTTCAGCACGGTATCGACCGTTGAAGAGATACTCAGATAAGAGCCTCCATCATCTTATCACGTTCATCCCCGGATGTCTTTTCATGCGTAAGGAGCATTACCAGTTCTTTGGTTTCATCATTTACTGGAAGCTAATTAACCGGACCAAATGCTTGCCTGGATTTCCGCCTGCTTCGTTGTCGTCAATCGCCGTACCGCCCGGTACGACTCATTCCTCCGCCTCGCAGAACGAAAACCCATTCTGCGCATTTGATCCAGTTATCAGGAAACGGGCACACTAGAGCCCCCGCCGGCTTTACTCATCCCACCTTCCTCACTTCTCCGCAGAATCCCCAGCTCTCCTTCACGACCTCTCCGCTGGCCAGTATCTCCCGGATCCGCACACGGCTCGCCTCTCCCGGGGCAACCTCCCGGTCCGAATCATCGAAATAACTGATCTCCGTATAGTCTCCCCGGCAGTGCTTTACGTTAAAAAGCTTCACACATCCGATCATAATTCCTTCCTCCCATCAGTTTGCGGTAGTGTCAAGTCTGACACTACTTTTTTGTTTCTAAATCCTTTATTTTCGGGAGGTTCAAATAAAATGAGCATTGACCTCCCTTTTTGGTATAATGTCAACGACCAAGAAGACACCCCAGAAAGGAGCCAATGCTCAT
>JAFWWB010000033.1 GCA_017518185.1 Lachnospiraceae bacterium
CGTTTGCACAGCCTTAACATCCCTCAGCTCCTTATCAACGATCATAGTATGGAGCAGAGGTTCATCAAATCCTGTCTGATACTTCTCCGCAACGATCAGGACATCACCCTCTTCATGGAACACAGCCTTTGTCTGGCTCTCCTTCACCGGATGACCATCCTTATCAATATTCATCTTGCTTTCAGTGTATTCAGGCCCATCAACCTCATCCGGATCCTTCAATGCGCCGCTGAAAGCGATCATAATCTGAACATCATCATAATTATTCGATTTTAGATACTGCTTGATCGTATGGTAATACCGTACTGCCGCCAGTCTGGATGCGGTGACTACCATCATCTTGCCCTGACCACCGATCTTCTTCTTCGTAATATCCCGGAAGGTCTCAACAATGATTGCGGCCTTCTGTTCCAGATTATGCGGATGCAATTCCTCATACCGGCGGATTGTCTTAATTGCCTTGGATGTCGGAACATCCGGATTATCCGGCGTGTTCTTCGCAATCTGATAGCACATCTTATAGGTGACATAGTTCGCCAGCACATCCAGAATGAAGCCCTCTTCAATCGCCTGCTTCATGGAATAGATATGGAACGGATGGAAGGAACCGTCCGGATACGGCTCACCGAAGATTTCCAGCGTTTTTCCCTTCGGAGTTGCGGTAAATGCAAAGAAGGACAAGTTTTTATGGCGTCCCTGAGACAGCATCTCCTGGACAAAGATATCCTTGTTATCAATCTCTTCCTCAGCCTTGCCTTCCAGCTCTGCATATTCCTTCAGAGCATCCTCCACATCAGCAAGAGCCGTCTTCAGCTTCATCGCGCTTTGACCAGTCTGACTGGAATGCGCCTCATCCACAATGATCGCAAAGTGCTTTCCAGCAGTATCTTTAACCTGATCATAGATCACCGGGAACTTCTGAAGCGTTGTTACGATGATGCGCTTGCCATCATTGATAGCGTCCTTCAGATCCTTGGAACTCTTCTTCTCATCAATCGTTACAACGGTTCCCAGAGTATGATCAAAGCTTGATACGGTAGCCTGAAGCTGCTGATCCAGCACTCGTCTGTCGGTAACAATGATGACACTGTCGAAGATCGCCTCATTATCCGCATTATGCAGGCTCGCCATTCGATATGCCGTCCATGCGATAGAATTGGACTTGCCGCTGCCAGCGCTATGCTGAATCAGATAATTATGACCAGCTCCGCCTTCACGCACATGATCGACCAATTTCCGCACTACATCCAGCTGATGATAACGTGGGAAAATGACTTTCGTCTTCGTCTCGATGCGCTGTGAACCATCCTTATTCTTGGTCTTCTTCTCTTCTTTCTGTACATTGATAAACTTCTGCAGAATATCCAGAAGCTTATCCTTCTGCCATACTTCCTTCCACAGATAGCTTGTTACATAATCGCCATCTTCCGTCTGTGGATTTCCTGCACCGCCATCCCTTCCGGCGCCATTGCTTCCCTGATTAAACGGCAGGAACGGAGTCTTATCCCGGTCAATGACCGTCGCCATCGCAGCATTATATAGATCCACAGCAAAATATGCCAGGATACGTTTATTCTGACCAAAACACGGTTCCTTCGGATCCCTGTTATACATCCACTGACGCTTCGCATCATCGATGCTTTGTCCGGTCAGCTGGTTCTTTAACTCAATCGCTATGATGGGAATACCATTCAATGCCAGCATCATATCGACCGTGTTGGTATTCGTTTCCGAATAATGCCATTGCCGGATGCACTGGCAGATATTCTTTTGATAGTTTTCCACCGCCAGCTTATTCAGCGTGGATTCCGGAGCAAAATAGCACACGGAGAACTGCACCCCTCGGTGCTTGAAGCCGTGACGCAACACCTCGATTAACCCAACTTGGTTGACAGCACTGTCAAACGCCTTATAGAACTGACGCACCGGATCAATATTACACATCCGTTCAAAACGCTTCCAAGCCATCGGCTGACTGGCCTTTACAAAGTCTGTCAACGTGACGATATCCAGAGCCATCCCCCGATAATCGTGATTGCAGTATCCCGCATCTGTAGCCTTTTGCCATCCACCTTCAGGCGATGTGAGATACTCTTCGATTTTACTCTCGAAGTTCTTCTCCGATTCATCCATCATCTTGCCGATGGCATCTGTATAGGCTTTAACACGTTTGTCGAACCCCGTATCTTTCGCCATAATCACACCACCTTTCGTTTTCCAGTTACCGTTTCATAAACCAAAGACTTCTTAAATAGTTCCAAGTCAGCAATTACCCTTTGCTTTTCCTGAATCATGTCATCAATTTCCGAAATCTTGTTGTCAAGATATTCAACTATTCTATCCTGTTCTTCCCTAGTTTCGGGCATTATCACTTTTATTGCCCTGATTTCATCAATAGATAACTCTGGCCTTGTTGTTTTTTTACTAGCCACCTCCCAAAATTGGTTATAACCCACCTGTGAGCTCAAAACATACAGAACAAACTTTGGGTTATATCTTGCATCTAAAGTTATTTTCCCAACATGGGATGTAGTATTCGCAATCGGTACTTCATCGGGGATTATGCCAGTTTTTCCTATAGTTCCTCCTGTCTTTGCAAATAAAATATCCTTCGGCCTTAGTGTACTGCTGGCAATTTTTTCGTTTTTTTCTTCAGTAATGTACACTACATTATCCAATGTGATTTCCGTTCCCCAACCTAAGTTTTGAACTCTAATATATGGTATTCCCTCATCCGTATAATCTGCAGGCTTTATCAATCCATGATCACCGTCACCGACTGGATACGGGTGATTATAATCTAGTAGACGGGTGATTTTCACCAAATGCCACTGTTCAGGAATCTTTCCAATCCAATCTATTCCACTATCTTTATATTTAACATTTGAATCCAAGCCTTTTGTCACAGTTTCGAAAAGAATTGCCTTTCTCCATAGCCCATACTCTTCAATGCTCTGTCTCGCATCTGCAAGAATAGAATCTATTTGCTGTAGCTTTCTATCTAAATACTCCACTATCCCATTCTGTTCTTCTATCGAAGGTACAACAAATGGAAGGGTGGCTAATTTATTCCATCTTAAGTCACAGGATCTAACCCGAATACCAGTAGATAGAGACATAAACACATCTTTATATGCTAATGCCCTTAAATAGTACATTAGATATTTTTTGTTTTGTGCGCTATCCATCACATTCAAGACAGGAGTTGCCTTCCCTCTGGAATCACTAATTCCAATAGAACCCGCAAAACCATCCATCCCATGAACAACCAAATCCCCAGGTTCTATTCCTTGATATCCAGTTTCTTGTAATGATACTGTATACCCGTCTTCTCTTCGATTCTTTCTGAGTGTCACCTCGCCATCTCTAAAGCACGTAATGACCTCATCATCTGTTTTTACAGGACGATTTAGCAGTTTTAGAATGGTTTTCCCACGTCTCACGTTCCATGTATCAGGAATCATGTCAGCCCAGGGAACACCACTTTTTTTCATATTCGCATATTGTTCCATATTTACTCTGCCTTTCTGAACAGTTCCTGAATTTTTCGTATCAATACTTCTTCTTGGCTCTCAATTCTTGTGGCGATATCATCCGCCGCTTCAAGCGTCTCATACTCATAGAATGTCTTAGTAAATGGTATTTCATATCCTACTTTATCTTTGTTATGATCAATCCATGCTCCGGGACTATAGGGTAATACTTCACGTTCAAAGTATTCATCCATATCTTCATTCAATAAAACATTCTCTGTATCACGTCTGGCAGCATCCGCTTGTTTTTTCCCTTTTTTCAATATCGGATTACCCTCTGAGTCCAGTAGAGGGCTTTCAACAGTTATTTTGTTATATCCTAAAGAAAGTGATGATAACACTCTTGATTTAACAAGTAATTTATACCCATTTTCAGTTGTTGCATCAAATTCGCCATCTCTGTACTCTCCGTACACCTTAACAATTAGATCTCGTGCTTCCTTAGTAATATCAACACGTTTATTACCTATAGCTTTTCTACGTTGAACAAAACACTTACTTGCATTTATTAGCTGCACATGTTCCCTATGTGCAACTGGCTTATTCTTTGTCACCAGCCAAATATAGGTAGCAATGCCCGTATTATAAAAACTATCATTCGGTAATTGCACAATGGCATCAAGCCAATCATTTTCAATAAGAAATCGACGAATTTCACTTGGACCGGATCCAGCATCCCCATTTGTCAAACTTGATCCATTCTGTATGATAGCCATGTGTCCTGTATCTTTAAGTTTTGCAATACCATTCAGCATAAAAAGCATCTGACCATCACTTTTTGGAGGAAGTCCCGGCGCAAATCTCCCGCTGCTACCAAGCTTTGCTTCCGCCTCTACTTTAGTTGCCTCACGCTTCCAGTCAATACCGAAGGGCGGATTACTGATGACGAAATCGAAGGTCATTCCGGAGAATTTATCATCGCTCAGAGTATCTCCGAACTGCATATTCTCAGGGTCTCCGCCACGGATCAGCATATCTGCCTTTGCAATACCGAACGTGAAGGGATTGATCTCCTGACCATAGCAGATAAGCTTTGCCGCCTTGTCCAGAGTAGAAAGCCGCTCTTCCATGCAGGTCAGCATCTGGCTGGTACCCATTGCCATATCATATGCGGTATAGATACGTCCTTCTTCCGCCATTCCCATCTTCTCTGTCAGCAGATCGCACATCAGATAAATAATATCTCTGCTGGTGAAATGGGCTCCGGCTTCTTCGTCATAAGACTCGGAAAATCTCTGAACCAGATTCTCAAAGATGTAACCCATATCGACCGCAGAGATCTTCTTCGGATCCATATCTGCTTTTTCAGAGCAAAAATCACTGATAACCTGATACAAAAGACCGGCATTCGCCATACGCTCCAACTGCGTAAAGAAATCCATGCGCGCAAGGATATCCATAACATTATCGGAGAATCCATTCAAGTAAGCCTCAAAGTTTACCTTGATATTCTCCGGATCAGCCTTCAGCTTCTCAAACGTGTATTCACTGGTATTGTAAAAACGGTACCCAGATGCCTTCCTCAAAAAAGCATCCTTTACAGCCAGCCCCTCAATGTCCTTGTATGTCTGCACCACCTTATCATGCGTCGGTAACAGACAGTCATGGAAGCGTTTGATAACGACCATAGGCAGAATAACCAAGCCGTACTCATGCGGCTTATATGCTCCAAAGAGGCTGTTCGCTACATTCCAGATTACGGTAGCCTTTTCTTGGATATTTACACCCACCTCTTTAATCTTCTGGTTCGTATCCATATTCCTCTTCCTCCTTCTTTTTCTTTATTTGTCCTGATATTTCATTCATTTTTCTTGTCAGGCGGTCAACCGGGACTCCAATCCTATATGTTTTCCCGCCTACTATCCTTTTGTCATGCTCTACATTCAGAAGCATCCGTGCATGGAGCACATCATAGATGCAATATGGCATCTCGTCCAATGCATCCAGCACCGCCAGTACCGCAGATGCCATTGCTGCAGGCGGCTTTTTCTTCAGATTCAGATATGCCTGAATCTGTGATTCATAGATGTCCAGCACATCCCGGAGCAGATCAAATTCTGTCAGCGCTTTCAGTTCCTCGCCATCACTTTTTGCTTCATCAAGATAATCTGGAAGGCCATCGATCCATCCTCGGATCATGTCCACGTCCCATTTCTTTTCCATCCTCACCAGCA
Source organism: Lachnospiraceae bacterium (assembly GCA_017518185.1). Lineage (GTDB taxonomy): Bacteria > Bacillota > Clostridia > Lachnospirales > Lachnospiraceae > NK4A136. Next base: position 5,708 of record JAFWWB010000033.1, read on the forward strand.
GATCCTGGTATGCGTTATAAGATGCTCTCAGACGGCTCCTTCTTCTCAGCCCGCTGATAACACGCTTATGTTCAAATTCGGACAGATAACTTTCCGCAATGGTCAGAGTGTGATATCTGTGCGGAATAGAGCATCTGCTTCCATCCTTATGAATGATTTCCTTGAACGCGTCTCTGGCATACCGCTGAACACATTCTTCCGACAGCATGATTTCCGCATCAGGGAACGCAGCTGCCGCCGCCATATTAAGCTGTTCATCCGGATCGATATACACACGCTTTACTTCATCCCTGTCCAGTTCCTGGAAGAATACCGCGTATGTCGCTTCGTCAGATCCGCTCAAAACATCGATCAGCCTCACTTCTCTCCCATATATCCCCAGCACGATCGGATACGCATCACTGAAGTAATACGCCACAAATATGATGAGGCTGTCCGGCGTCTTCAGCGGAGGCATCTGTCCCCGCCTCATACGAAGGCGGCGTCTCATTATGACTCCTACCGAAGCCTTGGATGCCGGCACCCCGTATTCTTTGCACACTCGTTCATATGTCCTTGTCAAAGTTCCCTCTGCCAGAAGGTCTGACAGTCTGTTTGTATATCGGCAGCCTTCCTCAGCGAAATCAATATCCTCCCGGAAGATTTTTCCTTTACAGTCATCACACCGGAAGAATCGTTGATGGAAGACCAGATCTATTACTTTTCCCTTTTTCTCCTCGGAAGTCAGGATGTCTTTGAACTTCCTCGGTCTTATTTTCGTTTCTGCCGTGTTTGTCCCACCACAAAACGGGCACTTCATTTTGTCCTTATCAAAATAGGACTTATGGACAGCATGATAAGTGAAGTCAACGGTATCTCTATCGTCTGCTTCACTCACAACAACCAGTCCAGGAAGGCCAAGTTCATCTGTTCTGCTTTGAGAGACATACACTTCTTGAAAGAGTCGTTTTCCCAAGCGCACCCTCCTTTCCGTGTCGTCAATTTCATTATACCACCAAAAACAAAACGTCACAACAATTATTTAATCTTTTTCCTATCTCACCACCAAGAAATGAACATCACAAATTTTTATAAATTTTTACGGATGCTATAGTGGCATTATCGGGGGATAGGTCTGCTCCGGCAATTGCTCGCACAGCCTTCTCCCGTTTTATTGCCCAGGAGCACGGCAAGAAACTGCACCACCCTGAAGCTGGGCCGGTCTTGGACGCAAGACACGCTGAAACGGCTCACCTGAAGGGCAACTGAACATAGCGTCAGACCTTCAGCAGCTGACCAGAAACCGATAACAGGAGGAAATGTTATGGGCTGGTCGAGCACTGCCAAAAAGAAGCTGTCTACCCAGGCTTTCCTCCAAGTGAAAACCCAAGGAGGAAACAAAAATGGGAAAAACAGCGGATTATTCAAACACACAAAAGTACAGCAACCGTCGTTCATTCGATGGCAAGCCGGTTCCGACAGGCAAGGTCTTGGTACCCTTCCGCAAGGAACTCTACGGTCTTAGGAAGAGCGACTACATCCAGGACAATTTCACAACCATGCATCTCGGCGAATTCAGGTATGAGATCGGATTCATGCCTATTGACGAAGTTCTGTATGCTTCTTACATGAAGGGATTTTGGGATGAGATCAATGAAGATATGAAGATGCGCCGCGAAGGCCGCTGCATCATCGGAAAGAACTCCGACGGTTCAGACAAGCTTTGCCCCTTTACCAGACGCTGCAAGGGCTGTCCGGAAAAAGGGCTCCATGAGCGCTTCAATCCGAATCGTGTGGAGATCCTGTCCCTGGACTACGAATATGACGGTGAAACCTTCGATATCGAAGATACATCACAGCCCTCGGTTGAAGATCAGGTCATCAATAAGCTTTGTCCGGAACCCACAGAAGAAGAATTGAAGATCAAGCTTCTGGCTCACTTCGATAAAGAGAACCCCCGCTATGCTCAGATTATCCGTCTGAAGCTTCAGGGTAAGTCCATTGATGAAATCTGTGTTGAGATCAATCTGAAGCCCAGCCGTGGCCGTCAGGAAATCAACAACGCCCATGATGCGGTCTGCGAATATTTAAGGCTCCGTCACTGCAAAAAGAACCGCAAATAAGATAACAGCATAAATCAAGACAGAGAAAGAGCGGCAACATCCATCATCGGGTGCTACCGCTCTGCTTTTAATGCTTATAGACCGGCTTCCTACCGTTTAACTGAAATGTATCATGGGACTTGATATCCCTGATTGCCCTCCGAAGTGTACCGCATCTGGAATGGCTATGATATGGGTGGCTGATTTTATGCTTGTGATAGACCAGACAAAGGTTCCTGTCCTTCAGCTCCACATTGTGGATATACCATACATGCCGGGTGTTATTGCTGATCAAGGTTACGTCATAAGCATCCGCAACGATCACTGTGAAATACTTCCTGTCTATCGCTTGCAATTCCTCTGTGGTAAACATACTCACCACCTCGCTCCCGGCTCCGCTACCATCTGAGCCCTTATTTTGACTTTCTCGGCCTCGTAGCGCTTCTGTAAGGATTTCATCTCCCTCTCCATGAACTCAGCCTCTGCAGCCTTCACAGCAGCTCTCTCGGCGTCCTGTGCGATGATGAGCTTGCCGTCCTCACAGGTGACGGAGATATAATCCCCGATGTCGAACCCGACTTCCTTAAGCCACTGACCTTTGAGCATGATCGTCGGTGTCTCACGGTACTTATATCCGCTCTGGCCGTAAACCTTAATACTTCTTTTCTTTGCCATTATGATTTCCTCCATTTCGTGATTGTCGTTGATTGTCAGTTGCTTCTCCAAAATCACTTATGCCGGATCATAGGCACCACCTCCCTTCGATGAAAAAAGCTGCCAATGCCTTTACACATCAGCAGCTTTCGCTCTTAGTTCGGTGTTTTATTTTCAGTTCTGATTCTTCTTTGAATCCTTGATACGGTAGTAATCTTCCAGATCCACATCGATCCTTACTTTCGTATCTGGTTTTCGGTTGCTCAAGAGGCACACAGTCTCAACATGGTGGCTCTGGGCAAACATGTCGCAGCCGCGGAAGCGTTTGAGCTCGTAGCCGCCTGAGCGGAGGATGGAGAGATCGCGGGCGAGGGTGGCGGGATCACAGCTGACATACACGATACGATCGGGAGAGAGCTTCAGGATGGTATCGAGGCAGATACGGTCGCAGCCCTTTCTGGGAGGATCCACTACCACGACCTGCGGACGGGGAAGGCTCTCATCCGTCACCACTTCTTCCGCAGCGCCAACGATGAAGCGCACGTTTTTCACGCCGTTAAACCTGGCGTTCTCTTTTGCATCGGCTATGGCCTGGGGCACTATCTCCACGCCTATCACTTCTTTTGCATTTGCTGCCATCATAAGAGAGATAGTTCCGATCCCGCAGTACAGATCCCATACTGTTTCGTTTCCGCTAAGACCCGCATAGCTTACGGCAGTGGCATACAGTCTTTCCGTCTGCTCAGGGTTTACCTGATAGAATGACAGCGGTGAGATAAAGAATTCTCTTTTTACTCCGGATATCTCCGAAAAATCCTTTCCGTCCAGAAGCCTCAGTGAATCCCTTATTCCGGGTTCTCCCCATATGAGCCGGCATTCCTCTCCCATTATCACATTGGTGTTCTTAGTGTTTATGCTTATCATCACGCTTTTTACGGAAGGTATTCCCGCCAGACGTTCGATCAGGGCATCGGCTGCCGGAAGCTTTTTTCCGTTTATCACGAGGCAGAGCATCATATCCCCGTTTTCCCTGCTCCGCCTTATCAGCGCATGGCGGATAAACCCTTTACCGCTCTGCTCATCGTAGGGTTCGATCCCATTTTCTTCCATCCAGTCTTTGAGCAGTAAAAGAAGCTTCCCGTCCTCTACGCCTCCGAGAAGACAGTCTCCGCAGGGAACTATGCGGTGGCTCCGGCTTTCAAAAAAGCCGAATACGATATCTCCGTTCTTATCCTTTCCGAAGGGATACTGGGCCTTGTTACGGTAACGCAGCGGCGAGACCGCCGATATAAAGCCTTCATTCAGCTCTTCCAGCTTCTCTCTGTCCATACCGCCTATCCTGGAGAGCGTATCAATGATCTTCTCTTCCTTATACTTCGCCTGTGCCTCATACTTCATATGCATCAGGCGGCAGCCGCCACAGCGTCCGAAAGCGGGACAGAGCGGCTCACAGCGGTCTCCGGAAGGCTTAAGCAGCTCTATCAGCCTTGCATAGGCGTAGGTCTTCTTCAGTTTCGTAATTCCTGCCCGGATCACGTCACCGGGTATGGCTCCCTTTACAAAAAACGGGAAGCCATCGGAGCGTCCGATACCTTCCCCTTCGCTTGTAAGTCCGGTTATCTCTATATCGATAATGTCGTTTTTATTGTACATCATGTCCTTCTTATATTGCTGTCAAGGAATTTGCAGAAGCCCAGCCATCCATCCTTATCGCTGTTGTCCATCTGCTCCTTGAAGGTTTCCAGTTTCGCATCAAGATTATCCGCAAAAGAAAGTGCCAGAGCCTCGATGAGCGCCGGCTTCTTGGGGGATCCGAATTCAAGCTCACCGTGATGTGCCAGTATGCAGTGCTGCAGATCCGTCAGAGTCTTCTGTGAGAATCCGTCGATCTCCTTTGCCTTTTCAGATACCATCATCGCGCCTATGACAATGTGTCCCATAAGCTGCCCTTCATCCGTATAGTCATTATCCGGATAAGGAGAAAGCTCCCTGGTCTTTCCTATATCATGAAGGAGTGCCGCACTTACCAGCAGATCCCTGTTGAGAACAGGATAGCTCCCGCTTAAGTGATCGCAGAGCTTTCCCACGGCGAGTGAATGCTCAAGAAGCCCTCCTATGAAACCATGGTGCACGGTCTTTGCAGCAGAAGACCATTTGAATACCTTTGCGAACTCTTCATCCTTAAAGAAAGCATCCAGCATTGCATGAAGATCCTTATCTTCCACGCTGTCCGCCAGTTTCAGAAGCTCCTCATACATCTCATCGATGTTCTTAGAGGTCATAGGCATGTAATCCGCAGGGTTGTAGTCGATATCCTGTGCTTTACGGAGTCGCGATATCTTGGCCTGTCTGGAGCCGTTAAAGACTATGACATCTCCGGTGATCTCTATGTAATCCCCCGCTTCGTATTCGCCGATCGCAGGTGAATAGGGTTCCCATACCTTCGCATCCATGGTCCCTGTTTTATCCTGGATCACAAGACTTTCGTAAGGCTTCCCGTTGCGTGTCTCCGTGACCAGCTTTGACTTGCAGTAGTAGATATCCTGTATCCTGCTGCCTTCCCCTAAGTCCCTGATATATCTCATTTGATCCCTCCGTTCATTTTCTGATTTCCGGTACTATCTGTACCTCGATATCCCTGTACTCCACACTGGCAAGACGGGCGTAGGTCAGAGTGATCTCCTCGCCCGGCTCACATTTCTGCAGCGCTGTCATATAATCATTTACGCTGAATACCGGACTGTCGCCGACACGCATTATAACATCGCCTTTTGCTATCCCGGCATTCATTGCCGGTGAATCCATTTCCACACGGCTCACGTATACCCCCTCAGGGATACCGTATTCCTCCGCCGTATCCTCTGGAATATCAGCCACCCTCAGGCCAAGATAAGCACATTCTTTGCCGTTGGACATATTCTCTATAAGCTTGCGTATGCCTGAAATGCCATAAGCGTAGATCATATTCTCGCGGCCCTCTTCGTTATATTTCTGGCATATGATCCCGGCTATCTGCCCCCTGACATTTACCAGCACGCCGCTTGCATTACTGCTGCCGTATATATCGGTGGTCAGCAGCTGGTAACAGGCATCCCTCGCGGAGACCGTCCTGGCTGCGGAGGTCACGGCACCGTAGCATATGGACTGCTCACCCAGGGGCATACCCACGGCCATGACCGCATTGCCCAGGATATTGGAGGGATATGAATTTCCTATGGTTGCCGTTGCAATAGCATCCCTGGTCCCCTGCTCAAGGCTTAAGAGCCTGACCGCGTATATGGCAAGTCCCGTATCCTTATCTTCCGCCTTTTTATACAGCTCTGCCTTCTTCCCGTCGCAGAAAGTGGCCCTGATAGTCTCTCCGCCGTCCATATCTCCGGCATTCACAACTATCAGCAGCTCATAGCCGTTATCTGCGACTATGAGCCCTATGGTCTGCTCCAGCGTCTCATCCGTCTCTCCCAGCCAGTCCATATCCCTGCGGGATGAGGTGACGGTGACAAGGCTTCTGGAAACCTCCCTGGAAAGAGCGTACATCTTACGGTAGAGCAGCCTGTAATCCTCCAGTTCAAGAGGGATCTGCTCATAAACGATCTGAGGCTCAGGCTCCTTCACCTCTTCGGGCGGGAGTTCCTCCACGGGACGGTCCTCGCTCACGCTCTCCTCTGCCTCATTGGTACTGACTGAAGCATCGTCATCCAGGATCATGTCCTCTATAGGCGTCTCTATGACGATCTGCTCGGGCTCCTCATCCTCGGCAGGCACTATGACTGCCTTGATATTCTCCTCTTCCTCCGTCTGTTCCGGAAGGGTGATGACCTTAAGCTCACTGTCGCTGCTCCGGTTTATCAGCTTACCGAGCTGTGGCTCCAGCAGCAGAAAGGTGACGCAGGCGATAAGGCCAAAGAGTACAGCCATGCCTGCTGTCAGGAAGGTACGCCTGAAAAGCTTCTTCTTATTGATGGGACGGTCCTTTATCTTCTCACGGATAAAGTTATAATCGCTGGCCTGGGCTGCCGGTCTGCTGTCCTCTTCTCTTTTATCCTGTTTTTTCTCTTCTTCCAAATCTTTCATTATTGCAATTTGATCTTAGCTGTGCTAATATAACCCTTGTTCGGGGTCATAGCTCAGTTGGGAGAGCGCAGCGTTCGCAACGCTGAGGTCGAGGGTTCGATCCCCTTTGGCTCCACTATTGGCGGGCATCAGTTCCCGCAGACCTATACAATGATAGAGCATTAGCTATGTTATGTCAAGAAAGGGCGGGATCACTCCCGCCCTTTTCTGTTATGCCGCAGACTTTGTGCGCGGCCTGCTTTTTCCCTGTGCCTGTTACATTGTCATCGTAAGATCATCTGCGATGTGATCCTGATCGTCGATCCAGACGATACTGTAATCCTCGTTGATCACGATCTTGCCGGTTCCGTTGGTATAGGCGGTCTCATCGCTTACGATCTCGCCGTTATCATCCACTACGAAATCATGCTTCTCGCAGTCGCTGTAAGTGATCTCCATAGCTGCCTCATCAAAAGTTCCGTGCATGGTCCACTCGCTGTGCTCCTCTGCGCTGCTGCCCCACCATACCTGGATCAGTGCGCCGTTCGAGCCTTCTGCGGAGATGGTCAGGTTTCCGCGGCCTGCATAATACTGGCCGATAAAGTTCATCACGGGATTCTGGCCGTCCTCTTCAGTACCTGCATCAATATCTTCACCGAGCGCGGGCTCGTTTACCGGATTATACATCTGCTCAACAATGGCCTGGATGTCAAAGCCGTCCAGATCCTCAGCTTCCGCGGAGAGGGTATAAGCTATTCCGATCTCTATATCATACCAGCTGCAGAGATCCACCATCCATCCGTCTTCCACATGACGGCTGATGGTTGCCGGCATATTGCTGCCGCCCCAGTATAAAAGGGTAACTTCCCTGGTATCATCCCAATCATAGTATAAACCGGAGATATCCTTATCAACGTCTGCACCATACTGTGCCCTGGCACAGTAATCCACGCCTTCCAGACGGAAATCCAGCTGGATCATATTTCCTGCAGATGAATCTTCCATCATACTCCAGCCGTTAACGGTGGAACCGTCGGGAGCTCTGAAAAGACGGGGGCAGGACTCAACTGCCTCTTTCTCCGTGCATTCCTTCCAGGGATTTGCTAACTCTGTATTCCCTTCGCCTTCCTCATTGCCGCCGTTGTCACCGGTCTCCTCTCCGCCATTCTCCTGTGCGGCTTCTGTGGGCTGCTCACTCTCTGTGGGCTGTGCAGCGTTTCCGCTATCCTCACCGCAGCCTGCAAGGAGCGCTGCTCCCATCGCCATTATACCTAATGTTTTTACGATCGTACTCTTTTTCATGATCTCCTCCTGAATCATCTTATGTAAATTATCTTCATCGTCGGTCATTTTAGCACTTTTCAACGAAAAGGCAACCTGATTTTTATACAAAAATACAGGTTCTTCCGCCGCTTTTTTAGGGGAAAAAAAACAGGCCCCGGAATTCCGGAACCTGTTTAAGAATTACTTAGTGCTTAACTCTTTATTTGAACATTGCGTCCAGGGCATCCTGTACAGGCTGCTTGTAGGTCTCCTGGAACTGGGCAGGAGTCATGGTGCCGTCGATTATGTCTTCAAGACTTAAGCCTTCGACATTAAGGCTCTCCCAGAGCTCCATTCCGGGATGTGCGAGGCAGTACTGCTGAACCTCAAAGTTGGCATCATTAAGCTCGGGAACCTTTGCGGTCTCGTTGTACCACCAGTTGTTTGCCTTCCTGTCGTTCATGGGGTTCTCATCCATGCCTTCCCACCAGCTGTTCAGGTCATAGAGGAAGTTTGCAACAAGGGCAGGCTGCTCAACATTAACGGGGATAACGAACCAGTTGCCGTCTACGGAGTTGATGGTAGCATTGGTGTCCTGGTTGCCGGAAGGTCCTACAGGCCACTGGACGTAAGCGGTATCCCAGGTCAGGTTGCCCTGCTCGCCGTTAGGATAGTTGCCGTTCGCATTCTGGATCCACACAGCGATGGGGAAGAATGCGATGTTGCCGTTGTTGTACTGTATACGCATGCTGTCGGAAGGATTTGCGCCGTCCTTGAAGTACTCGTAAGGATAGCAGACCTTCCAGGTGTTATACATATCACTGAGGAACTGGAGGCACTCACCGGTAGCCGCTGAGGAAAGGGTCTCGGTGGTTCCGCCTGCAACAGCAGCACCATTGCTCATGAGCAGCTGGTTGAAGGTATCATTTGCAAAACCGCAGAAGCCGTATTGGTCGGTCTGTCCGTCGCCGTCGGTATCCTGGGTAAGAGCCTCGCAGTATTCACGGAACTTGTCCCAGGTCCACTCGCCTCTCGCATAGAGGTCACGGGGATCCTCAAGGCCTTCTTCCTCAAGCATCTGCACATTGAATGCCAGAGGATAGGTATTCTTGAAGCCGCCCTGATACCAGAGGATGCTTGCCTTGCCGTCACCCATATCAAGATAGGTCATGTACTTCTGATCGGTGAACAGGTCATGGTCGGCAGGAAGCACGGTATGAAGGTCGAGCAGCAGGCCGTTTGCCTGTGCGGGAACAGCCATGGATGTAGCAACCATGTAAACATCCGCATCGGGAGTACCTGCCAGGGTCGAAGTCTGCAGGGACTCAGCGGTACCGTCATAAGTAAGGTTGGTCCAGGTAAAGCTGCAGTTGTACTTCTCTTCGATCTTCTTCACGGTATCCATCTTGCGGACAGCAAGATCCTGGTTGAAGGTCTTCTCCTCGCGGAGCGCATCGCTGTCATCATCAGCGAACTGTGCGGTGACCCAGTCCGGGCTGTCCTCCATAACGTCGCCGGAGGCATAGTACATACGCCACCAGGAACCGATCACCAGGTCACGGTGAGTGTCGGTGGTATACTCCGTATTTGCCGCAACTGCTGCAGCACCGCCATTGCCGCTGTCTCCGCTGTTTCCTTCATTGCCGGCAGCAGGGGGATTGGCTCCGCCCTCTCCTCCGCAGGCTGCCATACTCAGAGCCATCACACCCGTGAGGCCGAGAGAAACCAGTTTATTTATCTTCTTGTTCATTTCTTCTCCTTTCGATCCTTTTCTCTATGTCGATCACTCAGCTACAGGGCCCTGACCTATGGTCACGCCGAATACTTCAAATGCAGAGGAGGCTTCGATAACGATCTGGTTGCCCCAGGTATCGGGATCCTCGCCGTATGCCTCTGCGATCTGGTCGTGGGTCACCTGGCAATAGGAACCGTTGCATGCTGCATAGCTGCTTCCGGAACCGTCATAATCGCCGACACCCACACGTACCCATCCGTTATCACCGCTGGTCATAACGATCCATGCCTCTCCGGTCTCGGAGGTGTAGGATACGTTGACCACGGAGCCGGGAGCCTTGAGAGCCTCAAGAGCCTCGTCGGAAAGGGTGACGTTGTAATCGATCTGTGCCCAGCCGTCGCCGGTTCCGCTTATACCGGCATCGACCTGACGGTTGTTGGGGATGAAAGGCACGCCCGTGCCGACCTTTGCGGAATAAACCTCAAAGTGGCTGTCGGACTCGATGAAGAACTGCTTGTCCCACGCTTCAGGATCGTCTCCGCAGATCTCTGCGATCATATCATAAGTAACAAAGCATTTGGAGCCGTCGGTGATGGCATCCACGGTGCCGGATCCGTCAGCGTTACCTACGCCGATACGGTTCCAGGCATCACCGGAAAGGCCGAACCAGATGTCGCCGTCATCCGAAGAATAATCGATCTCCACTACGGAGCCGGGAGTATGAAGCTTCTCGAGCGCTTCATCGCTGAGATCTATATAACCGATCTGGCTCCATCCGTCAGCCGATGTAGCATCGGGAAGAGTGATGTCAACGGCATTTGCCACACTGTAATTGTATGCAGCCTGGCCTATGGTCACTGAATAAACCTCCCAGTCAGCATCGGACTCAGCCTGGATACGGTCGCCCCAGGTGCTGGTGTCGTCACCGCATACAGCTGCGATCTGCTCGTAGGTTATCTGTGCGGTATCCCTGGAATTATTGAGATAAGCATACTCCTGGCCGCTGCCGTCGGTATCACCGACACCTACACGCATCCAGCCTGCAGCAGCGCCGGGCATTACGATCCACATATTGCCGGAGCCGGAGCTGTACTTGATCTCAATAACACTGCCGGGTACCAGCTTTGCAAGGGTCTCCTCATCAAGAGTGAGGATGTCTGCCTGAGCCCAGCCGCCTGCGGAGGTGTTTGCCTCGTACTCAACGCCGCCTGCCACAGCATAAAGATTGGAGGTGTCGGGACCGCCCTCGACTCCCTTCCATGCAACGCTGGTATCAACAGGAAGCGTATTGCCGGCAGCATCCTTGAAGGTTATATAATTGATGTACAGTTCGGCGCCTTCAAGCCCTTCCTTTGCGCCGGATTCTTCCAATGAGAGTACGATATAATCCCCTGCCTGGGCACCGCTTATGTCGGCTCCCACAGCCTTGGGGTTACCCTTTTCGGTAAAGATGGACCAGGGAACGTTGGAAGGAGTTCCTCCCAGCACCGTGTAGATCTTACCTGATTTGGCCGAGAAGCTGCTCCCCTGCTGCGTCTCAAGACCGAATTCCACACGTGCCACATCGCTTACCTTGTCGCCCAGAAGCTCATCCATCTGGATGCCGACAAACATCTTGCCGCCATCCGTTGCCGTGACCCTGACTCCGGCATCACCCACTACCATCTCCAGATCTCCTGCAGAGGGGTTCATGCTCTTGTCTGAGCCAAGGAAAGAGATGCTTCCGTCTCCGAACAGGATGCTGGCGTTAGGATCGATCTCATACGCCGGCTGCTCTACCGGTGTGGGCTTATTCTCTTCCTCGCCTCCGGTATTGCCTGCTTCTTCAGTAGGTGCCTCAGTCTCCGTAGGCGCTGCAGGCTCGGTCCCGGTCTCACCGCAGGCAGCCATGGAAAGCGTCAGCACGCCTGCCATAAGGACAGACATAATCTTTCTTGCTTTCAACTCTTTCTTCCTCCTTTTTGCCTTTTTTATCTGTAAAGCGGCATCTGCACCGCACTACATTCATCATCCGACTATACCGGACCTCTCGGCTCCCTCCATGAACTGCTTCTGAAGGAGCAGATAGATCATCACTATGGGGAGCAGGATCAGGATGATACCCGCATTCACATACTGCTCCTGGATCTTCACGTTAAGTATCTTATCCTGGTTGGCTATGACCGCCGCCAGGGAACCGATCTTCTTGCTGATGACCACATCCTCGCTTATCAGGAAGAGATTGGCATAGAAAACATCATTAAACTGCCACACCAGTGAAAATACCGTCACGGTGATGACGGAAGGCATGGCATTCACCAGCATGATACGGAAATAAGTATACCACACTCCGGCTCCGTCTACAAACGCCGCCTCTTCGATCTCCTTGGGGAGGCCCCTGAAGAACTGATTGAATATGTATATATACAATCCGGAACGGACGCCGCAGCCCAGCGCTGTCATGATGTACACGGGCTTTACCGTGCTCATCATGTTGATGGAGGGTATGAGACCGAAAAGATCGAAGTTCTTGAAGGTCATGTACAAAGGGAGCATTATGGTGTGGGGCGGGATCACGATCATTATGACCACGCAGGCGAAGAGCAGGTTCTTGAACCTGAAATTAAAACGCGCAAAGCCGTACCCCACCATGGAACACACCAGCAGCTGGATGATTGTCAGTGTTATGGTGTAGAGCAGATCCCTGCCCATGGTCTTCACATAGTCGAGACGGAGCGCCGCCAGCGAATACTTCTCGAGGCTGGGATTCTCCGGCAGTATGAACATCATGGGATTGTAGATATCTTCCGTGGAAGCTATGGAGCTGACTATCATGCCGATTATGGGTGAGATGATGACATAGCTCACTCCCACCAGTATGGCGACTTTAAGCAGGGTGACAAAGAACTCCGTCACCTGCCCAAGGAACACCTTCCTGTCCAGTTCATTTGTAAAGATCTCTCGTTTGACTTTCATATAAACCCCTTACGTGTAATAGAACGTTCTCTTCTGTATAAAGTTGACCACCACGACCAGTATGGCGCAGGTCACGACAGCCGATACCAGGGAGAAGACCGCGCTGAGTCCGTAGTTGAAATTGGTAAACGCCGTGGAGGACGCCAGTTCCACCACATCGGAGGTGGAATAGGAATCCACTATGGTGTAGACCACGTTGGTGATGATATGGGGCATCACCATGGGGAAGGTCACCTTCCAGAAGGTCTCATAAGTGGTGGCGCCTTCGATCTTAGCAACCTCGTAAAGGCTTGAGGGTATGGACTGGAGCGCAGCGATGAAGATGACTATCTGCACGCCCGAAGCCCTGATTATGTCGTTGATGCGCTCCACTGCCGAGACCATGTAATCCAGCAGCTTTGCCGGTATGCCTATGCTCACGAACATATCTATGAGGTAATCCAGGGAGAATGCCACTGCATCGCTGGCTGCGCCTGCGGTCTCGGCCACCTCCCCCGAAACGCCGCCGTTCATCATGGTGGCAGAAAGATCCAGCGCCGCAGTTATGGCACCGGCATTCATCAGCACCGGCAGGAAGAAGATGGCACGCACCAGCCCCCTGCCCTTGAACTCCTTATTGAGGAGCATAGCCATAAAGAGACTGAAAAAGATTATCAGTGGCACGTCTATCACCATATCCATAACGGAGGTGGTTAGTATCTGTTTAAAGGTGGGATGCACGGTAAAGGCATAACGGTAGTTCTCCAGCCCTGCCCAGGAGAGAGCATAGCCTCCCACCCCCGCATCCATGGTAAGGGTATTGAAGGAGAACTGTATGGTCTGGATGATGCTGCGCACGTAAAATACGATAAAACCTACCAGCCAGGGCAGTATGAAAAGGTAACCCTTACGGTCCCTCCGCTGCAGCAGCGTCGCTTTTTTCTTTACTTTCTTTTCAGCGCCTTCCGCCATCTTATTCCTCCACAAAATATCCTAAGGCCGGGACCGTGTTGCCATCCACCACAGTATCCTCGCTCCCGTAATTGATCACAATGGCCACGCCGTTGGAATAGGTCACCCGGCGTACCGTATGGCTGAGTATCTCATGTTTTACTATATCTTCGTTCTGAATATCCTTCAGCGCATTGTTCACGAACTCATAGGTCTCTGCCGCGGGATCTGCCCAGTTGGAAAACGTTGTGGAATAGTAGCAGTTAAGGGCTGTCTCCTTCATCCTGCTGCTCTCCTCCCAGGTGAACACATAATGGGGAGAAGCTCCCGCTTCCACCAGCTGAAGCCTGGTCTTCGCCATATCGTCACGGTTCTCATAGTTGAGAAGCTGTGAGGAATAGTTGATATAGCCATGGATGATCATCTCGTAGAAAGGTATGCACTCATCCACGATGGCATAATCCGTATGGTAGAGCGGAACATTTATTATGTCCGTGGAATAGGGGAAAGCATAGGCGTTGGCCTGGCTGGTCATCAGCTTCTTTCCCGTATCTTCCATGAGACCCAGCTGTCCCGTGAGGATATCCAGTGCTTCCTCGCGCTCTATGGTATCACTCCTCTTCTTGTCGGAAATAAGGTAATTGCCCATATCCCTCAGAGAGTAGCCGTAGATATCCAGGTTCTTTGTCGCATTAAGGAAACCCTCTGTGTATCTGGGCAGGAACTTGGGGCTCAGGGCCGTATATTTGTTCTCCACATATCCGAGGCTGGAGGTGTTACGGTAAGTAGTGGGATTCACCAGACCGAAACGGGCGGTATATCCCGAACCGTAATAGCGGCTTGCCACCTGGTCATGGGGGAAATACTTATCGGCTGCAGTCACCTTCTGCAGCGCCACATCCATATAAAGGCTGGAGCCGTTTGCTTCAAGCTTGGAACTGAGCTTTTCCAGAGCGGACTCTCCCCCCAGCTTAGCCATTATGTTCACGTGGTTTGCAGCCTTGTGGTAGTATCCGCCTCCGAAAGCTCCCTGGATGTTCAGGACCTGGTTGTTTATGCCTCTTTCGGCCAGGGCGTCGCTCATCTGTCCCGCCTGGTCGAAGGTGGTCATGGCAAAGCTGTGAAGATACTGCACTCCCAGGAAATGACCCGTTTCCTTTACGCCGGTTATAACGTCGTAATAGAAGGGGATGTCGTTTTCGTTGACATTGGCCGTCAGCACTCCTTCGCTCACAAGGCGCTCACGGTAATAATTTGCCAGTCCCGAATAACCGGTATGGCTGTCATCCATGAAGCTGTAGCGCACTCTCACGGGTGAATCGTATTTCTTCTTTTCCATTACCAGCACGCTTGTTGTAGAATCGCCGAAGTTCATAAGGTCGTCCACGGTGCGGAAGACAAAGGCCGGGAAGGCATAGTTGTAGTCGTTGTAGGTACCGGAAACCTGGGCGTTCAGCACGCAGTTGCCGGCGCCTTCCTCGATAGTCACCAGTATATCCCTGTCCTGTGAGCAGATGCCGTACAGCGGCAGGCGGTTGACCTCAAGGGGCTCCGGTGTGGTATAGGTGGCCGCAAGGGGATCTATATCGTACACATACTGGGAATATGCGGCTGCCGAAGTCTTTCCGTTATTGAAATATATAAGGGAGCCGCTGCCGTTTGGCACAACGAAATATCCCTCATCCTCATAGCCGGTGGAGCCCATGAAGCGCATGAGCTGTATCCTGTATACATAACCTGCACCAAGCTCCTGTATCTGTTCCGAAGGTATGGTCACATCAAGATGATCCCCTTCAAGCCTGTATTCAAGAGGCACCACAAAAGACGCCGTTGCATCACCGATCTCGTAGATCCAGCGGACGCCGTTTTCGATCCCTTCCGCATGGAAGCTGCCCTTTGCAACGCAGTCCACATAGGAGTTCCAGCTGCCGGAAACCACATCATCGTTATAGTAATACAGCATAAAGGCGCTGCGCATGATATTCTTGTTGGCTCCGTTTGCAACGGTATCCGAATCCGGATCCTGGGGATTGGAATAGGTTATCACCCCGCTTCTCTTATCATATACCGCTATCTGCGCATCGGACATCCTTGTGTAGAGCTCAAGCGAATCGCTCTGTGCGGCAAGCTCGAAGCCCGGCACATTGCCGCCGCCTGCAAGAGGGGTAAAGCTGCCGCCCTGTTCGTAGGTATAAGCCTGCAGATATTTCTGATAACCCTTATAGCCCACTATATGGATAAAGTAATAGAGCACGTATACGATGAGCACAAGGAAGAGCGCCGTCACAAGACCCAGGATGATCTTTGTCACGGGACGCATAGGTTCTTTGCTCTTTTCCTTCTTGCGCCTGCGCTCCTCGGCACGGATCTCACGCCTGCTCTTCTTGCGGCTCAGGTAATCCGCATCCTTGTCGTGGTTGCGCTTGCTGCTCTCATTTTCCTCGGCGATGGACTTCAGAACGGAGAGGGCACGTTCCATCTCCTCGCTCTGCTTTTTACGCCTCTCTTCCTTCGAGAGCTTTCCCTCTTTTGTCTGAGGGCTCAGTTTTTCTTTTTCTTCGCTCATCCGCGCCCCCTAAGCCCTGAATATTATCTCCACATAAATACTGTGGAAGAAGTTGTATACCATTCCCAGCAGGTTGAAAAGAAGCAGTGCCAGGAAGACTATGATCAGAAATGCCGCAAAGGTGATGAGCACAGTGATCAGGGTCTTGCCCAGTGTATAATTATGCACCTGCATGATGCCTATCATCATAAGTATCAGACCGTAGGCTATGCCCACGCCCAGGAGCAGGAAATAGAATGCCTGCTCGTCATCAGCCACGAAATTACTCATTATGGTACCCAGTATCAGCACAAAGCTTATGGGGGCTGTGCCGTAGCCTATGGCTATGGCGATATCCTTCATCCTGCCCTCACCGTTCATAAGGCAGGTCACGGACCAGTTGCTCACACAGAAGAGCAGGTAAAGTATCATCACCGAGAAGAGCTCATATAAGCTGTTCACCGTCCTGGCATCTATGTCATTTACCACGAAGCTTGCCAGCAGCCTGTTAGCCGAAAAGCTCGCGGAAAAAATGAACACCAGGAGTATGGCTATGCCCACACTTCCCCTGTCCTGATGACGGATCCAGTAGAACCCGTCCATTGGATGCGATATGGTGTGCAGCAGATACTGCCACTTTTCCTTAGAGAAGGCTTTCTGCATCTTTCTTACCTTTCCTGCTCTTTATGATACCCTTGTCCTTAAGCTTCGACACCACAACCAGCGCCGCCACCACAAGGATCAGCGCGGTAAGGAAAAGGCTGGCGTGCTTCGTAAGGAACTGGTTGCGGTAGCGCTTATAGGCCACCGAATAGTACTCGCGGCTCATACCGAGCTTAAGATATTTCATGGCCTGCTCATAATCGCCGGCGGTAAGATAAGCCTTTCCTATACCGGTATTTGCAAGCTCGTTATTCTCATCCAGCAAAAGCACCTGATTCCAGAGCTCCACAGCCGCCGTCTCATCACCGTCATAGCGCAGGCCCACGGCCTGATTGATGAGCCGTCCGTACTCGGTCTCCTTGAAATAGGTGATGTTGGCCTTGGTGGCATCCAGGACGATGATATCCCCGCCCACACTCTCTATGGCTGAAGGCAGCTGGAAGTTGCCGTCCTGCGTGCCGATGCCTCCGAAGATATAGAGCAGGTTACCCTCATGGTCATAGGTAAATATTCGGCCGCGCCTCCTGTCCATGCAGGAATAGATGCCGTTCTTCCTGTAGACCACATCGGTGAACTGGCTGGGGCCGGCGAATTCCGTGCTTCCGGCTATCCACAGATCTCCTCCCAGGTTCTCGTTAACGCCTTTTTTGATGACATCCTCGCCCCTGGGATTTAAGCGCCTTACACCCTGTTCCCCGTTGACGTCGATATTGGAAGCGTATACGAAGCCCTCGGGATCCACGTCGATGCCGGTGAACTCGGTAGGGATGAAGAGCTGTGACTTGCTCCTCTCCTCCTTGGATGCCAGCTTTCTCCAGAAGCGTTCCCAGAGGGTTATGTCCACATTTATTGTACCGAAAAAACCGGTGAACTGTCCGTCGGCTTCAAAGACCATGATGCCCTCGAACATGTTCTGGGCTATACAGTAGATACGGTCCGCATAGTCCACGGTGACCTTAAGGGGCACGAAGGTGAAATTCTCCTCCAGCACCTCGCTGGTGGGATTATCCACTATACGCACCAGATTTCCTTCATTATCTAACACAACAACGCGTTTGTTCTGTGAGTCTGCAATGTAGAGCTGATCCTTCTCGGATATTGCAACTCCGTAGGGCTGATTAAAGCTGTCCTCTGTGCCGTTATTGTCAAAGTGATCGATGATGCCCTTTACTGTGCGGGCGGAACTGTCAAGTATGACTATGCGGTTGTTTTTGGTGTCGGCCAGGTAAATGGTGCCGTCATCCGCCACACAGAGATCCTCCGGCGTGTCGAAGCTGCCTATGCTCTCACCGTTGTAGCTGAGGGAGAGCCCGTCTACCACATAGTCCGGCTCATAAGGGGCCGGCGTATAGACTATATCCTCCCAGTAATTATAATTATAGGACTGGTAGGGCAGACTGGCGGCAAAGGAGTCCGTATGCACGATGCTGAGACCCAGCGCCGCCGTCATGGTGATACCGAATATAAGTTTTTTAAGCAATCCTTTTTTCATAAGCTTAATCCTTCATACCCGATGTGGTCATGGTCTCCAGCACGTTCCTCTGGCATATGAGGAAGAAGGTGATGGGCACTGCCGCGATTATAAAGGTGACGGCTGCGGCTGCTCCGGCACGTCTGGTACCGCCGGCAGTGATCTGCTGGAGTGCGAACTGCATGGGCTTTAACTGCTCGTCCCTTAAGAAGATGGAGCCCGTATTCGCCCACATCTGCTGGAACTGGAATATCGCCAGCGTAAGCCAGGCGGGCTTGACGTTGGGCATGACTATCTTCCAGAAGATGGTCCATTCGGTTGCGCCGTCAAGCCTTGCGCTCTCCATCAGTGAATCCGGGAGCTGCTCCATGAACTGCTTCATAAGATAGAGGCCCATACCGAAGCTCCAGGCCGGCAGTATAAGTGCCGCATAGGTATTGTTGATGCCCAGCCAGGAGATGATCAGATACTGGGGTATCTGTGTGACCTGCCAGGAGAACATCATCGAGAGCACGACCATGGAAAAGAGCAGGTCACGTCCCGGGAATTTGTGCTTTGCCAGGGGATAAGCAGCCAGGGATGCGCAGATGACATGGCCCAGCATGCCTCCCAGGGTGATGATTATTGTGTTGAGTATGTATCTGGAAAAGGGAACCCAGGAATCGTTCATCAGCACGAACAGATCCGAGAAGTTTTCCAGAGTAGGATTCCGCACAAAGATCTTCGGAGGGAACTGGTACAGTTCGTCCAAAGGCTTAAGGCAGTTATTGATTATCATGACCAGGGGCAGCACCATGAAAAGGCCGCAGATGATCATCAGGGTAAAGAGTATGGTATTGCCCGCCATTGAACGGTTAAGGCGCTTCTCCTTGCCCTTTTTAGGCTTCTTCTTATTCTGGATCTTTGCGACTCTCTTCGCTTCCTTCTTTGCCGCGCGCTCGGCTTTCTTAAGCTCGGCAGCGGTCAGGTCATTGCGGGCCGCGGGATTTACATTTGCCATTACTCTCCGACCCTCCTCAGTACTTTCTGCACAAGTTTATTGGTTCCCACCATCAGCAGGAACAGCACCGTGGCTATGGCCGAAGCATAGCCCATCTCAAATCGGGTATTGCCGTAGTCCAGCAGATGTGTCACCACCGTGGCGCCGGCATAGTTGACAGACGGATTACCCGCCAGGTTGATGGAGATATCCGCCACTGCAAAGGACTGGGTTATCTGCATAACGGCGCCGAACATGAGCTGGGGCTTCATGGCAGGCAGTGTCACATACCAGAGCTCCTGCCAGCGGTTCTTGATGCCGTCGATGGCTGCCGCCTCATAAAGGCTCTTATCCACGGTCTGCAGACCGGCTATGAAGGAGAGGAAGCCTGTACCGAGGGAAAGCCATAACTGCACTATGATAAGGCAGGGCATGACATATTTCTCCGTCTTAAGCCACACCACGGCCTCGTTTATCACATCCAGCTTGAGCAGTATACCGTTGAGATATCCGTAACGGTCACCGGTAAGTATCAGGTTCCAGACCAGATATGCGTTACCGCAGATGGAAGGCGCATAGAAGATCAGGGTAAGGAAGGTCCTGAGCCAGCCCTTGAACTCGTTTATTATCCAGGCAAAGAGCAGGCAGAGCAGGTAACTGATAGGGCCTGTTATCACCGCGAATATCAGAGTGTTCTTGAGAGACACCAGGAAGACATCGTCCTCAAGGAAAAGCTTGACATAGTTTCTCCAGCCCACCCATTCGGGGAACTCCAGCATGTTGAAATAGGTAAAGCTCAGCACTATGGAGATCGCCACGGGCACTACGGTGAAGAAAAAGAACAGTATGAAGTAGGGAGCCATCATTGCATAGCTCCAGCGGGCGCGCTTGATCTGGTAACCCAGAGTCCCCTGCTTTCTGGCGGCCTCAAGAGCCTCGGCAGATACACCGGGGGTCTTCGGTTCTTCTTTTTTCAGCGTTTTTTCATCCGCCACTTAATCCTCCTCCAGCACAGGGAGCTTCAGCTCCTGCCGCTTGTAATTTATCTCCGCGTTGATATATTCCACGACCTCCGTAAGCTCCTCCCTGGGAGTCACGGCATCGGTATCCGTCGTCACCTTATAGAATGCATTGTTCACGTTACGCCAGGTATAATAGCCGCCGGGAACCTGGGGTATGCCCTGAACCTGGCCGAACTGCTCCATGAGCTGCTCGTAGGCATCTACCTGCCAGGAGGAATTAGCCAGTGCTTCAAGATTTGCGGTTGCAACCCTGGCGGAGGCCCCCATAAGACTTTCCATCTCTCGTCCGTAGAGAGTCTGTGTCTCGGCGCTTGTCCACCACTTGAGGAATTCCCAGCTTTCCTCGGGATGTTTGCTTCCACTCATTATCATGTCAGCAAGACCGGTAGAACCGGTGGCGTGGTTGATGCTGCCGTCGGGCATCTCCAGGCCGGGAACCACGGTGAAATCCCAGAGTCCCTCGATATCGGGAGCCGAGACCACCAGGTTATTGAACACGGTATAATCGGCAATGATGATAGGACACTCACCGGTACGGAAACGTTCTTCCACACTGGTCTCCTTGTCCAGCTTGTAATCGGTATAGAACTCGCAGTAATCCTTGAACACACCCACGGCCACATCGGAGTCCAGGTCGCTTGCCATACCTCCGTCGCGGTAATACTGACCGCCCGCCTGGTAAAGGAGCATTGCGAAGACCTGCTCACTGGGCAGCATGCCGAACTCCATCTGGTTCTTTGCCAGGACTGTCATGGCCACCTTAACGTCATCCCAGGTCTCCGGGATCTCCATGCCTATCTCCTTCAATATGTCCTTACGGTAAAACATCATGAGGAAGGTCTGCGTATCAGGCAGCGCATAGGTGGCTCCGTCATAAGAGAACTGCAGCAGCGCGCTGGGAGAATACCTTTTCACCGTTTCCTCATAATCCGGGAACTGCGTCAGATCCAGCACCGCATGACGTATGCCGTAATTAACGGGAGTATCGTTTCCGGCGGTTATCATCGAGGCCGTAGCCGCGCCGGTGGCCACCGCCGTGCCTCCCACCTGTATGGCGACGTCCGGCCCTTCTCCTGCCAGCTCCGCTTTCAGCAGCGTGCTCATATCCACCAGCTGCACGTTAACGGCTATATTGGTCTTTGCCGTGAAATTCTCGTCTATAAGACTCTTTATGACATTTGCCTGGTCACGGCCGGTACCTACCCAGAGGGTGAGTATGACGCCGTCTTCACCGGGCTCGGCGATATTGCCTATCTGGTTGTAATCCACGATGAAGGAATAGAAGAGGCGCCTGAGCTCGAACCATGCGCCGGAGAGCCAGTTGGAATGACCTATCTCCGGAACCGCATCGGGCGAATAGACGTAGATCCTGTCCACCTGCAGGGGCTGCGCGATGACCTGGCTGATCCAGTTGCCGCAGGCGCGGACATTTCCCTTATAGGAGGAAAGCACTTCGGTAAAGCGCTCCTGATCGTATATGAGCTCGTCAAGCTGGTCACGCATGGTGATCAGCACTGTGGTCTTGTCCGTGTTGTTGCCGGCTATCTCCTGAAGCTGCAGGATAGCCACGTTTATCTTGTTCCTGACCACCCTCAGCTCATCCTCAAGACCGGGCAGGGAACGGGTCAGCTGGTAATCACGGTACTGGTCCGGAGACACGCCGGTGATACGTATTACCTGACGGTAGATGCTGTTGAGATCCTGCACCGAATCCTGCACCAGGGCGATCATCTCGGAGAAATCACCCAGGACCACCTCCATGCGGAGGGTGTGCTTTCCTTCAGTAAGGAAGAATTCGTAGGGGGTTCCTTTCTCATCCGAGAGCACATCGGTGCGCCAGCTCTGCTGATAGCCGAAACCGTAAGATTCAAGCTCGGAAAAAGGAACTTCTCCGTCTATGGAGATCCGTCTTGAAACATATATGCCCCTGACAAAATTCTGCTTGTCATACAGGGAGATATTATAGAAGCCGTCCTGCGGTACCTCTACCTCCCATTCTATCCACTGTCCCGCATTCTGCCAGCTCTCGCCGCCTATGGAGTTGTTGAGGAGTTCCCTGGCGCTGGAGGGATAGACCGCCGGTGAAGACTGGTCCTGCCTGGGATAGAGCATCTGTGAGGACGTCTTTACCGCGTTCTCCGCTTCAATGCGTATGCACTGTCCGGAGGATGCCTTCGCGCCGCTCCTCTCCCAGGCCGCATGCACATCGGCATAATCCTTTAAGGTCTCGGTATTTGAGAATATGATCTCTCCCAGCATCATGGGTTCGCGGAGGGAGAGCATGCTCAGACAGTGGTCGCCGCTCTCCAGATAAACCTTGAGACGGTCCACCACATAGCCGTTGGAATCGTAACAGTAGCCGGTGACCCATTCGGGTATCTCGATGGCCGTGGGCTTCATGTCGTTGCCCTGGTTATCCTTCACCCAGGCCTTTACCGTGATGCCCAGTGCATTAACGTAACTTCCGTCTATATCATTTGTCCAGATCCTGGGGAATTCCAGAAGGGAGAATTCGTCACAGGGCAGCACCCCGTCAAGGAAAACGGCGCGCTGAATCTCACTGCTCTTGCCTTCTATGGGATAATACAGTAAAGAAAGGTCATACCAGCCCGCGGTCTCCACACTGAAATCATACTCGATCAGGCCGGTCTCCCCGGTGATGACGGAATTGCCTTCAAAACCTTCATATCCGCTCTCGATGACGGGCTCCGTCTCCACGCCCCTCTCTTCGTAACGGGAAAATGAATCTGCGGGGATGACTATGCTCTCCGCCGGTTCGATATCGGGATGCATCCCGCGGTATTCGTTATATCCGGGAATACCGGTATCAAGAGAATAGGTGCTGACCAGCTCCCTGTAATCATCGTAACTGTTTTCGGTCTCTGCTCTGGCATCGATACTGCCGCGGAAAAAACAGCCCGCAGTAACGGTAAGAGTAAGTCCGAAGCTTACAGCCCTTCTTATACCTTGTTTAAAAGCAGACATCCGCAACCCCTTTTATATCCTCAGTCTTCAAGCCACCAGGCATCCACGCCCTCGGGCGCTTCCTTAGGCTGATATCTTTTAAGCCCTTTCTCAATGAGAAAGGAAGAAAAATACGTCCACAGTCCCGGCAGAAAGGGCAGCGCCATAAGAGGCAGGAACCCTGTATACATGAACAGGTATATGAGCAGCCCTCCGGCCCCCGCAAGCAGCAGGGTCACATACCAGAAACGCAGAGTCACAACAAATGTGAGCATTACCAGTTCCGTGAACTTCTTTTCAAAGCGGCTGGTGACCGGGAAGAGCCACAGGGCAAATCCGGCCATGGCCGCAGCGGCCGCAATGCGCAGCATGCTCGTAGTATTATACAACATTGTTGTGAAAAATGCTATAAAAAAAAGAGAAAAAATAATTCCTTTTGGTAGGTTTTTTAAAAACGCCCTGAAATACTCCTTTGTGGGATAGCCTCTACCCCGCCGCACGCTCTTCACCACGGAATAATACAGGGCGCAGCAGGATGAGCCCGCAGTGACCACGGGAATGCTCGTCAGGATGAACAAAAGCCCCAGTATCACCAGCTGTCCCGTCTTATTCATCAGATCGATGAACTTCTGCCCCGGCTTTTCACTCATAATTTTTTAGATCCGGCAGCTCATCCCTGCTGATGACAAGCTCCGAGTCGTATACTTTCTTTACCATATCCTCTTCCGTATACTGTTCGGAATACTTTGCAAACTGCCCCGTGCGTACGAACTCTCCCTGCCAGGTGCAGAAAAAGCCCCACCACGCTCCGTCCCTGGCTGCCAGCTCAGGATCAAAGAGACAGCCGTTCTCACTCATTACCACCATCTTACGGGCAGGGGTATAATCCGCCGCTTCAAAGAACTTGTTGGTCTGGGGTGTATAGACATGCTCGCCGGGATAGAGATCCTCGCCTATGATATCCACATACTCATCCCCGGGATACCAGTCCTTATCCTGACCGTTCCAGATCCAGATAAGGTTGTGAAGACCGTATTCATTCCGGAATTTATCATACATGGTGATATACAGCTGCTTATAGGCTTCGGCGCCTGACGCGCCCCACCAGAACCAGCCGCCGGCAGCCTCGTGCAGGGGTCTCCAGAGCACCGGGACTCCCGCATCCTGAAGCTTTTTAAGCTCTCCCGCGATAGCCTCCATATCACGTTCCAGCAGGACATAGCCCTTCTCATCCTGACCGCTCATTATAGCCGCAAGATCTATATCTGTATATTCTTTATAGAAACCGCTGTACCACTGCCCCGTGAGATAATCCTCGGGGGCGTTCCAGTGCCAGCAGAAGGTTACTATACCGCCCTTGTTCCAGTAATCGATGGCGAAATCCGTGGCATGGCCCTTGCTTCCGTTGGCCACTCTGGAAGGAGTATACTCGATGAAGTCAAGGCCAAGGACAGCAGGATATTTACCGCCTGCCGCATCGGAGACCGCGTTCATATCCAGACCTATCATGCCTGTGTCGCAGTACTGTCCGGAAAGGATGTGGTTTCCGTAGATGTCCTTGAGATATTTGAAAAGCCGCTTTGTCTCCTCCGTGGCATCGGGATCGGTAAGCTCGTAATCCGCCGCGTAGATGGCGGGATCGATATCGTCGGAAGGCTTCACCTTAAGCCTGTCGAGCTTTATCCAGCCCCAGAACTTCGTCACCTCCACCTCATGGCTTCCGGGAGTCATATAGACGCGGCTCAGCACGGAGTCGGTATAGTCTTTGCTCTCGGTAACGATGGTCCCCATGGACTCGCCGTCCACTCTCACGTAGTTTTCCTTATAATCCCCGCCGCTGGATGCCGTAAAGGCAAAGTCATAGAAGCCTTCATCCTTAATATCAACGGTAATGGCAACGCCATCGCCGTCGTCCGCCAGCCCTTCCACATGATCGCCGGAGACCTTTGCAGCCCCAAGGAGCCTGCCTTCTTCAGCTTCGTATATGTCTGCATCATCCCAGGAGTAGGTCCTGACATCTGCAGCTGCCTGTGTGACAGGCTCCGTGGAGGGAGCGCTTACAGTTCCTTCTTCCCCGCATGCCGCCAACGTAACAGCCGACAGAGCCGCAGCCGCGAAAAACCTACTTTTTTTCATCCCATACCTCCCTGACCGTGAGTACTTCCCCGTCCACGGTAAAACGGATGTTCATGCCGTCATAGCTTACCCCCCAGAGCCTTTCCGGGTCATGTATATATGCGGTCCTGGGATCCGCCTTAAGTACATCTTCAACGCTGGTGAGCTTTTCCTCTCCTATCTCAGCCGCAATCTCCTCCGCAAAAACAACCTGAAGCCTGTGCTCCCCGTCAGAAGAGAATCCGCCCTTTGCCTCAGGGTGCGCATCCGAATAGGGGAGATAGGGTTTGATATCGAATACCGGAGTGCCGTCCAGCATATCCACACCGCCAACGATTATCACGGGACCTTCTTCCGTATCCGGGACCACTTCCTTTATCGTTACGCAGGACAGCCCCAGAGGATTGGGCCTGAAGGGACTGCGGCAGGCAAAAACGCCCACGCGCTTCCTGCCTCCCAGCTTCGGAGGCGCCGCCGTGGCACGCCAGCCGCTCTTGTGGTTTTCGGAAAAATCCCAGATGATCCAGAGATGGGAATACTCCTCAAGCCCCCGCACGGAATCAGGCTGTCTGTACTTCGGTGTAAAGACTATGCGGCCCTCTGCCGACGGTGCAAGCCCGCTCTGCCTGGGGATCCCGAACTTTTCGGGAAAGGGGGTATATATATGCGCTACAGGCTCTATTTCCATGGTGTGTCCTGATCAGGAAAACAGAGCCGCATTCTGCCATTTTTCCGTCTCAAAATAATTATCGATGGCAGAAACTAAATCGGTCCTGTTCATATTTTTCAGGAGATATCCCTGGGGCTTCAGGCTCATGACCTGCATGACAGTGGCCTTGTCGGCCTTCCCGGTGAGAAAGATCACCGGTACCCCCGCATATTCCGGCTCGCTCCTCATCATCTCCAGCACCTGCGAGCCGTTGGTGATGGGCATATCATAATCCATCAGCACCAGATCCGGCTTATGGCCGGTAAGATATTTTATGGCCTGGACCCCGGATTTTACTACCGTCACCTGATAACTGTCCATGAGCCATTTCTTTATGAGCTTCAGAAAGGTCACGTCATCATCCACTATGAGTATCTTCTTAGTCCCCTTTTTAAGCGCGGCCTTCTCGGCCTCGTAGGAGAGATCCCCAACCATCTTTTTTATATTGAAGGGCCTCTCGAAGACTTCCTTCACAAGTCCGGTGGGAATGAGCCTGTAAACCTCTTCGATCTGGCCCGGATGTCCCGCGAGATAAAGCGACTTGGAATCGTCGGCACAGACGTCCTTCAGAAAAACGAGGACCTTCGTCATGTCGGTAACATCATCGTTTATATAAAGAAGGATAAGGTCAGCTTCATCCTTGTGGGCCTCTATCTCCCTTATCTCCGTATCCACGCATATACAGCGTATCCCCTGTTCTTCAAGAGCCGATACCAGCGAGTCCGTAACGAAGGACTGCTCTCTGCGTATGATGATGAGCCTGTGCTCTGACGCCTTAGCACTGTCATTCGTCATTCGTCTTCATTCTCCTTCCGGTCACGTAATCTGTATTCCTTATCCTCATCTATCATTTCAGTCATGATGTCCGCAAAGCGGGGATCGAACTGTCTGCCCCTTCCCTTTACTATCTCTTCACGCACCTGTGCCTGTGACAGCGCCTTGCGGTAGCTGCGGTTGCTGCTCATGGCGTCATAGGCATCTGCCACTGCGATGATCCTTGCCTCCTCGGGGATATCCTCACCCGTAAGGCCGTCGGGATAGCCTCTTCCGTCATAACGCTCATGATGCCATCTGGCCCCGTTGGCAAGGCTCGGCATCTCGATGATATTCCCGAGGATCCTCCCTCCTACCGCCGGATGGGTCTTTATCATGGCGAATTCCTCATCATTGAGACGGTCGGGCTTGTTTATCACGCTGTCCGGGACCCCTATCTTGCCCACGTCATGGAGCAGACCCATCATATAGATCTCCTCCTGCCGCTTTTCGTCATAGCCGCATCGTCTCGCTATCTCCCTGGAATACTCCGCCACCCTGGTCGAATGGCCGTTGGTGTAGGTATCCTTCGCATCTATGGCGGAAGCGAGGGATGCCACCACATGCAGGAAGAGCTGGTCATGCTCCCTGGATTTCTTTTCCAGGGCTTCAGTCTTTTTTTCCACTTCCCCCGCAAGATCATGCTGCAGGCGCGTAAGCTCTATGGCATGCTTTACCCTCAGCACCAGCACATTGGGCACAAAGGGCTTCTTGATATAATCCATGGCGCCGTAGGCGAGGCCTTTTGCCTCTGCGGCCTCATCCTCGTTGGCCGTAAGGAAGATGACCGGTATCTCATGCCCTTTATCCTCACGGTTCCTGATCTCTTTCAGCACATCAAAGCCGTCCATCCCGGGCATGCAGATGTCGAGAAGTATCAGATCCGGAGCCGGGCCGGTACGGAGATGCTCCAGCAGCTGGTCTCCGCTCTTCAGCACCACGGTCTTCATTCCGTTATCATTCAGTATGCTCCATGCCTTCTTAAGGATCATGGGATCGTCGTCTACAACTACAACACGGGCTGTCATGTTCTCCTCCGGGATAATCTTAATGCCGGGGTCAAAAGCTCATATGACTCCGCATATAATAATATCCCATGCCGGCCATATTGGCAACAAAAAAAGCTGGTGAACCTCTCCCCGGCATGATATACTTATCCTGCTCCGGATCTCCGGAAAAAAGGCGGAATGGTAAAAAACATGGAGACAGAGAATAAAAACGAAGCTTCCCCCCCGGAGGCAGACATACCCGGCATCGATCCCGCGCAAGGCATACTCAACTCAGGCGGTCCTTCCCTTTTCACGGAGACCCTGGGCGATGTCCATGATATCATAGACGACAAATGCGCAGCCATAGAAAAGTATCTTGAGGAAGGCGATCTAAGGTCCTACACAACGCAGGTCCACGCCCTTAAAACCACCTGCCGCATGATAGGCGCCATGGAGCTGGGCGAGCGCTTCTTTACACTCGAAAAGCTGGGAAACGAAAATGACCGCGGAAGGATCGCCGAACTGACCCCGGGCGTGCTTTCGGACTTCAGGGCACTCAAGCCTTATCTGGAACCCTATTCGGTGAAAAAATCCGGTCCCGACAGGGATTTCGACCGGGAGCAGATGCTCTCCCTTCTGAGCGCCCTTTCCTCCGCGCTTGAGGAATTTGAACTGACGGCTGCAGGCGAAAACATGGAACAGCTCTGTTCCTTCAGATGCAGCGATGAGATCGCATCAATGATACAGGAACTGGACACGCTGGTATCCGGGCTTGATTATGACGAAGCCCTGCAGCTTGCGAAGGATATCATCGATAAGATCCAAAAGTAGATAAGCAATAAAAAAATCGGCGTGACAGGATTTGAACCTGCGGCTTCTACGTCCCGAACGTAGCGCTCTACCAAACTGAGCCACACGCCGTACAAAACGGTATTATACCCCAAAACGTTCGTCTATGTCAAGACTGCCCTGTACTTGCAGATAGGGTTCCCCATCGAGGAAAACTTCTCCTCATATTCGGTCATAACGTTTCCCTCCATGAGCTTTTCATCGGCATGGAGATCCCTTGTCATATACTCCAGCTCAAAGGCGCTGCCCTCAAGGGCCTCCAGAGCAAAGTCGAAAAGGGTGACGTTATCGGTCTTGAATTCGACAAAACCTCCGGGAGCCAGTATCTCAGCGTATCTGGCCAGGAATTCCCTGCCGGGCAGACGCCTTTTGGCATGCCTGTCCTTAGGCCAGGGATCGGAAAAATTCAGATATATGCCCTTTACCTCACCGGGAGCGAATACCTCGCAGATCTCCTCCGCATCCATGCGTATCAGATACAGGTTATCCTTGGGCTCCTTCTTCAGCTTATCCAGAGCCTTGATCAGCACGGAGGAATATTTTTCTATGCCCACGAAGCTGTCCCCGGGCCGCATCATGGCCAGGGTATTGATGAAGCGGCCCTTACCGCAGCCTATCTCTATATACAGCTCTCCCGGCCATTTCCCCTTTATGGACTGCGGCTCATGGACCACCTCCGCCGCCTCCGCTATAGCTTCTCTCGATCCGGGTATATTTTTCAGACGCATTGTGTTATAATCTTCCTCATGAAAAAATATTTGTTTAGAGCAGCGCTGCTGCTGATCCTTTGTATTTATACTACACATCCCATTTATGCGCAAGCCACCCAGCAGGATTTTCTTGATGCCGCGGAGGAACGGAAGGACGATCCTGTAGAATCAAATGACAGGGAAAAATGGCCCGACGGACCTGCCATAGGCGCAAAAGCCGCCGCCCTGATGGACGTGAGCACGGGGGCAATGTTATATGCAAAAGACGCGGAGGAGCGTCTCTACCCCGCTTCAATCACCAAGCTCATGACCTGTCTGGTAGCCATAGAGAACTGCCCCCTTGACGAGCTCATAACCGTCAACCAGTCGGCGATAAACGCAAACGCCTCCGACGGCTCCAACATGGGACTTACCGCGGGAGAACAGCTCACTCTCGAAGAAATGCTCTACGGCATACTGATCAATTCGGCCAATGAGGCCTGCAATGCGGTGGGCGAGCATATCGGCGGCAGCATGGACGGCTATGTGGATATGATGAACGCCAAAGCTGCCGAGCTTGGCTGCACCAACACCCACTTCGTCACCACCAACGGCCTGCATGACGAGGATCACTACACCTGCGCCCGTGACATGGCTCTTATAGCCAGGGCGTTTTATTCCTATGATTACCTCTGTACCATCGCCAGCACCCCTTCCCATCACATCTCGGAAACGGAGCTGCACGGTGAGCACTATCTTCACAGCAAGAACCGGCTCTATGCCGGAGGTGAATACGAATACGAGAAGCTGGTAGGTTCGAAGACAGGCTTTACCAGCCATTCCCGCCAAACCCTGGTCTCATGTGCAAAAGAGGGCGAGACCAAGCTGGTCTGTGTCATACTCATGGAGGAAAGCCCCTATCAGTTCACGGACACCGTTGAACTGTTCGAATACGGCTTCAATAA
This sequence comes from Lachnospiraceae bacterium, assembly GCA_017518185.1. GTDB lineage: Bacteria > Bacillota > Clostridia > Lachnospirales > Lachnospiraceae > NK4A136. Next base: position 36,152 of record JAFWWB010000033.1, read on the forward strand.
TTTTGTGCGTATCAACCCTGCCGCCTCCGAGGAGCGTTTCAGGGTTTCAAATTCGGATTTCTTTGAATCCGAGGGGGACCTTTTCGGCAGCACTTCTCCGCTCCTCTATATAGAAAAAGACGCATCCGTTCTGGTCCCTGAGGGCTTTACCATCTCCGACCTGGATGCGGATATCACCTATGACAGCTTAAAGAGCGGTGTTGCCGGACATATAGAATACAGCTATCTCGGCATACCTCTGGGAGGCGCGGACATACTTGTGAACACAGCTGCCGCTCCAAGCATCTCCTTTACGGATGGGGAACCGCAGAAAAGCACCGGGACACAGTCCTCTGTTGAAGCACAGAATGCTGCGGGATCCGCAAACGCAGCTGCTGCCGGCACCACGGAAGAGCCCAGGATATACATTAACGTGATCACCGTACTGAAATACGTGGTCATATCTGCCCTGGGAGTGGCACTGCTCTACATACTGATAAAGCTGCTGATCGTTTTACACAAAAGGAACAAGCGCAGACGCCAGATCAGGCGCCGCTCTTCGGAAGTCCTGAAAAGCAGGGGGGATCTTAGAAGAAGCTATTCACGGCATGCGCCGCTGCAGACAGGAAAGCGCTCGCCTAGCCGCTATATCTTGAACAATAACTCTCGATCTGAGCGCGGCTCCGGGAGAAACAGTCAAGGATCTTCTCAGAGAAGACGCCGGCCTCCCCGCCCGTGATCATGGAGTAAGCCTTATCCATATCGAAAGCGTCACGGTATGCCCTGTCTGAAATAAGGGAATCGTAAACGTCCGCAATGGAAACGATCTGGGCCTCTATGGGGATGGCATCTCCGACAAGATGGTCCGGATAGCCGCTGCCGTCATATTTCTCATGATGATGGCGGCATATATCATAGCTCACCTTAATATATTCCTTGCTCTGGAGCTCCTGTATCTGCTCCAGTATCTCACAGCCGCGGGTGGTGTGGCTCTTGACCACCTCGAACTCATCGGCCGTCAGTTTTCCGGGCTTCAGCAGTATGCTGTCAGGGATGGCGATCATCCCTATGTCATGGAGGGCAGAGGCGCTCTCTATGATATCCACCTTCTCGGGAGGCAGGTTATACTCTTTGCCGTATATGCCGGAGAGGGTCTCAGCCAGTATCCTGGAGATCCCCTTTATCTTCTTAATATGGGCATTGGATTCCAGATTACGGAATTCCACTATGGAGCTCATGACCTCCATGAGGCGGTCGTTGAAAGCTTTAAGCTCCTTATTCTTCTCCTTTATCTGCGCCGTCTGCTGTGCGATTATGCCCTTAAGCTGGGCCGAGCTGTGATAGAGGGCGATAGTATTCTTAACCCTTCCCACCACTATCTCGGGAGTAAAGGGCTTCATGACAAAGTCCACGGCACCGTTTGCGTAGCATTCCTTGACAAGCTCCGTATCAAGGGTGGTGGTCATCATCACCACAGGTATGCGGGAGGTGACACCCTTGACCTTGAGGACCTTGAGCAGAGCCCTCCCGTCCACCACCGGCATATGCATATCCAGCAGCAGTATAGCCACATCCTGATGATTCTGCATAAGGAATTCCATTGCCTGCCTGCCGTTCTCAGTCACCGCAACGGTATAATCCTCCTGAAAAAGGGATTTCAGGAAAGTCCTGTTTTCTTCATCATCATCAGCTATCAAAATGGTGTTTCTAGCCATTATCAGCCTCCTGTAAAGGGTTCGTGAACTATCTGCCTGCCTCTGGAGTAGAAACGTGACCTTGTAACATCGGCGTTCAGCACATTTGCTACACCGTTTATCACTATCCTGGTATTCTCATATGCGGTATTCTCAACGATCACAAACACGCGGAGGTTCTTGCTGTTGTCTTCATCCAGCACCTCCTGCTCCTCGTTGAGCGCAGCCATCTCCTGCTTCTGCTGCTCCAGCACATCCTGAAATTTAAGGTACATGGGATGGGTACGTCCGTTCAGGGCTCCCACCTTTCTCAGCACCATGGCCATACCGGTACGCACCTTTTCCATCTCCTCCGCAAGCTGCTTGCGACGCCTGTAAAGCTGCGATGCCCTGTCGCTGCCATCCGAGACCCCGCCGGCCTCAAGAGTGGTCTTAACCTGGTACTTGTTGCCTGCGGTCCCGGTCTTTATGCCCTGCTTGGCGGACACCGTGCCTCCGCAGATCATATTCTTGGAACCCTGGGTCTTTACCATTCCGAGGCAGCGCACATCACTGTTGAGTATATAATTCGCCTCAACATCGCCTCCGGCAAGGATATTGGCATTTTCAAAGAAAGCAGCCACAACATTGCCGTTTGCCTCAAGGCTCCCCCTGCCGTCGCCGTTCATGCCCGTCCGCAGGATTATATCCTTTCCCGCCTTCAGCACCGCGCTCTCCACGAAGCCGTCCACAATGATGTCCCCGCCGGCCTGTATCACCGCATTCTCCAGCACGGAAGCCCTGATATATATATCGCCGTCGAAAGCTATATTGCCGTTGCCGTAACCGACATCCTCCTTGAACTCCAGCTGCTCAACGATGTTGAGTATGCCGTTCTTGATGGAGACAAAGCCTTCCTTCTTTGCCACATAGGTGACGCCGTCTTCAAGGAGCCTTATCTTGTCCATGTTGAGCCTGGGCAGGTTCTTTCCCGAAGATGCGGGAAGATCCAGACCCTTCACGGTCTTTCCTATATGCCCCAGCGTGGCGGGATGATAAAGCGCCACCTTCTGCCCGGGCTGGGCATAGCTGTACTTTTTCTGGGCCATGTAATTGATGCTTCCGTCCTCTTCTATATGAGGCGAGGAATCATCCAGATTATCAACAAAATACTCATACCAGCCGTCTTCGCCCTGAAGGGACTCTTCGCCTCTGGCAACCTGTATCTCCTCGCCCACCTTCAGGGTTGAGAGATCATTGTCCAGCTGGTCCAGCATAAGTCCGTATTCGATGCCGTAGATCTTGAGCAGGGTCTGGAGCTTTTTCCTGTTCCAGCCCTTGGGAAGCGGCTCCTTCAGCTGAATGAAGGCATTCATCAGCCCGTCCATGGTGTAGATCTGCACATTGGTATCCATATCGGTCACCAGGAAATCCAGTGCCTGCGGATCCTTTGCATAAGCCTTCCCCATAAGTTCATTGCGCATGCGCTGCATATCGGGAAGACTGTAGATCAGCCTGGCGTAGCTGCCTACGTCTATCTTCTCCATAAGGCCCAGACGTATCTCGCGCATCTGGGCGTCTTTATAATATTTGCTCGAATAATAGGAAACATCCAGTCCCAGTTCAAGGCCTATGCGGATCTCACGCATCTGCCGGAAGGACAGCTCGGCGCTGTCATAGAAGGAGACATCCAGCCCGCGCTTGATGCCCTTCTCGATCTCATCCAGCTGGGGATAGCCGTAGACAGCCTTGTCATAGTCATCCATCTTTGCCGCGGCGGCAGGCTTGACTTCTTCCTTTGCAGCCTCAGCAGCATTGCCGGACATAAGCTCCTTAGCTTCGTCTCCCAGGCTTCCGACAAGCTTCTTAAAGGCCTCCTCGCTGCTGGCCGCCTGTTCGGCAGGCTTTTCCTCTGAAGCCGTGGTCCCCCCTTCATTCTTGTTCTGCTGTTCCTGGACATCGTCAAGAAGGCTTAAGAGATCGTCTCCTCCGAAGAGATCCCCAAGGTCTCCAAATTCGCCGATATCATCCAGATTTCCCAGATCGTTCCCCATCCTCATCCTCCGGGGCAAATATCTCCCGCCCCGTCTTTTCGTTTATGAAGCGTTTGAAAGCGGCCTCCTCCATTTCCCTGAAGCCGTTCTTATACAAAAGCTGAACATGTCCGGCCATACCCTCACGTTCCAGCTCCAGTACTATCAGCTCCTCAGTCTCGAAAGCAGAACTGATGGTATCATACTTGAACCAGAAGGAAGTCTCGTTCACCTGCACCTGCACATTGACAGGGTAGAACCTGACGATATTCACCACGGCTTCGCCGTGGTCGGCCACAAGCTGCCTGTAATTTACCCATTCCCTGAACCTGTAGCCTAAGTAGAACAGCTGCCTGAACCTTAGCCGCATATACCTTTCCCGGTAATACTCCCTGTGAAGCTTCCTTGTGAGTATAAAGCGGTTTTCGCACAAAAGCCTGGCCATTAAACTATTTTACCATACATCATAACAGATTACCAGAGAAAAATACCTCCGGATCACCCCCTGAGCTTCTCAATGAGTTCGTAAAGCGCCGCTGCGGTATTGAAGTTTTCCGGCAGAAGATCGTTAACGTTGATCTCGATGCCGAACTCCTCATTCACCTCGTTTACGATGGAAATGATATCAAAGGAATCCAGGATATCATCATCGATGAGATCCTCGGCGGTAGTGAAATCTATATCAGGCCTTACCTCACTCATTATCCTTATCAGCTGATCCATAGTTGCCCTCCTTTATCATCTGCTTTAATAACGCCCTGTCTATCTTGGCATTCTTATTCATGGGGATGGCCCTGTAGCGGACATATTCCGTGGGCCGCATATATTTCGGCAGCTTTTTCGCAAAAGCCTCCAGTATCTCTTTCCTGCGGGGTTCTGCCGACTGGTAGAAGCATACGATGGCTTCCTTTGACGCGTCATAGAGGCAGCATCCCGTATCTATCCCGCCAACCGAGTTCAGGACAAGCTCCAGTTCTCCCAGCTCTATCCTGTGGCCCATATGCTTTATCTGGGAATCACGTCTCCCTGCGAAGACCAGTTCGCCCCTGTCATTATAATACCCTAAATCTCCGGATACGTAAACCTCGGATCTGTAGCCTCCGGCCAGGGGGTCCTGTATAAAGGCCCTTTCCGTCATTGAACTGTCATTTATATACCCAAGCGCCAGACAGCTGCCGGCTATGCAGATCTCCCCGATGACGTTCTTTTCGCTCACACGGCGTCCCTCTTCATCCCTGAGGAATACCCTGGAATTGACAAAGGGCTTTCCTATGGGTATGGCCTGCGCAGGATCCGGAGCTTCCTTTATCTCGTGGTAGGTACAGTTGCAGGTGATCTCAGTTGGACCGTAAAGGTTCACATAGCGCGCTTCCGGTATATGCTCCCGCCAATAAGCCAGGACCCGTCCAGGCATGGTCTCTCCGGAGAACATGACGTTCTTAAGCTGCGGAGGTTCATTTACGTCAAAGGTCTTAAAGTCCGCGACTATCCTCAGCGCCGAGACAGCCCAGATGATCGTATCTGCCTTCCGTTCCCTGAGATGCTCTGTCAGGAGCTTAGGCATCTTAAAAAGCTTCTTCGGGAGAACTTCAACCCTGCCACCCACATATAGGGAATTATAGATATCCTTTACCGACACATCGAAATCGAAGGGAGCCTGGTTGGCGAATACCGTGCCCTCTTCAAAGTGGAACGCCTCCTCAAAAGCCTGCACCATATCCAGCACGGATCTGTGTGAGATAAGGACTCCCTTAGGGATCCCGGTGGAGCCTGAGGTAAAGATGGCGTAAAGGGGATCCGTGTCAATGTTAACAGACGGCTCATACGCTTTCCCCCTGTTCTCCGAAACAATTGTCTCGAAGCTTACCGCTCCGGGGACATCGTTCTTTTTGTTTCTCGCATCGATGATGAGCAGCGGAGAAGTCCTCTCGTATATCAGACTTATCCTTTCCTCCGGAAGGGACATATCCACGGGAACATAGTAATTCCCGCTGTAAGCTGCGCCCAGAAAGCAGATGATGCTCTCCACGTTCCTGTCTATGAGGACAGCCACAGCCTTTCTCCGTTCCCCGGGAGCCCGGGCTTCTATCCCGGCTGCTATGGCCATTGCCTTCTCCCTGTACTCCCTGTAGCTCAGCTCTTTTTTATCGTCCGCAAGGGCGATCCTGTCCGGATGCGCTCCCGCGGCTCTGTCCAGTAATCCCGTAACATCGTACAGCATCATTCTTCTCCCAACTCTTTTCCGAGACTTAAGCCTATCACCATGCCGTCTTTATCTATCACCATATCGCCGCCGGACTCCGGTCTGTTTATCCGGTAGCCGGTGATGATCTTTTCCTTTCCACAGCTGAGTATCCGCGGATCTCCCAGGGTCTTTGCCGGGCCGTAATCCATGGCGCGCAGAAAGGCGCTGATCTTAGCTGCGGGCCAGTCCGGATCCAGCAGTCCGCCGCCCGGTATCTCATAAGAATAGTGCAGCTTATCACCGCGGTTCTCCTGTTTAGTCCCCGAAAGGCTCCCCTCCAGGAGCTTATCCATAAAGCCCGCAAAGGCTTCCACAGCCAGGTCGTTCTGTATCTTCAGAAGCTGCCAGGATGTGATATCTTCAGAAAGCCTTACCTTTCCCTGACTTATGATATCACCGCCGTCGACGTCAGAAGTGATGAAATGCCAGGTCACTCCGCCGTATTCATCCCCTTCAAATATGGTCCAGGCCTCAGCATTCCTGCCGGGATGGGAAGGCAGCAGCGCATGATGAAGGTTTACCGCCGTAACCCGCGGATCCTCCACGATACGCCGGGGTATGATGTAGGGATTCGCGGCGCTGATCAGAAGTATGCTTCCTTCCAGGCTGCCGATATCCGCAAAGGTCCCCTTCTTATCAAAAAAACGGTATTCCGCATTCTCAGTCTTTTCCGCCTGTCTCTTCAGATACCAGGAAGCCTCCTCATTGGTATCGTAGAGTATGACCTTCTCTCCCTTATCGGAGAGCAGACGGGTGCAGCTTTTTGCCAGGGCCCCGTTTCCCAATACACAGATATTATCGTACAAGCTCTTTACTCCTTATCGTACTCCATCCACGCAGGCACGGGATCTTCCGGGGATAAAGCCGCCGTCACCTTCAGCGTGTATGCGCCCTCGGGTTTTTCAAAGCTTACGGAACCGCTCTCTGACCAGTCCGCCACCGTTTCAAAGCTCTCCCCTCCGTCCGTGGAGAGCTCAAATCTGTACAGCGGTATAACCCCGTCATTATGAAGGCTTTCAGCCTTTGCACTGCAGATGCCGTCCTCCTCTGAGATCTTTGCGCTCACCGCAACGATCCGGTCTACATCCGCTTTCAGTTCATCAAGATCCTTATAAAAATATCCCGAGGTATCCTCTCCGCGCATGTCCTTTCCGAGTATCTCCGCATAGAGACGGCTGACCCTGCAGGCTCCTTCCCCGCTGAGATGGACATAGTCCGTCATACAGTCATCGCCCAGGAATTCCTCCCTGTCCTTCAGGTAGTTGAGGTTGTGGTATATAAGCCCCCGTTCTTCAGCGTAGCTTTCCAGAAATTCCTCCGCCTCCTGATAGCCCTCAATATGATACAGGTTCATAAGGGACATGGGCGGCGCAGCGAGATAAAGCCTTATGTTATTTTTCTCACAGTAATCCGCTATGGCGTCGATGTATTTCATGTTTCCTTCGATAACGGCATCCGTTGAAAAGCTGTGAATCCCCTCGTCCATTATTGGGATATTGCCCTGCTCACAGCGGTGATTTGCGTATACGAAGCCCTTGCCGCAGTAATAGTGGTCCGCGGAGGTATTGGGTGTAAACCCGTTCTTCCGGTAATCCTTCCACTTTGCAAGACCTGCCTTTACGGTATCAAAACGCAGGTCATAGCGGTATCTGTAGGCCGGAAAAAGCTCGGGCCACACCGGGGAGCCCAGCTTCCTTACCATACAGTCAAGACGGCCTGCCGCCGTCATCCTGTCATAGACCATAAGGGTGCTCTCAGTGATCTGGGCATCCGTTGCAAATTCCAGCGGTGAGGTCCACTGTACTCCCAGCACCACGGCCTTCGGCTTTATCTGCCTGTCCAGGTCCTTAAGGAACATATAGCTGCTCTCGGGCCTCTGGGTGCCCGTACCGCCGTTTATGACGCAGCCAAGCCCCAGTTCCTCTTCAAATATCTCCGGTGCAAAAGAGTGGAACACACGGGAGGTCCCCAGGAAGAGCAGGTCCGCCTCCGCTCCCTGATCCGAAAGCTCCGCTATCTCATCCTTAAAATACACCGCGCTGTTTACGGGCGTCAGCAGCCGGCCCAGGGCATATTCCCCCGTCAGAAAGAACGCAAGGGTCAGAAGCGGCAGCAATATTCTCTTTATAAGCTTTCCCTTAGAAGTTTGCATAAATGAATCCCTTTGAGACATCGCTTCCCCTGGTCATCATCATTATCATCAGCATCATAAGAGCATATATGAATGCCCTTCCGGCAAAAGGCATCCTGCCCTTCACCTTCTCCCATTTCCCGGTCTCCCTCAGTACATCGGTTATGATGAGGAATATCACGCCGGCTCCGCATATTATCAGTTCTTCCCTGTACATGCCCACGAAGAAGCCCGAAGGGTTAGCCAGGGCTCCTATGCGCAGATCCTTAAAACAGTGGCCTATGGTGCTGAAGGCCACTCCCACGGAGGCGGAGATACTGAAGAAGCGGAAAAAGCTCACCAGCAGAAAGGTCCTCAGCATACAGAAGCCTTTCCACAGTTTCCCTTCGGAGTTTATATGAAGACGGTTCTTTACGTGCTCGTAAAGATCACCCAGCTGCATGGTGCTGACGATCACGAGCAGGTTCAGATATCCCCAGACCAGAAAGGTCCAGTTGGCCCCGTGCCAGAGACCGGTGGCGGTCCATACAAAGATAAGTGCAAAATAACCGCTGATCAGCTTGGCTGCCTTGGGTCCCCATTTCTTTCTTGCCCACTTGGAAAGCTTAACGCCGGTCTTCCCCATGGATACGGGATAAAACACATAATCTCTGAACCAGCGGCCCAAAGTGATGTGCCATCTCCTCCAGTATTCGTCCACGGTCCTGGCAAAATAGGGCATGCGGAAGTTCTCTGCAAGCTCTATCCCCAGTATGCGGCAGAAACCGCAGACCATATCCATATATCCGGAGAAATCTGCATAAAGCCTTATGCTGTATACCAGAAGTGCGAATATGATATGGACTCCGCCGTAATTTTCATAATCTCCGAGTATCATCGTTACGGTCGATGCAAGGGGATCCGCTATCACCACTTTCTTGAAAACGCCAAAGAGTATGCGCGCGCAGCCCTCGTAAAGCCTGTCTGCCGAAAAGGAATGCTCCTCTTTCAGGGACTTTCCCAGCAGGTCATAACGGCTGAAGGGCCCCTCTATCATGTGGGGGAAGAAGGAAAGGAAGGTAAAAAACTTAAGAAAGCTCCGTTCCGCCGGATACTTTTTCCTGTACACATCCACGATGTAGCCTATGGCATGAAAGGTATAAAAGGACATGCCCAGGGGAAGGATGAGCTCCGGGATCCCGATCTCCGTGACGCTGCCCGAGAGCCTCAGCAGGGCGTTTATATTGCCCAAAAGAAAGGCTCCGTATTTTATCACTATCCAGGTCCCGAGTATACCTGCCACGGCAGCGGCAGTGATGAGCTTCTTCTTTTTCAGAAGGGTCTTCTGAACCTCCCCACGGTCCTTACCCGCTTCCTGCGCTTTACCGGCAGAGGCGGCCGCCTTCTCGAGCAGCAGCGCCGCAAAAAAGCTGAGTATCCCCGCAGATACAAGATAGATCAGATAAAAGGCTCCGTGGGTACAGTAAAAAAAGACATTCGCCGCAAGGAGCACCGTCCACTGCAGCTTTTTCGGAACTATGAAATATAACAACGCCACGGCCAGCGCAAACAGCAGGCATCGTGTCGATACAAGCACCATCGTACTTAAAGCTCCCTCACCAAGGCATAATCATACATTTTCATAGTTTATTCCAACGGACAGTGCGTGTCAAGCGCATATGGGCTGCCCTGAAGCCTGCAAAAAGAAAGAATACATTGATTTTTTTCCTGCAATGCTCTATAGTCTTGATGTCGGCCCGGCGGGGTATCCGCCACATACCTGAGGCCGGCAGGACCGGAGTATACATGAAAAAACTGAGAGAGAGCCTCCGCCGCATGAAGCACGAATGGATGTGCGCGCATGATCCGGCAGGGGAAACGATAAAATACTATACCGCAGTCTTCGGAAAAGCTCCGGACTTTGAGCATCCCCGTACCATCAATGAGAAGATACATTATCTGAAGCTCTTCAGATATGCTGAGGATCCGGTGGTGGCCGGCTGCGCCGACAAGTACAGGGTACGGGAGTATCTGACGGAGCATGGGTATTCGGATATACTTCCCGGACTGCTGGGTGCATATGACCGCCCGGAGGATATCGACTGGGATGCGCTCCCTGAACGCTTTGTCATAAAATGCAACCACGGCTGCGGCTACAATATCATATGTAAGGATAAGAGCAGCCTGGATATCCCCGATGCTGTAAGCCGGCTAAAAAATTGGATGAAGCAGGACTACTGGAAGGAATTCTGCGAGCTCCATTATAAAAACATCAGAAAAAAGATCATCATAGAAGATTATCTCGGTGATGATATCGAAACCTACAAATTCTACTGCTTTAACGGCATCCCCAGGATCATATATGCCATGACCTCTGAGGGAGATGTCCATTACGTGGATTTCTTTGATGGGAACTGGGAGCATCTGGATGTTCACAGGACAGACCGTCCCGGGGTTCCCGATCCATCAGCCATAAAAAAACCTCCCCATCTCGATGAGATGCTGAGGCTTTCCGCCGAACTCTCCGCTCCCTTTCCCTTTGTGAGAGTGGATCTCTATGACCTTGAGAAGGTTTATTTTTCGGAGCTCACCTTCACCCCTGCCGGAGGTTTCCTGAAACTGGATCCCTCAGAGGCAGAGGCAGAATGGGGCAGCTGGATTGACATGGGCTGATCCCTTCTCCCCGTTCGCAGCTGTTCAGGCACTGACTCCCCTGCTCTCTCCCCTGCGGTAGTACTCCGTCCCTTCTATGCCGTGTTCCTTTATATAGTCCGAAACTCTGCGGCAGATCTCGTCATTATACTTTTTCGTTCCCGTATTCTTTTCGAAATACTGCACTGCCATATCGTCCAGCATCCCGTTATACATTCCCTTTACAAGCTCCGCGAACTCATCCCTGAAGGCAAGGGTATTGAGGCCCTTCAGATTGTTCAGATAAAACACCTCTCTTGCTTTGGATGTCTGCCCGGGCGTCAGCCGCTCCACGGAAGCTATATCCTTAAGCACCCTGTCATAGGCCTCCCGGCTCTCCGGCTCAATGGTATATCCAAAGCCATGATAATAGGGCTTCCCAACGATGATCACCGGGATCCCGAAGCAGGAAAACTCCGCTCCTGCATTGCCTCCTATGGTTATGAGCACATCCGCCAGATCCCTTATGCTCTCGGCGCTCACATCCTCCGGGAGCAGGTAGGTATTGTCCTTCTTATGCCGTTCGAACATCGCCTCTATGGAATCCGCCGATTCATGGTAGGCCTTCCTGGTGGGATGGGGTTTAAGTATCCAGTTCACCTCCCCGTTCTTTCCCGCCTCTATCAGAGTCTGCTCCAGCCAGTCATAATAGTCCCTGAAATACAGTCTGCCGTAATTATATACCGCATCCGTAAAGGTATGGGCCATGATCACCGCGTTCTTTTTCCCGGGATCCAGTCCGAGCCGCTTCGTGAGTTCCTCCCTGCCGGCCACCTTCTTCCCGCAGAAAGCACCCTTATCCAGCTTCCTGCCGTTCTTTCCGCTGAAGCGGTCCTCCAGCATCTTCTCCGCCTTTTCTGACACATCTTCCCCGGAGGCCTTCATGCGTTCGATCACACGTTCATGCATCCAGCCCGAGCGGCGCACAGTGCTGCCGTCCTCATTGAAGAGCACGCGCTCCTCCGCCACCTGGCTCACATTTACGATCTTCGCTCCGTGCCTGTTGAAGATGCCCAGCTGGATCGCCTCATGGTAAGCCAGATCATCGGCTATGCAGCAGGCAGGGGGATATTTCTTAAGATGCCCCGAAAGGGCGTAGCACATCCAGAGGATGTGGAGCATTTTCTTTGCGCAGGTCTTATTCCTGGCAGACCTTATCGTTGAGAGTCCCGAGGTGCGTATTATGTCCTCATACAGATATCTTCCGGCAGGTACATCGAAAAGGCGTATATCCTGCATCCCTTCCCCGCTGCCGTCCGAAGCAAGAAAACCGGCAGTCTTCAGGAAAGCCCTGAAGCCGGAGCCGGGAGACTGCCTGTCAAGGCTCTCCAGGCACAGAAGCTTAAAGCCGAAGGCCTCCACCAGTTCCCGGAAAAGGGCATTCTCCCTCCAGGTGATGACATATACGCCGCAGCCGCTCTTTTCGGAAAGTCCTGCGGCATAAAGGAGTTTCGGTAGCACCCAGGCTATCTGCAGACGCACCATGGAAAGATTTACGTAGATATACCTGCTGCTTACCGCATCCCTGCAGCGGTGCTCCGCACAGGCGGAAACAAGCCCCTTAAGGGCATCCTCGCTTATGGGAAAATCCTCTTTTCTCATACGGCAGCTTCCTTCCTGTGTTTTCTCCTGTAGCAGCGGTAGGCTGCTGCCGTGCGCCTCATCTCCTTAGGCGACACCAGCCTGTACCTGTCACCGGGATTGAGTTTAAGCCCTTCTTCATCCAGCTTGTACCTATCGGGAAGAACGTTGTCAAAATATTCGTCATCCTTTTCCATTTCCTTGATGACGGCATATGCCTTCTCATACAGGGCCGCGCGTAACCTGTACTTAAGCTCTTTTAAAGGTCCCGTCTTCTCGGTATAGAAACGCTGCTGGAACATCCTGTCATAGCGCTTGTTGCGGATTATCTTCTTCGGGTACTTTATCGGGAATTCCATTTCCCCGCGTTCCACTTCGGAAACTTCGGAAACCTTTTCCGCGGTATCTCCGGGATGCTCTCCCCGCTCATCACCCATTCCTATATTGTTCACCAGGTCGTATTTCGGGACTATGCCCAGCAGATTATCCGCCCAGACCATAAAGTTCCACTGGTATCCCCAGGTCCTGTACCAGTGATACTGGAGATCGTCGAAAACTATGGAAAAGAACTTATAACTGTTCTTGTTGAGTATCCTGCGGAGCTTCATCTCTTTTTTCAGCTCCGGCCAGCGCCTTATGTTTACATCATAATTCTTCCAGGCCCTCTTCCAGGTGGCCCAGCCCCAGATGGTGGCGAAAGCGGAAAAGCAGATGTCATCCTTTCCGAAACTCTCTTCGCCGGGATAGAGGTTCGTCCCCGATATCATGGCGATGCGTTCCTCATCCTTATAGTGCTCCAGCATCTCCCTGCAGAACAGGAAAAAGCTCTGTGACGCTTCGATATCGTCCTCGATGAAGATAGCACTCTCCTCGGTCTCAAATACCCATGCCATGCCGCTGGGCATACGGTAACGCAGGCCCATGTTCTTCTCGGCATAGTTCTTATGCACCTCACAGGGCCAGTCTATGTTTTTCTCCAGATATTCCCTTACAGCCTTTACCTGCTGCGCTTCCTTTCTGTCCCTGGGCCCGTCGGAGATTATATAGAGCTTCGCGGGCTTCAGCTCCCGGATGGGCGCAAAACTCCGCTCCGTGAGATCGAGACGCTTATATACTATCATCACAACAGGTACGTCAAATCTTTCCATCATCCCTCACCGGCTTCTCTTCTCAGATGCTCCACTTCGTCAAAAGCCCCGGCATGAGTCTTTATCCACTCTTCGTCCTTTTCCCACCACCTGAGCTTTTTCAGGAAAGCGATATCCTCCTCCGGAAAACGCATGCGTATGCGCTTCGCCGGAGCTCCCCCGACTACCGAATAGGGTTCCACATCCTTTACGACAACGCTGCCGGCTGCTATGATGGCCCCGTCTCCTATCCTGACGCCTTCCATCAGCAGGACTCCGTCCCCTATCCACACATCATTTCCAATCTCAAGGCAGATCTGCTTTTCCTTATCCAGCCAGCGGAACTCTTCGAAACGCTGCTCCGCGGCATAGGTAAAGCCTGCCTGTTTTCTCAGCGAATAAAAACAGGGAGAGGTCGATACCCATCTGCGCGAGGGGTGCTGCCCCCGGACTATGCGCACATTTGCCCCTATGCTGCAGTACCTTCCGATGCTGCAGTATTCAAGCTTCGAGCCCGGTGAGATAAAGCTGCCTCTTCCCATTACGGACTGATAGAGCTCTCCCCATATCACGTTCTTCCCTTCCAGCCTGCAGTCAAAAGCAACGCCGAGTATACGGCAGTCACGCCCAAGCTCAGTCTTAAGGCTTATGTCGCTTTTTCTGGAAAAAACGCTTCCGGTCTGCCTGTGGAGCTTCGCCATGCGGGCCCTTATGGCGATCCTGCGGACAAAACTCCTTATGCAGTCTTTATCGGCTTCCGTTCTCACAGTCCCTCTTTATCCTCCGAAATATCCCTGATCTGTCTGTTCAGATCTTATTTATATCCAGTGTGCCCGGGTCCGTGCTGCCCATGGTCCCCAGGAACCAGCAGTGAATGTATTCGTACCCCTCGGACAGTATATAGGCTCCGGTGGCACCGCCGGTATTGGCCGTCACCAGGCAGTTACAGCGTGAAAGATACCATATAGCCGCCAGATAGGTTATGTTCATGGCGATGGCATTCTCCCGGTAATCAGCCTGCTGTCCAAGCTTTACCTCCTGCTTTCCGCGGTAGCGCTTCTGGTCCAGATACATAAGGCTGTCCCCGAAGCTCTCCTTCAGTATATCCAGAAGCTCTTCGTCCTCGGTCGCCGCAAAGACGCCGTCACAGGAATACTCCTCCTTAACGGCCCTGAGCTTTTCGATCAGTGTATCCTTATCGGGCTGGACCGCGTGTCCCACGCCAAGGCTCAGGTAATCCGTTCCCCTGGCCAGCACTCCCAGCCAGCGCTTTTTTGAATCAAACGCAGCTTTATACTTATCTATCTCTTCGAGCACGGGCTTTGAAAAATGCAGGTACTTCTTACACAGTTTTCTCCAGTAGGCACTCTGCTGCGGCTGCCTGGTAAGGTGCAGAAGCCCTCCCTCCGGCATCCTGAGATTTTCCAGCACTATGACATTCTTTTTATTCTTTACCTCAGCAAATGAGACTCCCGCAGGCTGCTCAAAAAAGGCCTCCCACACATTGGTATCCTTCCGCTGCGCATCGCTTACGAAGATATTTTCCTTCGTCTGCATATCCATCACCGGGATATAGCCGTGCTGTATGCTGTAGCTTATGCCTGACAGCCCCTTAAGAAAGTAATTGAAAAGCCCGCCTTCATCGCTGTACATGCGGAGTACGCAGTAGATATCTTCCCTGCCTCCGTATTTTTCCAGCACCTTTGCATTGCGCGCATCCTGCCGGTTCTTTTCTATCTCACGCAGATCTCCTGCGATCAGCGTCCTTGTTTTTCTGTAGAAACTCTTTAAGCTCATATGTCCTCAGAAATGAAGGAGATACCTGAATATATCCCCCCGTCCTATGTCAAATGCCTTCAGCTTCCCGTCAGCCATGCGCTGCATAAGGAAGAGCGCTTTTCTGATGTTTGAAGAATCCTCATAGAAAGACAGCTCATCAAACAGCTTTATATAATTCCCGATCTCCTCCCGGTAGTCTGCAGGCATTTCCTCTCCTTTGGCTTCCACAAGGGTCTTAAGCCTGTCCCTGTGGCGTTTCAGGTAAAAGAGCACCTTCTGTATCTGGGTTATATCCTCTTCCCTGCCGGATCTTTTGACCGCCTTTACGCCCACGGTATTCTTTCCGTGCTGTCTGTACAATGTCAGGTTCTTATCGATGGCCGCTACATTGCCGTATATGGGCGCCGTGATGGCAAGCCAGCTGTCATGGAGCCAGCCCCCCTCCGCCGGTATGGGAAAGGCCTTTCTGGCAAAGCCGGATCTGAAGGACATCATAGTGCCGGGGACGGCCCAGTAATACATCAGCAGCTGCCTGTATTTCTCCTGCGAAACATGATCGCACAGTCCCGCTCTCCTCAGGTTTAAGGCGCTCCACACATCGTTTCCGAGAGGTTCAAGTTCTGCGCCCACCAGCTCACCGTTACTGAAAACGAACACACAGTCCGGGTCTGTCGCGTACTCCACCATCATATGTTTTATCTTGTCCCGCTGCCAGATATCATCCTGGTCGGAGGTAAAGATCACGTCCCCCCTGCAGGCGTTTATGCATTTCACGAAAGAGCGCTTTACTCCCAGGTTCTCTTCATTCCGGATAAGCCTGTATCTTATGCCTCCGGCCTCCAGCACTCTTTGGGCGATATCGGCCGTACGGTCCCTGCTGCAATCGTCCAGCAGGACTATCTCATCCGGCGGACAGCTCTGGGATATGATGCTGTCCAGCTGGTCTTCTATAAATCTTTCTCCGTTATAACAGCATAATGCAACGGATGTCGTCATTCCACAGTCACCGATTTTGCCAGGTTCCTGGGATGGTCCACGTCATAGCCCTTGCCCACGGATACATAGTAGGCAAAAAGCTGGAGAGGGATTATGGCCAGTGAATTTGCAAAGAAGGGATCCGTGTGAGGAATGTAGAGCACATAGTCTGCCTCCTTCTCGATCTCCTTGCGGCCTCTCTCTGCCACCGCCATTACAAAGGCTCCTCTGGCTTTTACTTCCTTTATGTTGCTCAGGGTCTTGGCAAAGAGCTCAGGCTGGGTCGCCACAGCCACCACCAGAGTCCCTGGCTCGATAAGGGAGATGGTGCCGTGCTTGAGCTCTCCTGCAGCATAGGCCTCGGAATGTATATAGGATATCTCCTTAAGCTTGAGCGATCCCTCCAGGCCAATAGCATAGTCTATGCCCCTTCCTATGAAGAACACATCCTTTGCCGCCACATATCGGTTCGCAAAATGCTGTATCTTTTCCTTCTGTCCCAGCAGGAGCTCTATCTGGTCCGGCAGCGCACAGAGATAATCCATAAGCTCCGAATAGCGTTTATCATCGATAACACCCCGCACTCTACCCAGCTTCATGGCCAGCAGGTAAAACGCCGCAAGCTGGGCGCTGTAGGCCTTGGTGGTGGCAACAGAGATCTCCGGGCCTGCCCAGGTGTAGAACACGCTGTCCGCCTCCCTGGCAATGGAGCTGCCGACAACATTGACTATGGCCAGCACCTTGAGTCCCTTAGCCTTGGATTCCCTTACGGCCTCCAGTGTATCCGCAGTCTCGCCGGACTGGCTGACAACTATCACCAGGTCATTCTTTGAGAGTATGGGATCGCGGTAGCGGAATTCGCTGGCCACATCCACCTCCACGGGGATCCTCAGCATCCCCTCTATCACGTACTTGGCCGTAACGCCGGTATGGTATGCGGAACCGCAGGCCACGATATGTATGCGGCTTATGGCCTTAAGCTCTTCGTCGGTGAGTCCGAGCCCTTCTATCTCTATCTTTCCGTCGCGGATACGGGGCGAGATGGTATCGGTCACGGTTTTGGGTTCCTCATAGATCTCCTTGAGCATGAAGAACTCGTATCCGGCCTTTTCAGCCGCATTGGCATCCCAGTCGATGGTCACGGGCTTCTTCTCTATGCTCTCCTCATCCACGGTAAAGAAAGAGACCTGATCCGCCTTCAGCATGGCGATCTCCTGGTTATCCAGATAATATACGCTGCGGGTGTACTTAAGGATCGCCGGAACGTCGGAGGCGATGAAGCATCCTTCATCGCTGTGTCCCACGATGAGGGGACTCTCCTTCCTTGCGGCATAGAGCTCATCGGGATGGTCCGCGAACATTATGCCCAGCGCGTAGGAACCCTCCACACGGTGCAGCACCTTTGTTATGGCCTGAAGGGGATTGCCGCTGTAATAGTAATCAAGGAGCTGTGCCAGCACCTCGGTATCGGTCTCCGAAGCGAAACTGTAGCCCTTATCCGTAAGCTTGGTCTTAAGGCTCATGTAATTTTCGATGATGCCGTTATGCACCACCACAATGGTCCCCTCTTTGTTGGTATGGGGATGGGCATTAAGATCGCTGGGTGCGCCGTGGGTAGCCCATCTGGTGTGTCCTATACCCGAAAAGCCCGGCATATTCTCTCCGCTGTGGGTCAGGTTCTCCAGCACCGCCAGGCGTCCCGCGGCTTTTTTTGTAACTATCTTCTCACCGTCATAGACAGCGATACCGGCAGAATCATAACCTCTGTACTCCAGCTTTGAAAGTCCCTCCAGCACTATGGGCGCCGCCTGTTTCTTTCCTATGTATCCAACTATTCCGCACATCAGATAAACCTCCAATATCCTTTATTCATGGTAAATGCTTTTATGAGAAGCCTGGGGAGTTTTTTGTAAAGTTTCCCAAGCCTGTAGCCCGCAAGCTTTGCCGCAGCTCCCACCAGAACGGGTATCAGCAGCCGAAACAGCCTTCTGCGTACCAGATATCCCGTCATCCCCCGCATCATCCTTATGCCCTCCGAGGAAGAAGATATGCCGCCGAAGACATCCGGATACTGTGCCTGTGAGACCCCGAGATCAAAGTTCCTCCTGAACTGCTGGAGGGGTGTGTAGCTGTGGCTGTGGAGCACCCTTGCCTCCGCCACATAGGCAATGCTACCGCCTGAATCTATGAGGTGCCTGGCATAAACCATATCCTCATTGAATATCATGTCCTTCTCGAAACCGCCGGCTGCCGTATAGGTCTTTTTGTCATAGGCAGCGCAGGCGTTGGAGCAGAAGAAGGTCTTTATGCCAAGAGTGTGCAGGTCAGCAGCACTCTTGATGCATGACACCAGCGGATAGTTGAAACGCCTGGAAAACTTTTCCGAAATATCCGCGTTCTTTCCCGCCAGCTGTCTGGCATAGGCTGCCTGGGCCTTTCCCTCCTCTATGGGCTTCACAAGCCTCTCCACCAGGTATCTGTCCAGGGGCAGGGCGTCATCCGTCATGCAGATGAATATGTCCGCATCTGACATGGCCGCCGCCATGCGCCTGGTGGTCCCGTGGTCGAACTGCTCCTTGAAGATGTGCCTTATCTTCACACCCTTAAGAAAATCCTCATCTCCCGTGAATACGGAATCGAAATATTCCTTCCCCGTATTTATGATGATGATCCTGTTCACGGGATGGGTCTGGCGCTTCAGCCTCTCTATGAGTTTTTTTAGTCTCAGATCCGGCCTGTATACCGGAATGATGATGTCTACTGTCATATCCGTCAATACGCGTTCTTGTTGATAAAGCCCTTGAAAAGCGTCAGGAACAGTATCTTCACATCAAACATCAGGGTCCAGTTCTCAATGTAATAAAGATCGCATTCTATGCGGCGGCGTATGGAGGTGTCACCCCTGAAGCCGTTCACCTGGGCCCAGCCCGTCATCCCGGGACGCACCTGGTGCTTTATCATATAGCCCGGGATCTCCTCCCTGAACTTGTCCACGAAATGGGGCCGCTCCGGTCTCGGGCCTACCAGCGACATATCCCCCACCAGAACGTTGAAAAGCTGGGGGAGCTCGTCTATGCTGGTCTTTCTCATAAACCGCCCTATGGGCGTTACCCTGCTGTCCCCCTTTGTTGTCCAGGTGGTCTCGTCCTCCCCGTCTTTCTGCTCCCTCATGGAACGGAATTTGTACATACGGAAGTTCCTGTTGTGCAGGCCCACACGCTCCTGGGAATAGATGACCTTCCCCCCGTCCGTAAACTTTATGAGAAGGGCGCAGACCAGCATCACCGGCGAGAAGAGTACTATCAGGATAATGGAGCCGATAAGGTCGATGATACGTTTTATCAGCATGTTCACCGTATTGCTCAGTGGAACATAACGAATGTTTACCACCGCAAGCCCCGTAAGGTCTTCGATATAAGGATTGGAGGATATTACAGAGTTGTAGTCCGGGATGAACTTGGTATGCACCCCGGCCTTTTCGCACATGCGCACCAATTCCTCCAGCCTGCCGTAATCCTGGAGCGAAAGTGAAATGCCTATCTCGTCCAGCTTGTTCTCCGGCAGTATTATCTCAAGGTTCGCTATCCTGCCCAGGACCTTCACGCCCCTGTAAAGCGTGCCCGCGGGTATGCGGTCATCCAGTATGCCGCAGACCACGTATCCCCACTGGGGGTTATCCTGGATCCTGTCTATATAGGTCTCCGCCGCCCGGGAATAGCCCACAAGCAGCACGTATTTTACGTTATAGCCTCTTCTGCGGATGGCCCTGAGGACCTTCCGTATCACCTGTCTCTCCAGGATTATTGCGATAGTGACGCAGATATAGAAGATCATTATCATGCTTCGGGAGAAGTTCACCAGCTTTACAATGAACATTCCCACTATGACCACCGCGAGGCCCATGGTATTGGCCTTTATGATGTTGAAGATCTCCCGCTCCACGCTGGAATAACGTTTGGAGCTGTAAAGGTCGCAGAGGTAATATATGACCAGATAACCGGGAACTATGAAGTACAGAAGTGAAAAATAGGTAGAAGTAGGCAGTATGCCTCCCTCAAACAGTTCACGGCCCCTCAGGAGCTCGAATCTTATATACCATGCCAGCACATAGGAGCCGGCCACCAGCACCGCGTCCAGCAGGACGTGGATGCGGTTCAGCACCTTCTGGTTATCCTTGATCATCTCCGCCTCTACCGATGCCTAAAGATAAAAACACACAAGATATAGTATATCATAAGTTAACATAATATTCAATCACACAATTCTTCTGAAGGTATTCGCGATGAGCTCCGCCTCGATCCCCAGCTGCCTCAGGAACGGCACTCCCTCCAGATGGGCCCTTTTCTCCTTTTTGCAGAGTGAAAAGCCCTCAAAAAACGCCTTCAGATAGGTGAGCCCCAGCCCCTTTACCGTAAAAAAGCAGAGCTTTATCAGCCAGCCCGCCGCAAGCAGCTGGAAGTTTACTATCCACATCCAGAGGGGAAGGTTCTTATAGAGCAGATAAAGCTGGTTCCTCACCGTAAGCCTGGTCTTGAACTCATTGTAACGCGATCCGCTGCTGCCGCTGCCCGCATGTAGCACCACAGCCTCGGGACTGTAGAGGTTGTCGTAGCCCGCCAGCTTCGCCCTGAAGCCCAGGTCCACATCCTCCAGATAGGCGAAATGGGCTTCGTCAAAGCCGCCCAGCTTTTCCAGCACATCCTTCCTGTATATGGCCGCTCCGCCGCAGGCGCTGAAGATGCGCTTTCTCTTCTTAAACCTTTCGGCGCTCTTATCCCTGGCCGGCGAAAACGCCCAGCCGAGGACGCAGAAGAGATCGCCGCCGTCGTCCATCACAGTCTCGTCATCCATCTTACGCATGGAAGCCGACACGCTGAAGATCTTTTCGCTGCGGCGTATCTCCCTCCACAGGTTCTCAATAAAGCCGGGCTTCACCACAGTATCATTGTTGAGGAGGATCACAAATTCCGCCTCCGAAGCTCTTATGCCGTCATTTACGGAAGCCGCAAAGCCTTTATTCTCCTCATGGAAGATATAACGGATACGGGGCCTTGCGCCGTTTTCCGGCCAGCTCTTCTTAAGTGCCTCAGCAGAGCCGTCCGTCGATGCGTCATCCACAACGATGACCTCGAAGGACCTCAGCCCCTGGCCCATCAGGCTGTCCACACAGTTTTTAAGATATTTCTCCCCGTTATAATTCGGGATCACTACGCTTACTTTTATCATTTTCTCTCTGCTCCGGGTCGTATAGTATACCAATGCCCGCATCCCGTAATTTATTGCAGAACTTAAGACTCCTGCTCTTCAGGCGTTTTTCGTCCTTATCCCCCCCGAAAGGCCATTCATAGCCGGTAGTCTCCTTAAATAACGGTATCAGGTCTTCCCTGAGCTTGATATTTCTTATATCCACAGCCTCCGCGCTCTGCTGCAGCACCGCAAGATGCATATAGCCCGAAAAACCTGTGGGCAGGCCGTCAAATATCACCTTTCCTTCAGCATCCATAAGACCTCCGCAGATACAGCCCCCGCTGTATACCGGGCCGCCCACAAGGCCTATGTCCCTTCTGCAGGCAAATATCCCGCCTTCGTATTCCACCCTGCAGAAGCCCAGATGCTTGAGGGGTTTTACCTCCGCCTTTATGTCCATGGCCGAAAGCGCCGACTCCGCAGCCCTCCGTCCCGCGTCATAGGCGTATTCCTTGGCGTCCCTGCTGCCGGAGGTGGAGGCCGGATGCACCCTCCAGTGATAGAGCACCCTGTCCACATGCCTTATCTGCTTTTTCCAGGCAGCCCCTGTGTAATGCTCCTTTGTCCACAGGGCGGTCCTCAGCAGCAGCTCATGGTCCTGTGCCCCGTCAAAGGCCGGATCCAGCTTCAGTTCCTTTATCACGTCGGCCCTGAAGACCGAAAGATGACATATATAATTGTTGGTCAGCAAAAGCTCGAAGTCGAAATCCCGCTTCCTGTTGGGCTCAAAGAACTTCTCCAGCTCGCTGTCGCATTTATCCTCATCGCTGTATACAAGCACCGGCCTGTCAGCCTGGTCTATGGCCTCCCGCATCCTGAATAATGCATCGGGAGTCAGAACGTCATCGTGATCCAGCAGGGCGATGTAATCCCCCTCCGCCGCTTCTATGGCAGCGTTGGTGTTCAGGGATATGCCGCCGTTCTTTTCCAGCTTCAGATAACGTATGCCCTCATACTGCTCCTGAAAACTCTTCACCACATGCTCCACCCTGCCGCTCTCCGAGGCATCTGCTATCACCAGCTCGCGGTCGGTATAGCTCTGCTCCACCACGGAAAGGATCAGGTCCTGCAGAAAGACCTCCGGGGTCTCATAAGCCGGGACCACCACTGAAAATTTAAGAGGCCTCCCGAACACCTTCCCCCGCTGTTCCGCCAGCTCCTTTTCGGAGGGCGGGGAGAAGCTGTATCTGAGACGCCTCTTTTCACATATTCTTTCTGCAGCGGCCCACATGGTATCCTTCAGGCCGTTTCTTTTAAGGTAAGCGAGAGTTTTTCCTATCTCTCCGCTCAAATGTTTGCCTTCACAGCCTCGGTAAGAGCATCCAGCTTCTTCTGTGCATCCTCAAGGCTGTCTCCCTTTATACCCATGTAGAACTTGATCTTAGGCTCCGTTCCCGAAGGTCTCGCGCAGCACCAGGAGTCATTCTCCAGATCAAAGTAGAGCACGTTGCTGGTAGGCAGGTCGGTCTCGCCCTCCTTGCCCGTTGCCATATCTATAGTCTTGTGAAGCTTGTAATCCTTGAAGGTCTTAACCTTAAGGTCACCGAAGGCCTTGGGCGGATCATTCCTCAGCTTGTCCATCATGGCTGCGATCTCCTCAAGTCCCTCCTTGCCCTTCTTGGTTATGGCATACTGGGTCTCCTTATAGTAACCGTACTTCTCGTACATATCGATCATCATATCCCAGAGGGTGATGCCCTGCTTCTTGCACCATGCGGCGACCTCGCTTAAGCACATCACGGCCACCACTGCATCCTTGTCTCTTGCATGGGTGCCTGCCAGACAGCCGTAGCTCTCCTCAAGACCGAATACGTAGTTGTTGGAACCGGTCTCATCAAAGAGCTTCATCTGCTCGCCTATGTACTTGAAGCCCGTGAGCACGTCGATCTCCTTTACGCCGTAAGCGCCGGTGACGGCATGGGCCAGGTTGGTGGTAACAATGGTCGTTACCAGTGCGGGATTCTCGGGCATGGTACCCGTAGCCTTCCGCTCTCTCAGTATATATTCGGCGATCAGCATGCCGGACATATTACCGGTGAAGGGAACGTATTCCCCGCTCTTGGTATCCAACGCGTAGATGCCCAGACGGTCGGCATCGGGATCCGTCGCCATGACGATATCTGCGCCCTTTTCCTTAGCCAGCTTAAGAGCCAGGGTAAAGGCCTTGGGATCCTCGGGATTGGGATAATCCAGAGTGGTGAAGTCGCCGTCCGGCTCTTCCTGCTCGGGAACCACGTACACGTTCTTAAATCCAAGCTCATCCAGTATGCGGCGGACCGGGATATTGCCGGTGCCGTGGAAAGGCGTGTAAACGATCTTGATATCATTTGCCATCTCGGCGATAACTTCCGGATGTATGATCTGCTTCTTCAGTTCGACCATGTACTTATCATCGATCTCCTTGCCGATGACCTCGTAGAGTCCCTTTGAAAGAGCCTCCTCCTTGGGCATGGTCTTCATGCTGTGGTAATCACTGATGGCGTTGACCTCGGCGATGATGCCGGTATCGTGAGGGGGCGTCACCTGTGCGCCGTCCTCCCAGTATACCTTATAGCCGTTGTACTCCGGCGGATTGTGGCTTGCGGTGACCACGATGCCTGCGGTGCAGCCCAGAGTCCTCAGAGCAAAGGAAAGCTCAGGAGTGGGACGGAGGCTGTCGAAGACGTAAGCCTTTATCCCGTTGGCTGCCAGGCAAAGTGCCGCCTCATCGGCAAACTCGGGGCTCATATGACGTGAATCGTATGCGATAGCCACGCCCTTTGCTCCCGTGCCGGCCTTGTTTATGTAATTCGCAAGACCCTGTGAGGCCTTCCGTACCGTATATATGTTCATGCGGTTGGTGCCGGCTCCGATGATACCCCTGAGACCGCCGGTACCGAATTCCAGATCCTTATAGAACCTGTCCTCCACCTCTTTCTCATCGTTCCTGATGGCAAGGAGCTCCTGCTTCGTTGCCTCGTCAAAGTAACTGTCATTCAGCCAGAATTCAAATGCCTCGCGATAATCCATAATTCTTCTCCTTCCAGATCAGATGTGTTGGAACCCCCAACGAGGGTAATTATACCAAACCCGGCACGGGTTTACAAGTTCCCGCTTCATTCAAAAAGATTGTATTTTATTATGCAGTAAAGGGCGCGGAACGCGTCTTTCAAACCTATCTTCTTGCCCTGCGCAAAAGTCCGGGGCTTATAGGATATGGGTATCTCATAGATCCTGCATTTCTTTTTTGCCAGCCTTGCAGTGACCTCCGGCTCAAAGCCGAAACGGTCCTCCTTAAGCTTAAGGGACTGTATCACTTCCCTTTTGAACATCTTATAGCAGGTCTCCATATCGGTGAGCGCAAGATCGGAAAACAGGTTCGAGGCCAGCGTCAGGAGCTTGTTGCCGAACTCGTGGTAAAAGCCGTCCACGCAGAAATTGCTCCCCCTGAGGTATCGTGAGCCGTATACCACATCCGCATCTGCATCCCCGGTGCAGAAGGGTTCGGCCAGCTTCGGAAACTGTCCGGGATCGTATTCCAGATCCGCGTCCTGCACTATGACCAGATCCCCCGTAGCAGCGGCAAAGCCGTGTTTCAGGGCTGCACCCTTTCCCATGTTCCTTTTGTGGAACAGTATCTTGTCTGCCTTTTTCCCCAGCTCTCCTCTCAGAAGTTCCCTGCTGCCGTCGGTAGAACCGTCATCCACCACGATCAGTTCCGTCCTGAGCCCGCAGGCCCGGACCCGTTCAATGACTTCTTTGAGCGTATCCGCCTCATTGTAACAGGGGATGACCACCGATAGCAGGAGTTTATCCTTATCCAGCGCCATGTATGCCTCCTTCATTCCCGCCCCACATTCCGCAGTATGCCATCTGTATGGGGTGGACTATCCGATGATACCATATCCTGTGGCTCTGCGCAACTAAACCCTTTCCCGAAAAACTTGCGAAAACTCCTTATATTTGGTAAAATCGCCGTGGAAAGGATGTGCCATGTCCGGAATAGTTTATGAAGACAGGAGCATAATCGTGTACCACAAGCCTCCCGGGCTCGCCGTGCAGACCTCAAGGGCCGGCGAAGCTGACCTGGAGCACGAGCTGAAATGTCACGTTGCAAAGGAAGCGCCCGGTGAAAAGATCTTCATAGGAGTTGTACACAGACTGGACCAACCGGTAGAGGGACTACTGGTATTTGCAAAGAGCCCGAAGGCCCAGGCTGAGCTTGGACGGCAGGCAGCCGTAAAGGATGAAGCCGGCGGCATGGTGAAAGAATATATCGCCGGGGTTTACGGCGCCCTTGAGCCCCCTGAGGGAAGGCTTGAGGATCATATCATCGCCGGAGGAAAAGGGATCTCCGCAAGGATCGGTTCCCCGGGCGAAGCCGGCGCCAAAGCCTCTGCCCTGAGCTACAGTGAACTGGGCCGCAGTGAAGAGACACAGCTTCTGCGCATCAGACTGGAAAGCGGCAGGCACCACCAGATAAGGCTTCAGCTCTCTTCGCGGGGCTGCCCGATACTGGGAGACCGGCGCTATGGCTCCGATGCGGCAAAGGCTTACGCTGAAGCGCACAGCATCAGGAATATACAGCTTAAAGCCGTACACCTTTCCTTCCGTCATCCCGATGACGGCAGAATGATGGACTTCCGGCTGGAAGAGACATTTCAGACCACATAGGGGGAGAATAAATGGCAGATTTTGACGCACTGGGCGTAAAGCGTCCAATGTCGCGGGAGCAGATATCCCGGCGCACGGTCTCAAGAGACGAACTGGCCCGATGGACCAATGAGACCGCAAGGGAGGAGTTCAGCTATTCCCATTACTGGGAAGCTCCCGAAAAGATCCAGATCTCTAAGGCAGGAGACGAGTTCCTTGTCTTCGTCGGGCGTAATGAAGTCATGACCGCCAAGATCTGGACCTTCCTGGATCACAGGATCCCCCACTACGCTTATATACTCCGCCCCGATCTCAGTACACGCTACGATCTGAGCGAAAAAGAAGGCATAATGCTGCGCTTCCGTTTTACCGGGGAAGTGCGAATCTTTGATAAAGACGGGCTCACCGGCATCATTGACGAGCACGAGATCTCCGTCTACCAGAAGGCCGATGATGTAATAATCCGCGTTGACCGCGGAAAGCAGCTGCACTGACGATGGCAGCCGCAAGCTCAGGGAGGCAGTGCTGATATGGGAACCTGGAATACCAGGGGACTGCGGGGTTCCACACTTGAAGAGATGATAAACCGCAGCAACGAAAAATACAGGGAGGGAGGGCTGGCGCTGATACAGAAGATCCCCACCCCGATCACTCCCATCACCATCGATAAGAAGAGCAGCCAGATCACCCTGGCCTACTTCGACCAGAAGAGTACCGTGGACTACATCGGAGCCGTTCAGGGCGTTCCCGTCTGCTTCGATGCCAAGGAATGCGCCGGCACCACTTTTGCACTGGCCAACATACATCCCCATCAGGTTCAGTTCATGAAGGATTTCGAGGCACAGGACGGAGTTGCCTTTTTTCTTATAAACTTCACCTCAAGCGACACCCTTTACTATCTGAGGCTCTGCGATCTGCTGGTCTTCTGGGAACGCATGGAGAAGGGAGGACGGAAGAGCTTCCGCATGGACGAGCTCAATCCGGACTACATCATCCCTCCCCACCGCAGCGTCCTGGTGCCTTATCTTGAGATGATAAACCTTGATCTTTCGGAGAGGTAGGAATATGAAGATCGTAATACTTGAACGCGGGACCGTGGGCGCGGATACTGATATATCCGCTCTGCTGGGCTTCGGCAGTACCGATGTTTATGACAACAGCCTGCCTGAAGAGGTTGCCGGACGGGTGGCCGGCGCCGATATAGTCATCGCCAACAAGATGCCCCTTAACGAAAAGACCCTTTACACCGCCCCGGAGCTTAAGCTCATAGCGGAATTCGCCACGGGCTACGACAATATAGACCTCGACTACTGCCGGGCGCACGGGATAGCTGTCTGTAACGTCAGCGGCTATTCCACCGACTGCGTTGCCCAGCATACCTTCGCCATGGCCCTGTCC
>JAFWWB010000001.1 GCA_017518185.1 Lachnospiraceae bacterium
CCACGTATATATCTTTACGCAGATATATCTCTTGACAGATATATCTTTGCACGGATATAATAATGCTGTGGAGGGATAGATATGAGGATTGAACAGCTTCTGGAAGAGAAACAGATATCACTGTATGAACTGGCCGAACGCAGCGGACTATCTTATTCGATGGTACATAACTTGATCCGGGGAAAAACCGATATCAGGAAATGTACCGTACATACCGCCGAACGCATAGCGCGAGCCCTTAACATAAGCATTGAGGATCTGATCTTTATGTGCAACCCGCGTTACACCTTCACCTGGTTCCGAAGCGAGCAGTGCCATCTGGTACACAGAAAGGGCGAAGTGCAATACCTGATAGATGTTCTGGAGCATAAGGAGATAGACCATTACTGGCATCTGTGCATGTACGCCGAAGCGCTATACGAGCTTGCCATGGTGGACTATATCAGCAGACGCAACGATATACCGCGCTGCAAAGACTATGATGAGCTGCGCTCGCAAAAACTGGACAGGAAAGCTTACCCTATCGATTTTGTTATCCAGGACACACTTATGCATGACAACACTGCTTATCAAAAGGCAGAAGCAGGTGCAATACCGGAATTCATGCGACACAACATCATAGAGGGGGCAATATTCAATGATACAGAAACAGAACAGCTCTGAACAGAATAATAGAGAAAACAACGAAGCATATTCCCCCGGCACTAAGGCACAGGACTTCACGAAAGAAGCTCTCGATGATCTTCTCCGGGAACTCGGGAAATGCTTCCGAAAGCTGAACGGCAACAAAATGCCCGCAGAGATCATCCTGGTCGGCGGCGCTTCTGTCATCGTTGGTTACGGCTTTCGGAACCGCACATCAGATATTGATGCGCTCATTCAGGCTTCATCTGCCATGAGTATGGCGATAGATCAAGTCGGTGACAGATACGGCATGCCTAAAGGATGGCTTAATCAGGACTTCAAAAAGACCGATTCATACTCGCCAAAGATAGTCCAATACTCGGTCCATTATAAGACTTTTTCAAACATTATGGAGGTAAGGACTCTTCCTGCCGAGTACCTGGCGGCAATGAAGCTTGCCTCATTCAGAGCTTACAAATATGACAAATCGGATATAATCGGCATCATCGCAGAATCCGGAATAAACCGTGATCAGATTGAAACAGCCATAACCAACCTGTATGGTTCTTTTGATAAGCTCACTTCGTTTGAAGCAGCCAGTCTGTTACTAGACGAAATATATAAATCCTCAGACAAAAAAGCACTGTATATGGAATACCGTAAGGAAGAACAACAAAACTACAGCCTGCTCAAGAATATAAACACCAACTACCCCGGCCTCCTGAAAAGCGAGAACGTTAATGATGTTCTTGCCGCCGCCCGCAGAAAGCTTGCGGAGCAGAAATGATCCCTGCCTCTCTCACCGTCTGGATTCATACAGCTTTTCGTATCCCCCCTGTTCCAGGCGGTCGTTAATGTCGGAGATCTCGCGGATACCGTCAGAGATGGATCTCATCAGCACCACATCGCGGCCATTGCCGGGATAGAGCGGGGCCATGCCGTAGAGTATGAGAGCCTCCGACAATTCATCGAGAGTAAAGCCTGCCGCAAAACATAGCTTGATGATAATATCACGCTGCCTGGTATGCTTTTCTCCCGATATAAGCTTGTATCCATATTTTTCCGATATATCCGCCCCACGGAATACCTGCTGTTGCCTGATTCCACGCTCCAGCAGTTTCTCCCGCATATATGACGAAAAATCCGAAGCCATCCCGCCTCTCCCCCTGTATTAAGGCAAAGAAAAACCAAGCAAACAACGCAGCGCGTTTCCCTTTGCTGTATGCAATAAGTTTACCAGATTTTTAACAGGCTTATTCCCCCCAATATGGGGGATTTTTTGAATTATGGACTAACAGATCAGCAGCCGGGATCAGAGCCCCAGCATCCGTTCAAACTCCGTAAAATAATCATATCCTGAATTGTCCTCGTCATCCACGACGATCATGATAAAATATCCTTTTTCCTCATCCTCACTCCACAAAAGCAGAAGACGCCCCGTAGTATTACTGCCTCCAAGTTTGTTATACTCCAACCCGATAAGTCTTCCGTTCATCCCACTGACCGTTACGTCACGGCTTTCATAATCCTCCGGGATCTGGGCACGCCCTGACGCCCCGGCCTTTACAATCTCTTCATCGCTTTTTCCCGAAAGCTCCCTTGCATTCTCCGTCACGGCGAAAATGAGCGAGGCATAACTTCCCTCAGCGGAGGGATAATAATGTCTGTACACACCGTTGGAACCATTTTGCAGTACATCAAACTGGTCAGGGAGTTCAAAACTCAGGTCACCTATATTGACTATACCTT
Organism: Lachnospiraceae bacterium; assembly: GCA_017518185.1. Lineage (GTDB taxonomy): Bacteria > Bacillota > Clostridia > Lachnospirales > Lachnospiraceae > NK4A136. The sequence continues at coordinate 2,374 of JAFWWB010000001.1, forward strand.
CGGGATCATGCGGGAGTACCAGCTCGCTGTCTATGACGCTTTCAAGCATTTTATGATAATCATCAAAGTGATCATACCGGCTGTATTCCGACTGAAGAAACTGCAGACTCACCACCTTACCTGTCTTCTCATTGAAAAACGCAGAGGCTTCACAGCTTATGGGGATGTCATCCTCGCCATATGTAAGCACCGCATTATAGCGCATGGTCACGATCCTGCGTTCCGGAAGCTCCATTGTCTCAGGTGCATAGTACTCCACCTCCTTCAGAGCATCCGATATCCATCCCGCCTTTATGAGTCCTTCGGCCTCTCTGACCATCATATCCTCAGAGGTGATGTTCATATACTCCGGGCCGTCGCATACCATATAGGAGACCATGGTGGTCTCCAGTCCCTTTTCGGCATAAAGCCACTGCTCTGTCTGATCCCAGGCTGCCGGGCACTCGAAGCTCACTCCGTCCACATCTATCACATGATTGGTCTCATGGTCGAAATCTGAAGCGCTTTCTTTCGAAGGTATATCGTCAGCAGTTTCATCATCCTTCTCCTCCGCACCTTCTTCTTCCGGTCTGTCCTCATCGTCAGCCGCTCTTCCCGCCTCCGTTTCGCGGTCTTCCTCCCTGTAGCTGCCTCTTTTTTCCTGCCTGCCGTCAGTAATGACCGGGCGGATCAGCAGGACCGCAACCGCTATCGCCATAAGAAGCACAAAGAAGGGCAGCCCGCGTTTAAGCCTGCCACCCTTCTTAACGGCGGTATCAATGGACTTCATCTTCTCTATACCGTCCAGATAATAGCGATCGTCATTCCCCGTCATTGTCTTCCCTCATCACGGGTTCATATAGCTTCTCAAGCCCGTATCTTTCAAGAATCTCGTCCACTTTCTCCGGCTCATATATCCCCTTGTTAAAAGCGATGATCAGCGCTGCATCCCTGTCGGTCTTTGCATAAAGCGGCGACATACCGTAAAGCTTCAATGCCCTGGAGCACTCCTTCAGGGTCATTCTGGCGCACAGGCAGAGGCGTATGATGATATCTCTCTGCGTGGTATGCTTCTCACCGGAGATATACTTATATCCTGTTTTTTCGTCTATACCGGCCCTGAGGAAAAGCTCTTTCTGGCTCATACTCTTTTCCCGCAGCAGGCCTTTGATGTACTCCCCGAAAGGATTATCGCCGTCCGTCATATCAGCGGAGCATTCCCTGAGGTAATCCCCGAAGCTGCGGACGTCGGTGTTCTTCAGCATCTCATCAAGCTTGGATGTTGTTTTTTCCAGATTCTTTCCTTTCACCCTTCAAAGTGCCTCTCTCAGTTTCTTTACGCTCCTGTAGCGTTTTCCCGGATCGATGGCGGTGGCTTTTTTTATTATCCTCCCGTATCTTCCTGTCCCTGGCAGGAGCTCTTTCATCACCATTCCTATGGCATAAACATCCGTACGTTCATCAGACTGTCCGAAACCGTACTGTTCGGGTGCCGCATACCCTCTGGTCCCCATCAGTGTGGTATCCTCTTCTCCGCCGGTCTTCGAAAGCCTTGCCGCATCCATATCCAGAAGCCTGACCTCATGTCCTTCGGTGATCATGATATTCGAAGGCTTGATATCCCTGTGGATTATGGGCGGAACAACGGCATGCAGCCTCTCCACGATGCTGCAGAGCTGCAGCAGCATTCCCTCCGCCCATTTAACAGGCGGCTTCCCATGCTTCCTGAGCACCTGCTTCAGATCATCCCCACTGATATATTCTTCAACCACGATAAGCCTATCCCAGTCTTCAATAAGATCGTATATCACCGGAGTCCCCTGTATATGATGGTCTCTCAGATACCTGTAGATCTTCACGTCATGAACGCTTACTATCTTGCACACAAAAAACTCACCGGTCTCAATATGTCTGACCAGGCTCACGTTTTCCTTTTCCCCAAGCTTTCCCTTCTCCTCATAAAAGGAAAGCCTGCATTCCTCTTCCAGCGTCACGGTTTATTTCTCCTATGTATACGACCAGGCAGGAAAGAAAAAGCCCCGGAAACTCCGGGGCCTTCAAGCTTACTTTCTTCAGATCTCCGGCTCGATAAGGCCGTAGGTGTTGCCTTTTCTCTTGTAGACCACGTTCACCTGATCCGTCTCCGCATTGCAGAATACGAAGAAGCTGTGGCCGAGAAGCTCCATCTGCACACAGGCATCCTCGGGATACATGGGCTTGATATCGAACTTCTTGGTGCGGATGATCCTGACCTCTTCCTCATCCATGTAATCCTTATCCAGGTACTCCTGCTTGAAAGATCCGCCGCCCTGCTCCCTGTCGGTGAGCCTGGTCTTGTACTTCTTGAGCTGTCTCTCGATGATCTCCTCCACAAGATCGATGGAAACATACATATCGTTGCTCACCTGCTCCGAACGGATTATGGAGCCCTTAACGGGAATGGTGACCTCGATCTTCTGCCTCTCCTTCTCCACGGAAAGGGTGACATGCACCTCCGTGTCCTCCGAGAAATACTTCTCCAGCTTGCCGATCTTCTCTTCCACGGCACTGCGGAGACCATCCGTAACATCAATATTCTTTCCAAGGATAATAAACTTCATACTATATTCCTCCTGCTCCCCACATAGGGGTCTTCATAGATGGTTCGATTGTAGCATATCCGGGCGGAAAATGCAACGTCCCGGGAAGTGCTTTATCGGCCGCCCCGCGCTTTACCGCTGCACCGGACGTGACAGGAATACCGCGCTGGACCTGGGTCCCAGCACAGGCTCACAGCCCTTATCACAGTCTGAAGGGGCCCTGTCCGATCTGAGCCTTATCTCCCATTCCATGCCCTCCGGCAGACGGGGCAGCTCATATACATGTTCCTCCCAGTGGGCATTTACCGCGATCAGTATAAAGCAGTCCCGCTCCGTTTTACAGATCTCATGATCCTCCGCATACATATACATAAAGCAGAGTCCCGGCGAATCCTCATCAATATCCCAGGCCCGTGTGCCATGGAAGGACAGTTCCGGATAGCCTGTCCCGTTATTTCCGCATCCATAGCTGTCCGAGTGCAGTACCGGATGCTCTTTTCTCAGGGCTATGAGACTGCGGACATATTCAAAGAGTTCCCTGTTCTTATCCAGGAAAGACCAGTCCAGCCAGGATATCTCATTATCCTGACAGTAGGCGTTGTTGTTGCCCCACTGGGTATTTGCGAACTCATCTCCCGACAGCAGCATGGGAATGCCCCTGCTGGTCAGGAGTATGGTCAGCAGGTTCTTCATCTGACGCAGACGAAGGGCATTTATCCCCGCGTCCTCCGTCTCTCCCTCCTCACCGCAGTTCCAGCTGCGGTTGTCGCTGCAGCCGTCACGGTTATCCTCTCCGTTGGCCTCGTTATGCTTTTCATTGTAGGATACAAGATCATAGAGCGTGAAGCCGTCATGACAGGTCACGAAATTGATGGAGGCTGCGGAACTCCTGCTGCCGTACATATCCTCCGAGCCCTTTATCCTTCTGAACAGCTCCGGAGCATGTTCAGCCCCGCCTTTTATAAAGCTGCGCAGGCAGTCCCGGTATTTTCCGTTCCACTCCGACCAGCGTCCGAAAGCAGGAAAGCTTCCCACCTGGTACAGCCCGCCGGCATCCCAGGCTTCAGCTATGAGTATGCTCTTTCCCAGCACCGCATCATGGGCGATACTGTCCAGAAGAGGGGGATCCATCATGGGTGCGCCGTCCTCATCCCTGGAAAGTATGGACGCAAGAACGAAGCGGAATCCGTCCACATGATAGGCAGATACCCAGTATCTTAAGCAGTCCAGCACCACATTCCTGACAACGGGATTGTTGCAGTTCATGGTGTTGCCGCAGCCGCTGAAATTATAATAATATCCTTCGGGAGTCAGCAGATAGTAAGTGCGGTTGTCTATGCCGCGGTAGGAGATGCAGGGGCCGTTTTCATTCCCCTCCGCAGTATGATTGAAGACCACGTCGAGAATGACCTCGATGCCGTTCTTATGAAGGTTACGGATCATGCTCTTCAGCTCATCGGCCTCCATGCCGAAGCGCGCGCCTGCCGCATAGCCGGCCTTGGGCGCAAAAAAATCCACAGTGGAATAGCCCCAGTAATTGAGGAGCCTTCTTCCGTTCAGCTCCCTTGAATTCTCAAACTCATCAAATTCAAAGATGGGCATGAGCTCTATGCAGTTGACTCCCAGTTCCTTCAGATATGGGATCTTTTCCGTGATACCCTTGTAAGTCCCGTGATACTTTACACCGCTGTTCCCATGCTCTGTAAAGGAGCGGACGTGCATCTCATATATGACCAGATCGGAGGCCGGGATCTCAAGCGGTTTGTCCCCCTCCCAGTCGTAATCTTCGCGTATGATCATGCCCCTGTGCTGGAAACTGCCCCTCTCTTCGTTCCTCCTGCCCCAGACCGTCCTTCCGGATACGGACTTTGCATAAGGGTCCAGCAGCACCCTGTTCTTATCAAAATACAGCCCTCTTTCCGGAGCATACTCCCCGTCAAAACGGTAGCCGTATTCCACGGTCTCGATCTGTATCCCGAAGACCATCATACTGTATACATTACCTATGCGGAATTCCTCGGGAAAGGGGATCTCCGCGAAAGGCTCTTCCTGCCCGTGATGGTACAGCACCAGCGTGCAGCCCGTCGCCTCCTTTGAGAAGATGCTGAAATTAACGGCATCCTCCACGATGGAAGCGCCGAAGGGAAAAACCCTTCCTATGCAGTACTCAAGATCGCCTGTCTTATTCGTTGGAAAGGTATCGATAAGTCTCATCACATTTGCCCTTCCGGAAAGACCTCAGGCCTTCCCAAGTTTTTTGAGCATATCAGCCTTAAGCTTCACTCCGTCTATCTTGCCGGAACCCAGAAGCGGGAATCCATCATATACCACGAAATATGCGGGGATCTTAAACTTTGCAAGCCTCTCCGCCAGGAATGTCCTGAGCTTTTCCTCGTCAAAGCTCTCACCTTCCTTCATCAGCACGCATGCTCCCACTTCTTCCCCGAAGAAATCCGATGGTACGCCGAAGACCTTCACCATGGCAATACCTTCAAAAGCGGTTATGGCCGTTTCAACCTCCCCCGGCATGATATTCTCTCCGCCGCGGATTATCAGTTCCTTCAGACGCCCCGAAAGAACGACATAGCCATCCGGCGTCAGGTAACCCAAGTCTCCCGTATGGAGCCAGCCGTCCCTGTCTATGGACTGGTCATCAGGGCTGAGCTTGTAATACCCTGTCATCAGATTATAACCCTGCACCAGTATCTCACCCTGTTCGCCGAAACGGCACTCCTTACCGGTTTCTATATTCCGTATACTGAGCTCTATGTTCGGGACCGTCTTTCCCACGGTATGCAGCAGGTGATCTTCGGTATCATCATAATCCGAAGTTGAAACCGGCGCCATCTCACTCAGACCGTAAGAGGAGATGAAATGCTCATTGGGAAGCTTCTCCCTGAACATTTTTATCTGTGCCTCGGTGGCTGCTGCTCCCGACAGTATGGTGCAGCGCAGGCTCTCACATCTTTCAGGGCTAAAGCTTTTATTGTTCAGAAGTGCGATCATCATGGTGGGAACAGTATGGAAGATAGTGCAGCGTTCGCCCTCTATCAGATCCAGTAGTGTATCGGTACGGATATCCTTAGGAAAACACATAAGTGAATCCGCAAGGAAATTGGAAAAAAGCCCTGCCACAAGGCCGAAGATATGGAAGAGCGGAAGTATCAGGCAGGTTCTGTCGTCCCGGGTCAGCGTCTGGTTTTCCCTGCTTGAGCCTGCTGCGTTCAGTACATTGTAAGCCGAAAGGATCACCCCCTTGGGTTTTCCGGTCGATCCGGAAGTAAAGATCACCAGAGCGGGGGCATCGCTTTCCACGGTCTGTCCGAACTTATCTCTTATGCCTTCATATTCATCATATCTGCCCTTGAAGTCCCTGTCCCTGCCGATATCGTAAACCTCAGTTATACCGCATTTCCCGGAGGCTTTTATCTCATCTGCAAATGCGTTCCTGTCCTTCACCGAAGTCAGTTCACCGAAGCAGAGATGGGTTATATCTCCTGTATTGGCCACTGTTTCCACTTCCTCACGGAAAAGCCCGGGATTGATGAGCATGCCCATGGCTCCCAGCTTCTGTACGGCAAAGAATGTGATGACCCAGTTGACCGAATTTGAGGAAATGATACCCACATGGCTTCCTTTGGTCACTCCCAGCGCGGCCAGATCGGACGCGGCTATCTGTGAACACCTGTCGATATCCCTCCAGGTATATGAATCGTTATCCGTCTTTATCACCACCCTGTCGGGGAGTTCTTTCACCTTACTCTCCAGGAAAGATTTAAAGGAAAGGTTTATATAATTCGCTTTATTTTCAATGGCACGTTCAACAGACATGAGCGAATCGAAGCCCGTCATCTCAAATACTTCATAAACCTCATCCTGAACGTTTATGATCCTCATTTCAGCGTCCGGAAAGTGTTTCCGGCATACCATCAGTTCCCTTAGCCCCGCTGAAGAGATATACGAAAGGTTACGAAGATCGATCTCCAGCTTTTCGACATCCTCCGGTATCTTTTCAACTTCTTCCCTGAGCTCGTGGGCAGTGTCTGTGTCCAGACGGCCCGAGAGCAGAAGTGTGATGTCCTTCCCTCTTACATGGCTGACAATGATCATTGTTCTTCCTCCCTTATCTGTCTTTGATCTCTTTCAGGGTCTTCTCCATTGATGCCGCTATATTCCTGAATATCTCCGTTTCATATTTGTTCTTATCGTAACGCAGCTCTATCACAAGATCCCCGTTCTCCATAAAGAACCTGTGCCCGAGCCTTGTAGACTTATCGTATACCTCTTCTATTTCCTCCAGTACCGGGTCGCTGAGTATGAACATATCCGAGGTTATGCCGTCATTCACCCTTATCTCTCTTCCCGCTGCCTCCTTGATAAGACCGGTGGTGATATACTGGTACTCCTGAAGCCTGTGCATATCATCCGAAAACTTCTTCAGGCTGTCACTCTTTTTAAACCTCACCGGGATGCCGGCCGTTATATATCCCACTATCTCATTACTTGCGGGCACCTCGTCACTGCGGCCCGAGAAAAGATTGAGCACGGTGAACTCATCCTCTCCCGAAGCTTCGACAGCCGCCTGTCCGTAGGCATACATCACCGCCTCGCTCACTGTCAGCTGCTTCTCCGAAAGTGCAGCCTGTATGGCCGCCAGTTCCTCTTTGCTTATGGTTATCCTCTCCGTACCTACGGAAATGGGCTGTCCCTCCCCGCTCCTGTGGGGTATGGCACTGTCCTTAACTCCCGCAAGATACTCTTTGAAAAAGGCCCCTGCTTCAGTCATATCCTTATGCTTTTCCGCCAGCCATCTCTTATATGCGAAATAGTTGTCCTTCTTAATATCCGCGGCATCGGAAAGGAGATTCCTTATAAGTATGTTAAGGACGCTTATGCCGTCGGCTATAGCGTGGGATATCTTTATGAGCACCACGCAGCGTTCCTCCCCTGTCCTTATGCAGGCTAAGGAACATAGACTGTCTTCCCCTGCATTCATCTCATCCATGCATCCTGCGACTGCCTTCTCCACTCCCTGATCATCAGCCCCCCTGACATCCCTGTAGATGATATCCGCTTCTTTCTGCCTCAGTATATTGTGATAAAGACCGCTTTCCGTTTTCTCAAACTCGGATCTCAGCTCAGGATGCGCAGAATACAGCCTGCCTGCAACAGCCCTGAAATCCTCCTCGCTCCAGCTTTTCTTCACTGTAAAGCGGTACCTCACCCAGTAATTCAAAAGCTCTCTGTATGCGGGAGGCAGTGACAGATAGAACTGCTCATTCTCCTCTGCCGCATATCTTGCATCGTACTTTTCGTCCGCAGACTCATTCTCCGTCTCATCCGACTCTTTTTCCACCGGCTTAAGGAGAGGCAGCATCTGCTCAATGGTCGGAGCAGCATAAAGCTCCTTGATCGTGAAACGATAGCCGTTATCATAAAGGTAGGAGATAAAAGTCATGCCTCCCAGGGAATCACCGCCCAGTGTAAAGAAATTATCCTCCTTCCTCACACCCTTTATGCCCAGTATCTCCTCCACTCCGCGGCAGAGTATGTTGAGGCGTTCGTCATCATAGCTGATACTCTCGCGGGGCTCTATCGTGACCCTTTCAGGCTCTTTGAGCGCGGAATAATCGGTCTTGCCCCTGTCATTGGCGGGCAGCTTCTCCATCCATACAAACAACGTGGGGATCATGGCCCTGGTCAGGTTCTTCAGGAGCTGCTCACGTATCACCTGCTCATCAACCGGCTCATCCGAAGCATAGAATGCGCAGGCATAATCCTCATCATTCTTCTGGAATACCTTCACGGCGGCATTCCTTATGCCCGGACATTCCTCAATGCGCTTCTCCACCTCGTTCAGGTCGACTCTGGAACCGTGAAGCTTCACCATCTTATTGTTGCGTCCGCAATGGATGAGTCTCCCCTCATCGTCCAGATAGCCCAGGTCGCCGGACTTGTAACAGTACATACCCTCCTCAGTAAAGAACCTCGCCATATCCTCTTCGCTTGCCGAAACATAACCCGAAGATACACGCACTCCCCTGATATGTATCTCTCCCTTTTCGTTAGGCGGCAGTATCCGGCCTTCCTCATCCCGTATGGAGATATATACATCTTTCATACCTTTGCCGCAGGTAACGGGGCAGCCCTGCTTTATGGTCTCTATAGCGAAACCGAAGCCGCACTCCGTACAGCCCAGCAGGTTTAAAAATATCAGGCTGTCCGGATAAAGCCCGGTGATCCTGTCGGCAAGACGCTGGTTAAGCTTCTCACCGGCGGTGACGAGCAGCCTGCAGTTTTTCATCGCTTCCCTGAACTGATCGTTAAACAGATAATTCTGTATGATGGAAGGCGTGGTCATGATGCAGAAAGCCTTCTCCCTGCTCATGCGCTTTGCAAGGACCGAACTCAGAGCCTTTTCTTCCTCGGTCACTACTATCAGCTTCTTTCCGTACAGCAATGCCTGGAACATGGGCATGGAACCGTATATGAAGCCTATGTCATTGATGGCAAAAACCGTATCCGCCTTTTCGCATGCAATGATCGAGATAAGGTTCCCATCCTCCGGCACAGCACCGTTGGCCAGGTTAAGATGGGTGAGCATGATGCCCTTGGGAACGCCGGTGGAACCGGAAGTGTAGTAAAGCGCCGAAGGATCCTTATCCTCCGCCTTACGGTAAGGGGCGTGGCCGGCATCGAAATCCTTATCGGATACGTACTCCTCATAGTTTTCATCGGTGATCATCGTCACCGCCCTGCTCTCATCGCGTATGAAATTCCTGCGGTTTTCCGGGTAACCGGTACTGACGATCACATAGGTCTTGCCTGCACGTATGATGCCCATTATCGCAAGCACCATCCTGTCAGTCTGCTTCATGCAGACGATCACGGCATCGTTTCCGCTGCCGTAGCGCTTAGTGAGATTATATGCTATCCTGTCCGTAATGCTGTCAAACTCACTGTAGCTGTACTTTCTGTTCTCGCATTCCAGTGCGGTTCCCGCAGAGCTCTCCAAAGAAGCAAGCAGCAGTTCCTGAAGTGTCATGATCTGTATCCTCCTGTTATTTAATAGTGTTTCAGTTTTTCCGTAAGGACAGTATCGGGATATACATATCCGCTGTCCCTTAACACCGCCGTTATACCCTGTTTCCCAAGGGCTTCACATACCGCATTTACCAGACGGTCCGATTCAAATCTCTGGGTATATCTCATCCTCAGCACATCATCGTAGGATCCCAGGGTTATGAAAACACCGGCTGTGGGCATATAGGGTTCCATATTCACTCCTGATGCCACGGCTCTGAGTTCCTCCGGCATATCCAGCTTTCCCGGATAGGTAAGAGCATAGGTCACGGGACGGGGACCGGCATCGGTGATCGAAGTTATCTCCGCCGCAAGCTCGGCTATCGGTCTTCCGGTCTCTTCCAGCGCCACGATCGTAGCCCTCTTTTTATGCAGGATACGGTCAAAGTTCTCTTTCCTTATCTGGAGCTTCATGCTCTCTTTAAGACCGGCACAGAGCGTGGCTATATCGCCCTCCGTATCTTTCCTGCCGCATTCGAGTATGCAGCTGTCCGAAAAATTGACCGTAGTCTCCGAGCCGTAGACCTGCCGCAGATTTACAGGTATCTTGGCCACCACCGGCTTATCATCATCCGGATACAGTCCCTCTATGGCCTCCGCGATGATCGCTGTGATGAGCGGCACGAAAGATACCCCGAGTTCCTTAGTCCTTTGAAGGAAATCCTTAAGAGGGAACTCACACTCATAGTATCTAAGCTCTTTACGGCCGCTTTCATACATATCCTCCGTGACCTTCAGCGCCCCCCTTGATTCATATACAAAAGAGGGAACACTGTCACGGTTCTCATATTTAGTATAAGGGTCGGTACGTTCCGACTCCTCCAGCCGGTAGTAATCCTGTGCCGAGATGCGTACGGGCGCCGCCGGCGTAAGCTCCAGTCCGCTGAGCAGACCATATTCATAGATAACCGTACATATCAGAGACCAGTTCCCGGGAAAATCCGAGAGACCATGGTAGTATGATACCACTATATCTCTTTCCCCGTACAGTATGCACCAGAGATATCCGTTCGTTTCATCGGAACCCAGTACGTGTGACGTACCATCTTCCGGGAACACCGCTACGTCCGCTTCATTCTCCTCATAATAGAGCAGGTTGTCCTTTATGACAGGCCTCACGGCATATTCCGGAAACCTTCTCACGGCCCTTGAAGCAGCTTCCTTCAGTTTATCGGGATCCGGCTTTTCATTAAGATATACCCTCATCCTGAAATCATAGGTACTGTTCTCTCCCGAACCGTTATAATAAAATACTTTGTCCGAATAACCGACAGGGCGAAGCTTACCTTCACTCATCCCTCAATCCTCACTCTCAAACTGGCTGTTATACAGCTCGTAATAAAATCCTTTTTTCTCCATCAGCTCCCGGTGATCTCCCTGTTCGCATATATCCCCGTCCTTCATCACCAGTATCAGATCAGCATTCCTTATGGTGGAAAGCCTGTGTGCTATGACAAATGAAGTCCTTCCCTTTATCAGCTCATCCACGGCCGCCTGGACCAGCTTCTCCATCCTGGTATCGATATTGGATGTAGCCTCATCCAACACCAGTATAGGCGCGTTCTTCGCCATTGCCCTGGCTATGGTTATCAGCTGCTTCTGCCCTGCCGAGATACTGCAGTTCTCGTCCAGAACGGTATCAGCCCCCTCGGGCAGCATGCTCACAAAATGCTCAAGACCGGCCAGTCCGATGATACGGTCTATATCCTCATCGGAAAGGCTGTCATTCATATACCTGATGTTATCCTTAATGCTCCCCTCAAAAGTCCATACATCCTGGGGTACATAGCCTATACGGTTTCTCAGGTCCTCTTTAGGTACCTCTGAAATATCCGTTCCGTCGATCCTGATAGTCCCGGATCCCGTCTCATAATACCCCAAAAGCAGGTTGATCAGCGTGCTCTTCCCCGCACCCGTAGGACCTACGATAGCAACCTTTGAGCCCGGCTTTATAACGGCGCTGAAATCATGGATGACGGTGACCTCCGGGACATAGCCGAAGCTGATATGATCAAACTCAACCGCTCCCTCCGTTTTTTCGGGAAAAGCAGCTTTCCCTGCCTCCGCTTCGGGCATCTCTTCTTCATTAAGGAATCCGAATATCCTGCCGCTGGCGGCAAAGGCCGGCTGAAGCTGTGCAAGGGATCCCGCCAGGATAGCAAGCGGCGTGGAAAACTGCCTTACATACAGGATGAATGCGATCACAGAAGCTATGCTGACTCCGGGAGTCCCTGCATATATCAGGTACGCGCCTATGATGCAGACCGTTACATAACCCAGGTTGCCGGAAAAGCCCATGAGCGGCGACATGATACCGTTGGTAAACTGTGCCCTCAGGTTGTCCCTGAACATTTCCTCATTCTTTTTGCAGAAGCTTTCCCGGACATCCTTTTCGGCATTGAAGGATTTTATGACCACAAAGCCGTTCAGGCTTTCGGATACATCCCCGTTCAGTTCTCCCAGCACTTCCTGCTGTCTTTTTACATAAGGGTTGGTCTTTGCCAGCGCAAAAGCCATCACGAACATCCCGGCAAGCGTCGCCAGCACCGATCCCACGGCCATGGTCACATTCGTGACAAACATCAGTACCAGACAGCCGATCATCGTCACTCCCGAAAGTATGGGAGCTATGGTACCGTTTAAAAGTGCCTGGTTCAAAGTGTTCACATCATTTGTAAGGATACTCAGGGTATCTCCGTTCACATGTATATCGAAATAATGCAGCGGAAGGCGGTCAACCTTGTCGTCAAGAGCCTTCCTCAGCTCTCCGGTGAACTTCCTGGAGACCTCCACCATGATACGGTTCTGCAGATCGGCGAAGAGAAAACCTCCCGCGATGAGCAAAAGGCATATCAGTCCGAACTTCCGGACTTCCGCAAGATTTATATTGCCGAACAGATCCCTGCCTATAACATCGGATATGCGGCTTATAAAAGCCGGTACCGACACATTCAGCACCGCAGACAGCATGCCCATTATAACCGCCGCAGCCAGTGCTTTCCTGTGGGGGCGGATGAAATCCGAAAGCTTCACCGTATCACGCATACGCCTTCATCTCCTCCTCTGACAGCTGGGTGGCCGCTATCTCCCTGTATATCCCGCAGCTTTTCATCAGCTCCGCATGTCTGCCCTGTGCCGCTATACTGCCCTTATCAAGCACTATGATCCTGTCTGCGTTCTTTATGGTACCTATCCTCTGGGCAACTATGAGCATAACCGCGTCTTTTGCCTCTTTCCTGAGTTTACTTCTTACCTCCCTGTCGGTCTTGAAATCAAGCGCCGAAAAGGAATCATCGAAAAGATATACCTCCGGATCCCGGCACACAGCCCTGGATATGGCCAGGCGCTGCCTCTGACCACCCGAAAAATTCCTGCCGCCTTCGCTGACCCTGTAGGAATAACCTTCCTCCTTCTCTCTGATGAACCCGTCAGCCATACCTGTCCCTGCTGCTCTCCGGATATCGTCAATGGCAGCGGCCAGCTTTCCGTTTTCCCCGTAATCGATATTCTCCGCTATAGTTCCGGTGAACAGGATACTCTTCTGGGGGATATAGCCTATCCTGTTCCTGAGTTCAAATAGCGTGTAGTCCCTGATATCTTTACCGTTCAGGAGTATCTTTCCTCCGCTCACGTCGAAAAGCCTGGGAATGAGATTCAGGAGAGTGGTCTTTCCGCTGCCAGTGGCACCGATGATCGCAACCGTCTCTCCTTTCTTTGCCTCGAAGGAAATATCCTTAAGCATGGTCTTTGAGGCTCCGGGATATGAAAAACTCACATTTCTGAATGACAGTACGCTATCCGTCTCCTCACCTGACGCATTCCCCGCTCCGTCCCTGATCGAGACTTCTGCATTCAGCACCTCCGAGATACGCCTCTCACTTGCCATTGCCTTTGCAATAGAAAGGTAAGCCTGCACAAGGCTCACAAAGGCAGCCATGACTATAAGCGCATAGGCAGAGAAGGTGACAAGGTCCGAGAACAGCCCCGTCTTCTCCGCCGGGCTGCTGTTCATGATAATGAAGGCCCCTGTGATATACACGCTCAGATTGAAGAAATTCATCATAGAATTTGAAAAAGCGCTTAGGAAGGTAAATGAATATCCCGATCTTTTTACGGTATCGTTAAGCCTGTCATTTGCCGCCTGGAAACGGGCGGAATGAAAACGCTTTGAGTTAAACGCCTGTATGACCTGTATACCGCGGAGATGCTCCCCGTCAAAGCGGGTGAGGTCATCCGTTTCATATTGCTGTCTTACCATCAAAGGCATGATATGCCTGAGCACCAGAAGACTCACTATCATGATGAACAGCATTATCACACCCATGGTGATAGTCCAGATCATATTCTTTCCAACGATCTTTCCAAAGGCAAGCACTGCGCTGAGAGGCGCCTTAAAAGCCACTATGAGCACCACCACCACCACATTCTGTATCTGGGTGACATCGTTGGTGCACCTGGTTATAAGGCTTGCGGTGCCGAAATCCGAAACCTCAGCCAGGGAAAAATCCAGTATCTTTCCGAAGATCTGTTCACGGATCCTCATGGATATGAGTCCCGCGATCACGGCCACGCCGTATGCGCCGGCCAGACCTATGATGAGGCTTAAGAAAGCGAAGAGCAACATAAGGGAGCCCTCGCGTATAACGTCTCCCAGGACTACCCTGTCACTCTGCAGTATATCCGTAAGCCTGGCCATGAAATCCGGTATGGTTACATCCATAACGACCTGTGCCAGGCCCGATAACATTACAAGCAGGAAAATGAACCACTCTTTTCCCCTGATGTTTTTTACCAGCAGTTTCAATCCGGATCAGATCCTTTCAAAGCGGTGTACGTCCATAACTCCCGCGGTGGAATAAAAACATTCCGGCTCTCCGGTCTCAAGCCCGTGTCCGGCGAGCAGCTTCCTGAACGCATGTTCAAAGCTCCTGTCCTCAGAGCTCTGGACCAGGACAAAGCGGCTCTTATCCTTTTCACTGTCCATCCAAAGCATGGGAAAGTAATCCGTATTTACGGGGAACATGTCATATTTCTCCACATGTGCGGCGATATCAGCCGGAAAGTACAGCTTCCCTACATTTGTGAGCAAAAGACTGCTCCGTCCCCTGCCCGCAAAGCTGTTCTTCTGCCTCTGCGCATCGAATGCAGCCGCATCATTAAGATCAGCCATCTCAAAAAGCCCTGCAAAGGACGCGACAGAATTATACGCAGCGATCTGGTATTCCTTCCCTTTTCTGTATTCCACAGTCTCACGCAGCTTTGCCAGCTTTTTTTCAAAAGGCAGTCCATCCAGCTGCAGATCATCCAGCTGCATGCTGCCGCAGAAATTCATGACCGCCCTGCTGCCAAACATATTCCTGAGATCCACCGGAAGAATGGCCCCTGCATTTCCTTCCGCGCCCGGTGCCGCCTCATGCACTGCTTCAAAAGCTGTGACCGCTGAAAAGACAGCAGGCGTGGTGTCCAGGCTCCTGACCAGCTTTTTCAGCTCCGCTGTATCACAGGAAAAACGTGCTATCCTGCTTTTGCGGCCTGTCAGGTATTCCCTTTCCCCGGGTATGTCAATGACCTTCTCCGGTCTTTTTGCAAGTTCTGCCGAAGAGGCACTCTGCCCCATATGATGATCAAGTGTCAGCAGTTCCGTCTCCGAGGGCGCATCTCCCTCTTCTGGTATCATACCCTCACAGTCCGCCTTGCCGTATACTCTCTTCAGATAGTAGGCAAGCAGGGTCTGTCCGATCAGCACCATTCCCCTTCCGTCGGAAAGACTGTGGCCTATCGTCAGATAAAGCATGTTTTCCCGGAAGCTTACACAGAAAAGATATCCCTCCGTGTCACTGCTTCCGACAGAAAGACCGCTCCCGTCCCCCTGATATACCGGAAGTCCCGAATCTTCATAGCGCGCCCGGAGCTTTCCGTCTGCCGTAACATAAGGCTTAAGGGCAAGCCAGGGTATCCTTTTTATAAGGGCCGCAGCTGCATCCCGAAGCTTTTCCCCGTCTACCGGGGCATCCAGGACAAAGCGTATGGTCTCCACCGCGCTTTTCATCCCGCCTGCATATATATAATAACTGTAATAAAAATCCGGTTTCAGTTCCATGATCTATCTCACATACATGAAGGGTTCCACTTTATCGGCCGACTTTCTCCCGTCGTCTATAAGTTTTCCTTCTATCCCCTGTTCTTTCAGTTTCTCCGCGATACGTGCAATAAGCACAGGATCGTCATTATTCTGCACCCAGTTTACACAGCCCGTATTTCCGTATGCCGTAAGGCAGGCCATGGGCGGATCCTCGATAAGCGGCGGGATGATATGAATCCCGGTAACGGCAGTCCTGAGTGCCGAAGGAAGCCGGAACATCCCTACACTGGTAAGAAGATAGGTCTTCTGCTTTCCGGCCACATCTATGGTCATACTCTGAAGCTTCTCAACATTCTCCCTGTCAGCCAGTGAAGTCTTCATCACACCCTCTATCAGGTCGCCATAGGCGATGACTGCCGAAACAAGGTTATCCCTGTTTATCTGGCTCTTAAGGAACTCCTTCTGCTTAAGCATCAGTTCCCTGAAGGGCAGCTCAGCCTCCCCGCCGAATATCGGGAGATCGGCATTGACCGTGAAATTACTCTGCGACCTGCTCCCCAGCATGTTCCTGAGATCTGCCGGCACGCTTGCAGTTATGATCTTATCTCCCGTATCGTATAGGGACGCTATGCTCTTTCCGATAAGGGCTGACATGAATGCTACGGGAGAGCCGTTCATCGACTTAACAAGCTCACTGAAGCTGTCAAAAGGATACTCCAGCCGGTAAAAATGCGACTCCGGCGTACCGGTCAGCGGATTATCCGCCGGTATCCTGAATACGTCCTTCTTTTTATACCTGTCGGGCGAAAGCCCGTCCCTGTACTGAAGACATTTCTCGTATAAGGTCTCGGTCTCATCGGCAGCAACGGGACTGTTCAGATCCGGTACCAGTCCCTCAGTGTCAAACTCCTTTCCTTTTAGAGTAAAATACCGGCATACAACAGAAGACGCAAAGGAATATATGGCCCTGCCGTCACCTAGACCATGGAACGCCGTGATCTCTATGACATTCTCCCCGCACCTGACGGTAAACATATAGCCGCCGCTCTCTTCCGTACCCAGCGCCCTGTTCTTACCGTCAAGAGGATATACCTCCGCTCTCTCAGCGTTTTCCGAGAAGCTGATATCTCCCCCCGCAGAAACGGCCGGGGTCAGCCTGAAAAAAGGGAAACGCCCCAGTACGTCTCCGACCGCCTTAGCCAGTATCCCGCGGTCGGCCTTCCCGGCCAGGGTAAAGCGGTATGTCATACAGCCGCATTTTTCGCCTGTATAAGCGTAAAAGTAAAATCTGTTTATCCTGCCTATATCCACCTGCACTATACCTCTATGACCGCGCCTTTCCCGTATTTTTCCACCATTTTTTCCCAGAATTCATAGGTATTCATATCGTTACCGTCCGTTTCGGGAGCAGGCAGAGGATCATGCGCGTCAAAAAAGAGCTTTTCCATATACCTCCATCCGCTGCCGAAACGTTCCATGAAGACCTCCGACACCTCTTTGCTCTCACCGGCAGCCTCCCTGCCAACGGACTTATAGGCTGGCGTCACATAATTCTTATCCAGACTGGAGGTACACTTGTCCAAAATGATGTCTGTATACTCCGGATGTTCTTTTATAAACGGGCTGGTATCCAGCACCTCAGCCATGAAACCGGATATACTGAATATCGTCCTGAGGGTCTTTGCCAGGAACGCGGGCGTATACTTTCCTCTCGATAGGGATTCCACGCCGTTACGGTAGATATAATAAAAGCCTTTCATCTTCACATACCTATCCGTGTGAAGAAGACAGTTAAGACAGAAATTCTTATCCTCGGAAAGGCTCAAATCCCTGAACGTAATATCGTGTTCAAGCAGGAATTCCCGCCTGAAGAGCTTGCTCCATACATTCCAGTGATAATAATGGGCAAGCCAGTTATCAAGACGTTCCTTCATATCGCCGGTTATCAGGCCCGGCTCATCAAATACTTCCCGGTCAAGCTGCATCTTTATCAGCTCGTCGGAACCAAGCTCTGTCAGGTCGACGGGCATGTTCCTTGAAAAGGTGACATATGCCCCCGAAACATGGAGCACATCGGCATCAAACTTCTCTGCCACCTCCGTCATCTCCTCAAAGGCATTCAGGACATAGCTGTCGTCAGCATCCGCAAAAGCAACATATCTGCCTCTCGCAAGCTGTATTCCCCTGTTCCGCGCCCTGCCCGGGCCGCCGTTCTTATCCTGCCTTACTACAGTGACACGATCATCATCCTCGAAGGCTTTACTGCATTTTTCAAAAGTATCATCCGGTGAACAGTCATCAACCAGTATGATTTCAATATTCTTAAGAGTCTGGCGGAGCAGCGCGGATGCGCACTCCACTATGAAGCCGGAAGCCTTATACATCGGAACGATAACGGATACTTTTATATCTTCCATCAGCCTTTCCTCTCAGCATGATACTCTTCAAGCTTCTTTTCCCAATACTCATAGCTGTCATAGACATCCAGCTCGTCCGGCATCGGCGGAAGCCTGTCCATATTCCTGCACCACATATCGGAAACATATTCCGCCTGCTCCCCGAAGAATTCCTTCCAGACCTCCTTCACAAGAGGGTCGTTCTCCACAGTCTGCCTGCCCAGCTTCTGGTATGCGGGACCCACGTACATGCTCTCACCTACCATGGTGATCACCTGCATAGTCTTTTTGATATAATCCCGGTGATCCTTGAAATACTCCACACTGTTGAAGCATCTCGGTATCTCGATGTTATTCTGGAGCATCACCTTTATAAGCTTTGCCACAAAAGCCGTGTTCCTTTTGCCCCTGGAGGTGCTTTCGTTGGTGATCCTGTAGATCACGAAATCCCCGGGCATCTGCACATAGGTCTTTGCCGTGAGCAATGCTTTCAGGGAAAAGATGATATCCTCCATCATCTTCATTTCAGGGAATACTATCTCCTTCTCCGCAAGAAAACTCCTTCGGAAAAGCTTCCCCCATACATTTCCCTGATACATATGCATCAGCCATCCGTCTATACGTTTTCCGGTATCTTCCGGTATCACGGTGATCTCCGAAGGCGCATTTTTATCCTGCGTCGTAGGACACAGCCTGTCCGCCGGCAGCGACATAAGATCCTCCGGCATGGGCTTTGCTACCGGGATGAGCATTCCGGTTGTATGTACCACATCGGCGTCATATTCCTTTGCCACGGCATACATCTTCTCAAATGCATCAGGGACTATACCGTCATCGCTGTCGAGGAAGGTTATATATTCACCCTTTGCCTGAGCGATCCCAAGCGTCCTGGCCTTTCCCGGGCCGCCGTTTTGCTCGGCCTGTATCACCCTGACACGGGGTTCATCCTTATAGAGTTCCTTGCAGTACTCAAAGGTATCATCCGTGGATCTGTCATCCACCGCGATAACCTCAATTTCCTTAAAGGTCTGGGCCAGAAGGCTGTCAATGCTGTGACTGACCAGCGTCCTGGCGTTATACACAGGCATTATCACCGATATCTTTACTTCACTCATCGTTTTCTCCTTTCCGGATAACTGAATAAACGCATTATATTATACCTTTTTTCAAACCTTTCGTCCACCCCGATCATCTGCCGGACTCAAAAAGCGCGGCCCAAAAAGACCGCGCTTCCGGAATCATCATTAAGTTGTTTAGAAGATACGCCTTACAGCCAGTACGTTGTTATAGTTGGCGGTGGAGATCACTATACCCACCTTCGGGCTGGAAGCATGCACTATCTTTCCGTTGCCTATGTAGAGCGCCACATGACCGGAGTAACATACCAGGTCGCCGGGCTGGGCGTTTGCAAGACCGCCTTCTACGGCAGCACCTACGTTACGGTCTGCCCTTGAAGAGTGGGGCAGCGATACACCGAAGGCACTGTATACGCTCATGACAAAGCCGGAGCAGTCGGTGCCGTTCGTCAGGCTGGACCCGCCGTATACGTACGGATTACCCACAAACTGGCAGGCATACTTTGCAACATCCGTGCCGAGTCCCGATCCGCTTATCTCGGGTACCACATAGAGATCTGCGCGTCTGGTGGTGCTTGTGGTGGTAGTAGTAGTATTATTATTATTGTTGGCAGTCCTGTTGCGCTGTGCCACTGCACGCTCTGCAGCCTCTCTTGCACGCTTGCGCTCTTCCTCTTCCTTCTTGAGCCTTGCCTCTTCCTCGGCCTTCGACTCAGCCTTTACGAATTCTGTATGAAGGTCGACGTACTCTGCCGATACATAGCCCTCGCCTTCTTCGCAGGTGACCTTCACCCATCCGTCAAGCTCTTCCCTTACCACAAGGTCTTCCTCTATGGGTACGAGCATTAGCACGGAAGCTTCGGTACTGGGCTCTTTACGGACCTTGAGTGTTGTGGTATTTACCACTGCCAGGCGGGTACCAACCTGCTTCGCCAGCTCGATGGCTTCTTCACCGGTCACGCAGTATTCCGCGCTGACATACCCGGTAACACTGCCTGAGCTTATCTTATACCAGCCGTCCTGCTCCTCGATAAAGGTACCTACACTCTTGTCATAGAGCTTGCCGAGGACCTCACCGTCGGTGCTGGGTATATCACGCACATTTACGCAGCTGTTGACCCTTGCGATGACAAGGTTGGAGAAATTCTCGGGATCCTTTGCCAGCCGTTCGGCCTCTGCCGCTTCATCCGCTGCCCTGTGGGCTCTTGCGGCTCCCGCTCCCATGGCAGCAGCATCCGTCACGGTCTCCGCGGCTTCCTCTCTGAGTGCCTCTTCGTCAACTATCTCAACAGGCTCGTTTGCCAGAGCCTCTGTGTCTCCGAGGGTTACCACATCTGCAAGACTGACGGAAATATCATTATCGGAAAGCCCCTCGCTGTCCACATCATTGTCCGATATCAGCATCTTCTCCAGATCGAAATCTTCGGTGGGAACTGCTTCGGGCCGGGTGGGCGTAACCGCAGACATAAGATCTGCAGGAGCCTCCTCTGTTTCATCTTCAGGTATTTCTATTATAACATCAGAAATCGGGGCGCCCTCTTCAAGGATAAGAGCCGCTCCGCTGGCGGGGAGTACGCTTGTCACCGAAACCGCCGCTTTTGCATTTCCGCCGTCCGTCAAAGCTGCCGCGAGCATTACTGCCGTTGCGGAAAGCATGATCGCTCTGGTGCCTTTTTTCCTCATCCGATCCTCCGGAATATACTGATGATGCACTGCCGCATCAATGATCCATCAACAAATGTTTCATTTTGGTTAAAAATGTTACAAATTTGTTACAATCACGAATATACCACGGCGTGCTGCCTTTGTCAACGGGAAAACAGGGCTAACATAATTATTTCACAGTAAACCGGCCGTTATCAGAAGTCCGATTCGTTTTCGTTAATGTTCATATGGTGGGTGCCGCCCACGACCAGCATGGCATCCTCCGCCACGCCGAGAGCCTTCGGTGCTCCCACTCTGAGCACAATGCCAAGTCTTGTATTTATGAGTCTCAGCTCTGCCTCGTCGCTGACCGTTCCGAGGCCCAGGGCCATATTGCCTTCGCCCAGTATCTCGATATCCGAGGTGGATATGGAGATGTAGAGCTTTCCGGCCTTCGCTCCTATCATGAAGAGCTTGCGGCCGTTGAACCTGATATGCACGCTGGCGCTGTCTATCCTCACGCTTCCGCCTGTCTCCTCGTAGCTTCCTATACCGGTGAGACAGCTTCCCGAGCCTGTGATCTCCATTGCCACATCTCTTATCTCTATGTTCTGACGTCCCTTCAGGGCTCCTACCACGGTACCGGCGCCTATCCTGGCCTCCACGAACAATGCAGCGTCCGTGATGGAGATAGGCACTTCACCCGTAAAGCAGCCGATGCCCACGCACTCGGTGCCCGCAAGTCCCATCTCATAACGCCCTGCGGTGATGCGTATACCGTCACCTGACTGGCAGCGGCCGCCGCCGATGCACACACAGTGGGTTCCCTCTGCCCTGAGGGTCATAGTACCGCTGGGACAGAGTTCTATACGCCCGAAAGCAGCTCCGGGCTCAGCGCCTATACAGTAGGCTTCGGAAAGGATAGGGCAGATGCTGAGGTTGCCGTTACCCTCCACTATAAGCGAGGAATCCTCCGGCACATGTATGCCGTTGCCTTCGAACTCGCTGCTGCCTTCCAGGATAAGCCTCAGTGACGCACCTTTGCCTATATCTATACAGGGAACGTGATCCACATCCCCAAGCTTTACATTGCTTATCCTCAGAGTACAGTCACAGCCTTCCTTGATCTTCAGGGTAAGGCCTGCCATGAAATCGGGATTGCCGTGAAGGGTGAGCTCCGGCTGTGAGATCACAACACTGGTGTAATGCTCCATTGCCAGATGCATCAGGAAGAGCTCCTTCTCCCTGCTCACCAGGTAAACCTTCTTTCTCAGCTCATGGGTACCCTCAAAGTTTGCCCGGACGATCTCATCCCTTATGGGAGCGGAAATGGTCTGTTCCATGGTAAAGGACGGCTTTGCCGTATAGTAACCCTGGATCATATCCACGCCCATGCGGACGACGGCATTGAGCTCCCTGTTGGTCTCAACCCCCTCAGCAAGAGCCTGGAAGCCGTTATCATGGGCGAACTCTATAATGGTCTTCACAAAATGCTGCTTCTTGGGATCCTCATGGACATTTTCGATAAGGGTCCTGTCTATCTTCACATAGTTGGGCAGGAACTTCAGCAGATTGGACATGTTGGAATAGCCCGTGCCGAAATCATCCACCGCCACTTCAAAATTATCCGCGCCGCTCCTTGCACGGAGCACCTCAGCGGTATTATTCTCAAATTCCGTCTCTTCGGTTATCTCCACCACCAGATGGGGGAAGAGCTCCCTGTAACACTGACGGAGCTTTTTATAATCTTCATCCGAGAGGAAATGCCCGGGAATGGAATTGATAAAGATCTTCTTATCTCCCAGTTCTTCCTTAAACTGCTCCACCTGCTTCAGAACGTTGGTGAAGGTGGAAAGCTCTATGTCATAAAGACGCTCGTCCATCGACGCATATTTCAGTATCGTAAGCGGCGAAAGCCTGGGATCCTGCTGGCTGCGCATAAGGGCTTCGTAAGCCACGATATCACCGGTCCTGGAAGAAACTATGGGCTGGAACGCATAAAGGAACGCGTTCTCATCCATAATATCCCTTACAACGCCATGCTCTTTCTCGTTGTCCCCGCTTCCGTTCCTGCCGTTATAGCTGTGGCGGCCCGAACGGCTCTCCTTGAGCAGACGTTTCCGGGCAAAGGCCTCTTCCAGCACATCCTCCACCTGGGTCTCTTTCTCGGGTGTGATGACAAGGGCACTGATGTTGGCCTCCAGGGTATATTCCTTTCCGGAGATGCGGTTATAGGTATTTATCCTGTTCCTGATGAGCTCGGTAAAGCTCTCCGCCATATCACCCACATCATCCTGGGGAGAGATGACTATGAACTCATCGGAACCCAGCCTTGCTGCCAGCGCTCCGGTGGGAACACTGTCCTGTATGATCTGCGCCAGCATCTGAATTGCTATATCGCCTTCCAGATGACCGTATATCTCATTGATATTTCCCAATCTGTCCAGATCCACGCATACGGTCACCAGCCTGAAGCCCTTCCTGAGACATCCGTCCAGCATCTCCTGGGCATCCTTCATAAAGCCCATGCTGTTGCGGAGGCCCGTGAGCACATCAGTCTCCTGAAGCCTTGCCACGTTCTCATTGGCGTTCAGCAGCTCATGATTTGCAAAGGTGAGCTTGCGCTCGGTTATATAACGTGCGATGACCAGATCCATCACCACGGTGCTCATCTCGAGCACGCCGCACTGGCTGTCCACGCTTTCCGAAAGGTGGACCAGATATCCGAAATATGCCTGGCGGCAGTGGATGGGAATGATGGTCAGCACCTTGTTTTCCGCAAAGACCTGATCCCGCTCGGGGAAGAGCTCCCTGAGGGGGAAATTAGCCCACACTCTGGGATCCTTCCGGCTGTCTGCCAGCACATAAAACTTCTCATAACCGCCGGGGGCCGTGCCTCTTTCGGTATAAAGATCCTGAAGGAAGGAATCCCTCATGCATATAAAACAGTTATCGGGTATCATGGAACTCAGGACATCGGAGATATCCTCCACATGATCTGCGTTAAGAAAAGCCTCGGAAAAGCCGAAGACGCCGCCGGCTATGGATTCGTTCAGGAGCATGGACCCGGTCTGCCACTTATCGGCTTCCTTCTCGTCCTCTTCGGAGAAGGGCCTGATATCCTCCTTCTGCACCACGGTCACATCGGCGGACATACTCTCCATCTTCGTTCTCAGTGCTGAGATGAAGGTCTCATCTATGCTTTCACCCGGTACAATGATGCACTTGTTGACATGACCTCCGAGAAAATATAAGAAATCAGCCCTTTTATCGGCTTTTATGGCTCTTTTTGCCATGCCTATGGGCAGGAGGACCACTTTTTCCCCCTTTGCCACACAGCCGTCTACCAGCTGCTTTGCCGTCAGGAATTTATCCTTGTCAAAAACACTGCCTGTGATTATCGCTGTAATTTTCATATCCCGACCCTTAAGATTAACAGTATCCATTACAGTATATCATATAAAACGCGTTTTGACCCGATATTCATAAACATTTTTATGCTTTTCATCTGCGTTTCCCGTGGGTCAGCACGTACCCCGTAAAGAGCATGGCGCATAAAAGCAGCAGCGAAGCTCCCAGCACCGGCATGAGCATGCTCTTATCCGCTTCTTCCTGCTGCTGCGGGGGAGCGGCTTCCGATACCGGAGACGGGGCCGCCGTGGGCGTCACTCCGGAAGAAGGAGCACTGTCAGCGCTTACTTCTTCGGACGCAGCGGGATCTTTACTCTCTTCCTCAGCTTTTTCTTCCTCTCCCTCTCTTATCCTGTCAAGCCTTTCCTGTATATCATGGGTCCCTTCCCAGGCAAGAGCCGCATCCTGCCTGGCCCTGTCCGCGTCGCTCTCACTGACACTGACCACAGGCTCCGGAGCATTAAGGGAGACGCTTACGGTCTCACTCTCAGTCTTACGGTCATAACGGTTATACACCCGCACCTTTACCTCCGTGTCCCTTCCCTTAGGGAGTGTGAGCTTAAAAGAAGTGCTCTCCGCATTCTCCGTATGGTTCGGAGCATAGCCGGGCCATACCTCCGGCGGGCTGTAGCTTTCCCCGCCATCCAGACTGTATGCGAAGTACTGCAGCAGCTCATCACTGTCTTCGGCCATTACTTCAAATTCAGCCTCACCGCTCTCCTCATCCAGAGCCACCAGCTCCAGCTCGCAGCTCTCCGGTTCGCTGCTCTCTCCGAGAGGGAATACCCACACCTCATCAGGGTGTATCTCCGCAAGAGGCCAGGACACATAGTCTATGTCACCGTTGTTGCTCATAAGTCCGAAATACTTTGCCACGGCGGTGGCATCCGCCCGTCCGAAGGCCTTCATGTCCTCTTCTTCATCACACCAGGGCCTGTCCTGAGGCGCATCCAGATGACAGTGCTCCAGTATCACCGCCGGTATCGCTTTAGCCGTAGCCTCCCGTATTATCCCGTAATAATCTGTGCCCTTATCGTTAAGCCTTGTCTTTATCCCTCTGGGATGGAGGCCCATTCCCTGCATCTCCTGCATCCACAGATCTGCGAACTGGTAACCCATGGCATGGAGAGGCGCCCTGGCGGGTATCCAGATCTCCGTCCCGAAGACGTCATGCTCCTCCGAGGCATTATAGTGTATGCTGAATATAAAATCCGCCTGCACCGAAGCAGCAAATTCCGCACGTTCCTTAAGGGAGAGCTCTTTATCCCCGTCCCTGGTGAGATACACCTTTATATTTGCATAGCGCTCCAGTTCCGCCGCCATGGCTTTGGCGGTCACAAGGGTACGTTCTTTCTCCAGAGGAAGATATACGTCCGTACCTTCGTTGCTGCCGCCGTGGCCGGGATCTATCACTATGACCAGTTCGTCCCCGTATGTCTGTATCCTTCCCGCAGCATATGAAGGAAAGGAAGTCATCAGCACTATAAACGCAAGGATGATGGCCGCTGTCTTCTTCATTATCCTCAGTGCTCCTTCTTTACTTCCAGCTCGGCTATGGAAACATAGTGCTTCACAATGAAGCTCTCTGCCGCCGAGCTTTCCAGCATTTCCATATGTTCCCTGTTCCATATCTCCAGAGTCTCCGGGGACATGGAGGCTCCCACTCCTCTGCAGGCACGCATGCGTCCGTGCCATGCTGCCCTTGAGAAGGTTATATCGACCCTGAATTCCTCCCGTGACCTGATATCAAAATTCTTAAGATAGGGATCCGGCACCCATACAGGATGGACCGTGTCTCCGCCGCCGCTCCATCCCGGATTGTATTTCAGGATCAGTTCCTCGCTCTTTGCCGCGATCGCATCTTCACCGGGAAGCCAGCCCATATACAGGATCAGGAACCTGCCGCTCTTTTTAAGCATACGTGAAAAACTCTCCGAAGTCTTTTCATGATCCAGATACCAGATGCACTGGCAGGCCGTGATAACGTCAAAAGTCCCGTCGGGGAAGGACACGTCTTCTGCCCCGGAGGTAAAGAAAGAAATATCCATCCCCGCTTCCGCGGCAAGCTTTTTCGCCTGTTCGATCTGGTTTTCCGCAATATCGGTCCCCGTCCATACGGCACCGTATCTGTACATATTTCTCGGAAGCACTCCGGTGCCGGTCCCTATATCTAGGACCTTCTGCCCGTCCTTACAGAGTCCCAGGGCCAGGATATGGTCATAGAACTCCTGCGGGTATATGTCCCTGTATCTTGCATAATCCTCTGAGGTCTTTCCCCAGTCGAATTCCTTTCCCTTATCAATATCATTGATCTGCATCCCACACCTCTCTACTGGTCATTTTATATTTGTGTAAAGCGTTTTGTTTACAGCCACTTTTTCTTTCTGAAGAATACCAGGCACAGTACTACGATCAGTATGCACACTCCTATCACTACAGGATAGGCATAGGGCAGGGAAAGCTCCGGCATATAGACGAAGTTCATCCCGTACCAGCCTGTTATAAGGGTAAGGGGCATGAATATGGCCGTAACCACGGTCAGCAGTGTCATGATGCGGTTCTGCTTCATGTCCACCCTGGATTTGTACAGATCACTGAGCTGCATGGTGTAATCCCGGAGGGCCGTAGCCACATCCGTAAGCCTGGCCATGCGGTTCAGAAAGAGATGGAAGTATCGGAGATTCTCCTCTTTGAAAAAATCATTCTCGTTCTCTTCAAGCTCCTGCCCAAGGTCCATGAGCTGCTCATAACTTATGCGGAGTTCACGGACATCGCCACGCACCATATTGATGCGTTCCATATATTCGCCGTCTTCATCCGCCAGTATCTTTTTTTCCACCAGGTCAAGCTCCCTTTCATAAGCCTCCAGGAGCTTGAGGTCATCGTGGACTATGGTCTCGAGCACATCATAGAGGAAGCGTTCAAGCCCCGGGAAACGCCAGTACTTTCCCTTTTGTATCTTTTCCACCAGAGCCGCAGCGGTACCGGAATCATCGATAAAGACCACGCCCTTCTCATCCATGGCAAAAGCGAAGGTGCCTTCCTCTGCGGAGAGGTCCTTACGGTTTGGGATTGCGAAACTTCCGGTGAGGGAATCGAAATTCACCTCCAGCTTGGTGCTGTGTATCTCCGTGGTATCCAGCTCCATATCGATGCCCATTTCAAAGCTTTCCCTGTACTCAGTCCACTCCTGCTGGGTGAGCACCGCCACATACTGCACGCCTCCGGCTATGGCTTTCTTTACTTCGGCAGCGTCACATTCTGTAAGTCTTTCCTTTATAAGATAATACATGTCCGTCTCCTGAATATCTCTGTGAATAAAGATCCTTCGCTTTCCCTTTCACCTCACTGCAATGTGGATCGTCATCCTTCGTTCCTTGTCCCGAAGAATACCATATCACCCTTTCGGCCCGCTATCAGTTTGTTTGTGAGGTTTCGTACGCTGTCATTATGACGGCGTATAATGACCTTTGTATCTGCCGGATACATTTCCACCGTCTTTACACAGGTATGTGCGAGAAGGAATAAAAGGTCCTTTTTACTGTCCGGACCCAGATCGACATATAGCTGGGGGATAAGCTTTCCCGAAGGAGTCTTTTTCAGAAGAAGCATTCCTTCCACCTTCTCATCTATGACCGCGCAGGAAGAAACGTCAGGCTCGAACCAGTTTTTTGACAGATATGAAAGGTCTTCGCATATGCCATGCCGGCCCTTAAAGAGGCAGTTCTTGATAAAGGTCCTGTACTGCAGTAAGCTGAGTCCCGAAATGCTCTGGATATGTTCGGGGAAGCGCGTTATCTTTAAGACCGAGATCAGCTTTTTTATATCTTCAATGGTCACTTCGATCTCCGGTCCCTCTACCTGAGAGCTTGAAAAGCCGTTCTTTTCAAGTATCCCCGCCAGTATCTCATCTCCGGTCTCATAAAAACTTTCAAGGACTTCATCCTCCGCAAGCCCCTTTTTGTATTCTTCAATAAGCCTGCCTTTTATCTCATCGCTTTCTCCGCCAAGCACATGTATCCTGCTTTTGGTATCGTCCTCGTTCTCGCTGTCCTTGAGTTCGTAGACGATAGCGCCCACAGGGGAACCTCCTTCAAGCGCTCCGATGCCGCGAAAGAAAACGCGGTCAAGGTCGTCTGCCATATCCTCATCAATATAAGCGGAAAAATCTTCTGCATTGTCACTTGTGATCTCGATAAATTCCATTATCCATACCTCTGAAAATGTGGAATGAGTTAATTTGCCTTCAGATAATCATCCAAAAAGCTCTCTGCAGTTTCATTTTTCTTTTTCAGTTTAAACCCTGTTTCCACACTGCCGCCTGCTGTTTCAACCGCCAGCTGTACATCCTCCGTGAGCATTGACAGCGGCCCCCTGTCCTTAACCTGCGAGAGAACGATGATCCTGTCCTTTCCGTATCTGATGGCAAAGCAGGATTCCGGAAGCTGCTTTGATATCATGGGAGACAGCTTTTCCATTTCATTCTCCGGTACAACAAACTCCGCTATGCTCCTGAGATCGAATTTATTATCATGAATACGTTTTTTGAGATAATCCAGATAAAGTCTGTTATAAAAGCCGGTCTCACTGTCCTGATAGCATTTCTCGTTGACCATTCCGGCATAGATCAGTGTGGTTCCGATGGCAAGTCCCAGGGATACCGTATTGTAGTCCGTGAAATAATAAAGCAGGACATAGAATGTCAGGGGTATGATAAAGGCTCTGATCGAGAAAAACTTCATCTTCTCATCCCTTCTCTTTCTGACTGTCAGAACGAACATTGAAGTGAAGAAGTACCCGAGTCTGATGATATCCGCGATCACATAAAAAGTTTTCTCGACTGTCACATGTTCATTCATATCATAGTCAAACATAAATGCCGTGGGAATGTTGACAAGGTTCATGATCGCCACAAGAATAAACGGCACCGTGAAGATGATGATGTTTCTTTTTATGTGAAAGATGCTGTGGAATATCCTGTAATCGGTGTAGAGAAACCAGATCATCGCAAATATATTGATCATCATTTCAAGTCCGGTTTCCATAAACATCGCACCGATCCTGCTGCAGGGGATCATCCCGCTGTCTCTCAGTGAACAGAGGATATAGAAAAGCGCCATGACCACGATATTGGCCAGCAGACCCAGCAATATCCTTTTTTCCACCTTATCCCTGATCTTAAATTTCCATACAAGAACAAATACTCCGAAAGAGAGCATTATCGCTACAGTGTTGGAATATAATGAGATATAGCCTGTTTCAGTCATGCTCTCTCACCTCCTTCCATGCCGTTTTCAGTGATCTCGGAAGCACTTCCGAGGTGAGTGAACAGTATCGACATGGCAATACCTATGCTTGCCAGTGAAATCCCGCCGAACACAAAAGGTACGATCAAGCCAACGGAAAGCGGCATGAAATATATCCATACCGGTATCAGCGTTTTATTGTCACCCCTGCGGTATCTGCTGATGAGCGCAAACCCAGCCACCATATATAAGACCATAAGTACAAACATGGGAACAAACAGGATCCCATAGTGGTAGACATTCGTTTTATCCACAGCGAAAACCAGCCCCTTAAAGCCTTGCGAGGCATCCTCGTAAAAAACATATCCCGCAAAAAAATTCACTGCAACGATAAGCAGCATGAGGACCCCGGGAATAAACAGGATCGTCCGTCTTCCCGTCACCCTCATCGTACTCTTTTTAAATCTGACCAGTGCATACTGTGTCCAGGTCATGCACAGTATGATCATAGCAAGATAAAAAACCGTCACGCCGGACATATTCAGGAAGCGTGCCCCCGGGAAGTCTTTCCCGTCGGCCAGATATGTAACGATATCCGATACCGCGATGACCATATTCTGTATGACAAGTGTAAAGAATATCCTATCGTCCGGTCTTCCTCTTTTCCTCATTATCGTGCTCTGGGTAATAAGCCCGATCAAAAGGAAGATCGTAGAGCCGTCTATGAGCAGTGTGGCGATATTCATTGTCGTAAGCTCAAACATTTTCCCCTCCGTTCTCTGTCAGTATATCCGCGATCACAGCTTCGCAGATCCCTCCTTTGGCTGATCCACCGGACAGCTTGTCATCCGGTCATGTTCAGGCGTGTCCGGACTCAGATGTCGTTTCATGCGGGCATGACCGTCATATGAGCTTTTGACCCCGGCATCATATTATACCATATGTTATTGTTACTTCATAGAAATATTTCCTCCCCAATGACATGGATCTAACCCCTGTTTAACCCCGTAAAACCAGCGTGTTTTCGGGAGAGCGGATCATCTGCGAACGCCCGCTTCGCTGGCGCATTGGGAGACAAGTGACAAGCTACAATGGTCTGCTCCGATAAGGATTACTGCGAATGCAAGAGACAACCTCGAAAATCGCTTCGCGATTTCCTCGCTCGTCTCTTGCATTCCAATGAATCCATCCGAAATAAAAAACCCGCCTCGGAGAGCAAGCTCTCCACGCGGGTAATCTGCGAATGCCTGCTTCGCTGGCGCATTGGGAGACAAGTGACAAGCTCGAATCCGCTCGCAATGCTCGCTTCTTCTCGCTCGTCTCTTGTCTCCCAATGATTGCCGCCAGAATAACGAAACGGGAAGCAAGTAAACTTGCTTCCCGTCCCGTATTCTGTCTGCAATCGCAGATTATCCTTATCTCTTCGAAAACTGCGGCGCACGTCTTGCGGCTTTGAGACCGTACTTCTTTCTTTCCTTCATACGAGGGTCTCTGGTGAGGTAGCCGGCCTTCTTGAGAGGCACTCTGTTCTCCTCATCGGCGCGTACCAGCGCTCTTGCGATACCGTGGCGAACGGCACCGGCCTGGCCTGTGAATCCGCCGCCCTTAACGGTGATGAACGCATCAAACTTACCTTCGGCATCCAGCTCCTTAAGAGGCTGGCGGACGATGACCTTAAGGGTCTCCATCCCGAAATACTCATCTATATCACGCTTGTTTATGGTGATATTACCCTTTCCGGGGGTAAGGAACACTCTGGCCACAGACTTCTTTCTTCTGCCGGTTCCGTAAAACTTCTCCGTACTCTTCTTAGCCATCTCTTATCTCCTTTAAAACTTAAGCTCTTCGGGCTTCTGGGCAGCATGCTTGTGCTCAGGTCCTGCATAAACAAAAAGCTTCTTATACATTTCGCGTCCGAGAGGCCCCTTGGGAAGCATACCCTTTACAGCCAGCTCGATCACCTCTTCAGGCTTTTTTGCAAGCTTTTCCTTAAGGGAGAACTCCTTCATACCGCCTACATAATCGGAATGCTGATAGTACTTCTTCTGATCCAGCTTCTTTCCTGTGACCCTGATCTTCTCAGCGTTTACCACGATAACATAATCACCGGTATCCACATGAGGAGTGAAGCAGGGCTTATTCTTTCCTCTGAGGACCTTGGCGATCTCGGAAGAAAGACGTCCCAAAGTGCATCCGCTGGCGTCGACCACATACCACTTGCGCTCGATATCCTGCGGAGTAGCCATATATGTCTTCATCTTTAGCTTACCTCCATTGTTGTTAACAAACCTGATCCTTTCGGATCCCTTCAGCAGCCGGCGTGATGTCCGGGCACGCCGCCACGGATTGATATAATAACATACCTGCTTTCCGGTGTCAAATATTTTTTAAAATTTCAGTGCATAGTCCAGCACATAATCCCCGTCTTCATCATAGATGATCCTTACCGCCTCCTCCGTAAGAGGAATAAAATGATCCACCGGCACACGGCTTACATGATCCGTGCGGGTATCGATGATAAGCTCGCCCTCCTCATCCAGGTTCGGTACCGCGGAATAGCTGAGGCTTCCGGTCTTAAGCTGTATCTGGCTTACCGCCTGACAGGAGGAGTTACTGCCGGTAAAGCCCATTATAGTCACATTGGGATACTCTGCCATGAGATAGGTCATCATATCGCCTGCGCTGACTGTCTCCGCATTCACCAGCAGGATGATCTCCCTGCCGGCCCAGAGATCCTCTCCCACATAGGTGGTGGGCTCACCTTTGATATACTTACCGTCCGCACCGCGCTCGAATCGCACTTCCTTCTCATTTATCTGCGCGTTATAGCTTATGACATGCTCACCCTCCGGAGCAAAGAGGGAGACCACCGCGCCTACCATGAAGGGACTTCCGCCGCCGTTCATCCTCAGGTCAAAGATCAGGCGCTCCACTCCGCCTTCGTTGAGCGCATCCAGCATGGCCCTGAGTTCCTCAGTCATCTCACTGTAATCCGCCCCGGTATATGAAGCCATGTCGTATGCCATTGAATCGATGCGGAGCAGCGCTGTCTTCTCTCCCACCATGCGCCAGTCCAGATTTGAGATGTTCATGCCCTTATCCAGCTTCTCTATGGTCGTGAACAGCCTGGGATAATATGCTCCCAGCTTCTTTGCGGTAACGCTGCATTCCCTGCCCTCATCATTTATAAAAGAGATTTCAACATTATCCCCGCCGATCCCGGCTGCGTAGACGGGAAGATAGAATTCCTCATTCCGCCTGTCGGGATAGGAACTTAGATAGGCCTCGATCTGATCATACAGTTCTTCTACAGGCCTGCCGTTCCATGCAGTTATGACGCTTCCGTTATGAAGGCCTGCCTCTTTAAGCTGAAGGACATTTTCCTCCGCATCCTCTTCCATGTATTCTTCAATATCCTCATAGTCCTCTCCGGGATCCAATATACTGAAGGACTGGCCACAGCCTTCCACGTTTACCGCCACATATCTTCCGTCCGAGAGCCTGAGCATCGAAAGACCGTAGTCATTGCCGTAAAGTCCGGCATACAGTTCGGCTTTCGTCTTCTCATCATCCACGATGTAGCCCACATGTCCGTCGTAGAATTCCTGTGCAAACTTTGTCCAGCCTGCGTTGCACAGGTATCTGTCCTGCTTAAGGGTCGCCTGTTCAAACTGCGGACGGTATTCCGAATAGAGCTCATCCCAGTCTATACCCTTTTCTTCCGTCAGCACATAATGCTCTTTCATCGTCGCAAAACCGTTTTCGAAGTCGGCCAGATAATCCACCCTGTGATACAGAGGACTGGCTGACATATATACCATCGATGCGATGACAGAGACTGCTGCCGCAGCGGATATGCCGTTTCTCAGCTTCTGCTTCTCCGAAAAAAGCTCAGTCATGACCAGTACCGCGGCCACATAGATCCCGGCGTTTCCTATATCCCATCCCGGGAAGGGCGCCAGTATCACGCAAAACAGCAGCGGCGCCATATAGACCAGCCTCCACAGCCGTGACGCCGCTTTCTTTGAGATGGCCGGTAAGAAAAAGGTGAATACCGTTAAGAGCAGTACGAAGACCGCAAGTGTTTTATCCATGATAATAATCCTCCGTAGGTAACCGAAGCAGACGCCCGGTTTTATTCTAAGTCGTCCTTTCTGAAGAACGCATAACCCGCCGCAAGATAGATCAATGTCATCACAAGGGATACGATGACGGTGCCTGCTGCCAGTGAGGGTTCCAGAGCGCCTTCGCAGACAAAGTATTCCACCACGCCCTTTCCGGGTACAACATTATACAGACCGAAGTCCCCCACATCCGTGAGCTTTATTATATTAAATACACTCAGCATATACCCGGACTTATCCTGTACGATATCATTCAGAATGATGCAGCCCATCTCCGCTGCAAAGCCCAGGATCATGACTATTCCCTGCTTCTTTATCATGAAGGAGAGCATCGAAAAGAAAGCCGCCATGCGCATAAAGGGAAATATGAACAGCCCCATCCTGGCAAACAGATCCCCGGGCTTTATGCGCTCCCCCCAGCCGCTTACCGCAGCTGCCGAAATACAGGGTATGAATGCAAGGATCTCAGCCACCACGGAGGCAAGTCCCACGCACAGTATCACTCTTGCCAGATATATGCTTCTGCGGGAATGCCCGTTCATCAGTTCATAATTGATATCCTTTTCACCGAAATCCCCTGCACAGATGATGCCTGTCATTACGCCGATCAGCATGATCTGGAAGATCCACATCAATCCGTTGCTGTCGGTAAAGAGCCCGCCTGCGGACCGGTCCCCGTCTGACGTCAAGGACACCAGCGCTCCCATAGCTGCCATTGAAACCGCCACCAGCAGGCTTATACGTAGCAGCATGGTGTTGCGGCGGAGCTGATACAGTTGTGATGTGATTATCCTCTTCATATAGCACCTCCCTCAATCCCTGTCCCGCTTCTTAAAATCTATATAAGCCGCCGCCAGGTAAATGCTTCCCATTACTAGGGAAACAACAACAGTGGGTATGACCAGTTTCGGATCCAGGCCCGTCTGATATACTGTGACCTTTTCACCCTCTATCACATAATCCCTGGCATTTGTGAGGGTGTGAAGCTCCACCACGTTCGTCATGCCTATGATCCAGGGTACCGCATGGTCACTGAGATTAAAGACATCCGCGATTATCTCCCATATCATCGTGACTGCTTCCAGCGCCAGGAAGGTAAAGCCTATCCCCTTGCCCGCGCTCCTGAGCACGGAGGAGAGCATTATGCAGAAGGCTGCCGTCCTGAACAGTGGTAACAGCGACAGCAGACAGCGCAGCAGTATATCCCCCGGGTTTATACCCTTATACCAGCCTCCGATGCATCCGAAGAGTACCAGCGGATAATAGTAAAGCAGCGCCAGCAGTATGACTCCCCAGAACACGCCTGCGATCGTCCTTGCAAAGAAGATCCTGCTCCTGCTGTGCCCCGCCATGATCTCGTAATTCAGGGTCTTATCTCCCGCATCCGCCGATGAAGCTATACAGCTTAATATCAGCAGGCCGAAGATCACCAAAAAGAAGCTCTCACCCATGGCTTTGCAGTAATACTCCCCGCCGTCCATCTCTGTTATGGGTACTCCCAGTACCATAGTCACCATCAGGACAGGGAGACAGATCATGGTGATCACGGTTATGACCACGGGCAGATTCCTCCTGGTGGAATAGTTTATAGATCTGATCATGTTTATCATACGCCCTGCACCTTCTTCATATAATAGTCTTCCAGATTTGCTTCGTTTCTTGCAAGGATAGTGGGGATCACGCCGCCTTCGTACAGTGCCTTCGAGATACGGTGTATATCCTCCAGCCCTTCATATATCCTGATGCTGCCGTTCTCGAGGATCTCCAGCCTGCCTATGCCGCATTCATTGGTAAGTATGGCGCTGGCCAGTTCGTTATTGTCGGTATCTATATGGTAGTACTCACTGCACTCGGCGTTCAGCTCCTCCGCCGTCAGTGTGTCAATGATCTTACCGTGATTGATGAAGATATAATCCGTACAGAGCAGGGAGAGCTCGCTGAGGATATGTGAAGAGATTACTATGGTCACCTTCTCCTCCCTGTTAAGCTTTTTCAGAAGCTCCCTTATCTCCACTATCCCTTCGGGATCCAGCCCGTTTATCGGCTCGTCCAGCACCATGAGCTCCGGCTTTCCCAGAAGGGCATTAGCTATACCCAGCCTCTGTTTCATTCCCAGGGAAAACTTCTTAAACTCCTTCTTTCCGGTATCCTCAAGCTTGACTATCTTTAAGACCTCGTCGATCCTGCCCTTATCGGGCATGCCCTTCTGGAGCCTCTGCTTCTCAAGGTTTTCCCGCGCGCTCATACCGCCCTTGGCATAGGGCGTCTCGATTTTGAAGCTTGCGCGGGTACGTGCATGGTTGAGTCCCTTCTCCGTGCTCTCCCCGAACATTTGAAGCTCCCCCTCCGTGGGAAAGACAAGCCCTCCCATGATCTTCATTATGGTGGTCTTGCCCGCGCCGTTGGGACCGATAAGCCCAACGATGCTCCCTTTCCTTATCTGAAAGGAAACGTCGTCAAGTGCCAGCTGCCTGCCGTACTGCTTGGTCATATGCTTTATTTCGGTGATGATCTCAGACATTTTGTTTCCCCTTTTTCTGCATGGTTTTCAGTTGATATATGAGAATATAAGGGGAAAGTTTAAAGAAAATCTTAAGAAACTGAAAAAGTAAGAGAAAAAATGATCCTTCCTTCCCGGACTTCCGCGCTGATGCTGCCGCCCTGCCTTTCCATCAGAAGCTTTGCGATGTAAAGTCCCAGTCCGGCGCTGCCTTCCCGGCGGGCATTATCCGCGCGGTAGGTACGCTCGAATATATGTCCGGCATCTATATCATCTGAAGATGAGATCCTGTTGGACAGCGTAACCCTCCCCTCCTCAGCGGAAACACTTATCGAAAAGCTTTCCTTAGCATATTTGCAGATATTTGTCAGAAGGTTCGAGAATACACGTGAAAGCAGTTCTTCATTTGCGCTTACAAAAACGGCTCTTTCCGGAAGGTCTATCTCAGGTGTGAGGCCCCTGTCCCGTATCATCGTTTCATGGTCGAGGATGAACTGCATCAAAAAAGCGACAATATCCACGTTCTTAAGCTCCGCCGCCCTGTCATCGCTCTCCAGCACCGAAAGCTCAAAGAACTCGTCCACCATACTCTTCAGGGTATCCGCCTTCCTGCTGCTGACCTCAAGATAGCGGCGTCCTTCCGGGCTGAGTTTCTCTCCGGAGAGCAGCTGCAGGTTTCCCTTGACCACCGTAAGTGGCGTCCTCAGATCGTGGGCTATGTCGGAAACCGACTGCTCCAGCTGTTTCCTGGCTGCTTCCGTCTCAAGCTTAAGCTCCTTCTGGTGATCCAGGTTGCGGTTAAGCTCCGCAGCCATATGCTCAAGATCCCTGTCGCTTAAGCTGACCCTGATCTGCCTGTCGTAATCCTTCTCGCGGGTCCTGACAAGTTCGGCGGTGACATTCCTGATGTTTCCCTTTATCACGATAAGCACGGTCAGAAGGGAAAGACAGAGGATCGATAGCAATACTGTTATGACTATCAGAATAGTATTCAAGTATCCTGCTCCTGTCTGCACAGCCTGTAGCCTATACCCCAGACGGTCTCTATGATATCCGCCCCCGCTGCCTTCTTTAATTTGTTCCTGAGATTGCTGATATGGACATTGATGGTGTTATCTTCATAGCAATAGGCATCGTCCCAGACGGACTCGTAGAGATTGGCCTTTGTAAAAGTCTTCTTAGGATTCTTAAGAAACAGCTTCAAAAGCTGCAGTTCCTTTGCGGTAAGCTTAAGCTCCTGCCCTTCAAAGCTCACGGTATTGCCCTGCACGTCAAGCTGAAGCCCTCCGAAGCTTAAGACCTCCGTGCTATCCTCCTGCTCATGCAGTCTCCTCAGCACCACCTCGATGCGTACCAGCACCTCCTCCAGATCGAAGGGCTTTATGATATAATCATCCGCTCCCATCCTCAGGACTTCCAGCCTGGTATCAAGCTTCGATCTTGCGGAGATCACGATGACCGGAGTCCTGCTGCGCTCCACGGATGCGTCTTCCCTGAGCTCAGCGATCAGGGTTTCTCCGGACTTATATGGAAGCATCATATCCATAAGGATGATGTCAAATTTTTCCGCATGAAGCACGGCGGACGCCACCCTGCCGTCCTCAGCCCCGGTGACCCCCCATCCGTGTGCCCTAAGGAAGTCTTCAAGGAGCTTTCTGATCTCCGTATCATCTTCCACTATAAGTATCCGCTTCGCCACGCGCTTCACCTCATCCCAGCAGTTCCTTTATCTTCTCATAGTCATACTCATCGGCTGCGGCCTTCAGCTTCTCATACAGTTCCCTGCTGTCCTCAGGGATGCTGTATGCGCCCATCTCATCAAAGATATCCTCCAGACGGTCACAGTCCATATCTGCGGCTGCGGTCCTTATCTCTTCCATTACCAAAGCCATAAGATCTGCACCCGCTTCCGGTCTGCGGCTGTTTCCCACATCCTCCGGGAACAGAGGGGACAGCAGCTCCCTGAACTTCAGATATTCACTCATAAACTCTTCGTGATGCGAACGGATATATCCGGTATCCCCTGACTTCCCGGCATTTTCCAGCTCCTGGGCCTGTTCCCCCAGCTCTGCGGCGCCTATGATCCTGGCAGAGCTTTTCAGTGCATGTACCTTTATGGTGTAATCCTTTACGGCATCCCTCTCATAAAAGCCATTTATCTCTTCGGCTTTCTGCGGTATGGAATCGTAAAAGATCTTCAGAAGACTTACATATGAATCCGCCGTTCCGCTGTTCTTAAGGCCCTCATTCACATCTATGGGACCTCCTGCCAGGGCTTTCAGCTCCGCGGGCAGATCCCCCGCCTCCTCCTCAGTCCCGAACTCCCCGGTGCTCTGCTTCATCACCAATCCTTCAGGGAGCAGAGCCATCATCAGCTCCTCCAGGCGGTCAGGATCGATGGGCTTGGAAATATAATCATCAAAGCCCGCCGCCATATATTCCTCTTTTGCTCCCGAGATCGCATTTGCGGTAAGACATATGGTGGGTGTGTTCCTGTTGGGATTCTCCGCATTCTCCCTTATCTCACGCAGTGTCTCGATACCGTCCTTCACCGGCATCATGTGATCAAGGAAGATCAGATCGTAGTGTTCCTTCATGGTAAGGGCTATGCCCTCATCCCCGCTGTCTGCGGTGACCGTCTGCACTCCGGTCTGCTTTATGAGGCTCTTGAACACCATAAGGTTCATGTCATTGTCATCCACCACCAGTACCCGCGCATCAGGCGCCTTAAAGCTCTCCCGGTATTTCTTCATATCGGCAAGCTGCTGCCGTACCGAAAACTCATAGTCTCCCAGCGGCTGGCGGTCCGTAACCCGCTGCTTTACCGAAAAACTGAAAGTGGAACCTTCGCCGTATACGCTCTCTACTTTCAGTTCCGAGTCCATCATCTGGAGGAGATTCTTCGTTATGCTCATTCCGAGACCGGTACCCTCGATATTACGGTTTCTCTTCTCTTCTATCCTGGTGAACTCCAGGTACAGCTTTTCGATATCCTCCTGCTTTATTCCTATCCCGGTGTCCTTGACATAGACCTTGAGAAGTATGAACTCCGCATCCTCCGTATCCTCATAGCCCATGCCGAAAGTGACGGTGCCCTTCTCCGTATACTTCACCGCATTGGACAGCAGGTTTGTGATTATC
Organism: Lachnospiraceae bacterium; assembly: GCA_017518185.1. Lineage (GTDB taxonomy): Bacteria > Bacillota > Clostridia > Lachnospirales > Lachnospiraceae > NK4A136. The sequence continues at coordinate 41,635 of JAFWWB010000001.1, forward strand.
TGCTTGATCCTCACCTCATCACCGAAAAGCCCTCGGGGCAGTCCGGGATCGAACTCCGTCTGCAGATGGATCCCCTTATCATCTGCGCGGCTGCGTATCATGTTGACCAGATCACTTATCACGGAGGGCAGACTGTACTCCACCGGGATGATCTCTATCTTCCCGGCTTCGATCTTGGAAAAGTCCAGTATATCGTTGATGATGCCGAGGAGGCTGTTGCCTGCCGTCCTTATATTGGAGGCATAAGTAGTGATGGCATCATCGCTGCTCTCCCTGAGTATCATCTCATTCATTCCCAGCACGGCATTGATGGGGGTACGTATCTCATGGGACATGTTGGCCAGGAAATCACTCTTGGCTCTCGATGCCTCCTCCGCTACAGCCTTTGCCTCCCTGAGCTCATCGCTCTCGCGTATCTTGACGCTGACCCTTGTCAGATAAAAAGCTCCGATGAGGACCAGGAGCATGAGCAGGCCGAATACCCACACCACCAGCTGTGTAAGGTTCTCTATGCCTTCCGCGGCAACTGATCTGGGCACATAACCGGATATAAGGAAATCAGTCCCGGGGATCTCGGACTCAAACAGAAGCATATCTCCCCTGTCTGTGGTAACGCTCTTTGCAGCCGCGACAGAGACCTCCATCTCCAGATGCATCGCCCCGTACCAGCTCTGTATCTCCTCACTTTCATACCACTGCATATCCTCAATTGTGCTGTTGATGAAAGGGACCACGATATTTCCGTTTCTTGTAGTCACACAGAGCTTACCCAGGTCGTCAAATATATCCGTGGCAAAACGTTCCTCAAGGGCATCCATGGGACAGAGCCTGTAAAGAACGTAACGGATGTTGGGTCCGTTAAAAACAGGACAGGTAAAAAGAAGACCTTTATCTCTTACGTAGGTTATCGCATTATTCCCCCTGAACGATGACTGTATGCCTTCAAATTCCGAGAAATTCAGGCTTTCCCCGTAAAGCGCCTCACCGTCAATGCTTAAGAGCCCCTGGGTCATCCCGCTCTCGCTGTATATACGCGGCATGAGGTCATCCATATCATCAAGGGATGCTTCCAGCTGGCCTGCGATGTACTCCAGATTCTCCAGCTCGGTGGTCAGCTTTTCCGACATCAGCATAGCATAGCTTTCCGCCTGTTTTTTGGTCTGTAACTCCGTGTATGACTGCACGAACATCCCCATCCGCGTCCGCAGCACCATACCCACTACCAGAAGGGCCAGGCCAAAGAAAACCACAACCGATACAGTCCTGTACCTGTCATATATACTCTTTTTATTCATAGATCTCTACGCCTTCCACATACCAGTCTATACTGTTAAACAGCTCATCATCACTGATCCGCTCATTCTCACTGCAGCGGACTGTTCCCGTATTGTCACGGATCTCTCCGGAAAATACGTCTCTCCAGCTCTGTATCCTTTTCTCCTCTTCGCTGACGAAGGCTTTAGTCTCTTCGGAGACAAGCTCCGAGCAGGGGTAGAGTGAGACTGCTCCCTCCTTAAGCCCCAGCCAGTAATCATTTGAGAAATTGGCCCTGCCGCTCAGATAGTCACCAAGGACCCTGTTATAGAGCATGCCCCAGTCAAATACAGCTGCCGTGAGCAGTCTTTCCGAATAACCGCCGGAAACGTAATCATACCCTGTGGTATATAAGCCCATCTCATCCGCCAGATCTATGGCATAGGGCTTATCCTCATGAAAGGTGATGACATCGGCTCCGGCTGCCGCCAGTTCTCTTGTTGCTGCCTCTTCTGCCTCCTTATCATCCCAGCTTCCTGTATACTTTACAAGCACCTTAGCCGAAGGGTTTGCCTTCCGGGCGCCCATCGCATACGCATTCACGGAACGTACGGTCTCGGGTATCGCCATGGCGGAAACATAGCCCAGGATGCCGCTCTCGCTTCCTGCCCCCGCAACTATGCCTGCCAGATATCTTGCCTGATACATCCTGGCAAAATAGGACATGCAGTTCTTTGCCGAAAAATCACCGGAGATACAGTAGAAAGCCACATCGGGATATTCTCCCGCGACGCTGTCCGCAAAGCCTCCGTATCCGTAGCTGGTCAGGAAGATGACACTGCAGCCCTCTTCCACAAGTTCCGCTACAGCCCGCTCCACGGACGGTCCCTCCTCGGGAACCGACTGCCGCATGCACATGATACATTTGTTGATCTCGCAGGCGGTCTTCAGCCCGTTGTAATGGCTCTCATTCCAGCCTTCATCGTCGGATACTCCGATGAGCAGCACCCCCACCTTTGTAACGGGATCCTGCGCTGTCATGCGGAAGTTCAGGATGAATACCACTATCCCCATGACGACCAGTAATGAGACCATTATGAATTTTATCCTTGTAAGGTTATCCTTATTCATCGACGGTAAGCCCCTCCACATACCATCCGAAACTGTTCATCATCTCATCGTCGGACATGGACTCTCCTTCGGGGATACGGAGTTTTCCCTCGTTGTCATAAACGGGACCGTAAAAGACATCAAAGCTCCTGTCTGCAAAACGGCTCTCCGCTTCCTCCACCGCTTCCCGGGTTCCCGGCGCAACATTGGCTGTCAGCTCAGACAGTCCGAGTATGCCGCTGCCCATATCCATCCATTCAATATTCCCGTAAAACTTTCCCTGAAGGCAGCTCAGGATCTTCTTCCTGTAATAAGCATCCCAATGCCATTCGCAGGCCGTCAGGTAACTGTCGGGAAAAAGCTCTGCTGTGTCCATGTTGAAGCCCACGGACCAAAGCCCTCTTTCCTCTGCCAGCCGGTCAGGTTTCAATGAGTTGGTATGCCTGGCCATAACATCTATATCAGGATGCTTTTCCATAAGCTCCCTGAAGGCTGCCTCAGCCGCCCCGTCATCTACCCAGGAACGGCAGTATCTGACATACACCTCCGCATCCGGAGAAACACTTCTGACACCAAGGGTAAAGGCGTTGAGGTCCCGGATCACCTCAGAATTGTCATAAGCGGCAACATAGCCTATCTTTCCGCTCTCCGTCCTCATCCCCGCCACTATACCCGAAAGATATCTGGCCTGGTACATCCGCCCCATACAGGAAGCCAGATTGGTAAGCTTTTCAGTCCCCAGTGGATGCAGGAAAAAGACCTCCGGATACTTCTCCGCCATTTCGGTGACGTAAGCTCCGTAGCCAAAAGAGGCTGACACCACTATCCCGCAGCCCTCCTTCTCCACAAGCTCCTTTATGACTGTCCGGCAGCTTTCATCCTCGGGTATGTTCTCCCTGCAGATGATCTCGAGATTGAGCTCATCCCCGATCTTCAAAAGGCTGTCATAGTGGGCCTGGCAGAAGCTGGCATCGTTCTTTGCTCCGGTCAGCACCAGCCCCACCCTTGTGGTGCGGGCAGTGATATCCGTATCTACCCCTCTGTCCCTTATGAGTATCATTCCGATGATGACAACGATAAGTATTACCGCCGCGATCACGCGCATAATCCTGGGATAATTCTTTACCATTCCATAATACCTTTAGTAATTCCCTGAAAAGCAGTCTCACAGTAATTCATATCTCTTAAGGCAGAGGCCTTCCGGAACAGCCGTTGGTCCGGCGGCCTGCCTGTCCTTTGCATCCAGCATGCGTTTTATGTCTTCAGCTGCGCATGCCCCCCTGCCGAGCTCGACCAGGGTTCCTGCGATTATGCGCACCATATTATACAGGAAACCGTTGCCGCAGACACGTATCAGGATCTCATCGCCGTGCCGCTCCACTTCCGCGGAAAAGATCGTCCTGACCCTGGTCTGCACCTGGGCATGGACGCTGGAAAAGCTGGTGAAATCATGCTCTCCCACAAGATGTGCCGCTCCTTCTGCCATGATGTTCTCATCAAGGGGGAAGGATACATGGGCGCAGTACAGACGCCTCATGGGATCAGGCATGGCCGTATTGAGTATCCTGTATTCATAGGTCTTCCTGCAGGGTGCTCCCCGCAGCTCAAAATCCTCATTTCTCTCCTCGCCGCTGCATACGCATATGTCTCCGGGCAGTCTTCGGTTCAGGGCCATAGGCAGCCTATCGGCAGGGATACGGAACTCATCCGGGGTGATGCAGAGCACCACATTGTCCCTTGCATGCACTCCCGCATCGGTCCTGCTGCCGCCGCAGAGCTCCGCCTCAGGGCAGAGCTCCGAAAGGGCCGTGTACATACGTCCCTCCACCGTATCTGCATTATCCTGTTTCTGCCAGCCGTGATATGCGCTGCCGTCATAGGCTATGCGCAGCAGGATCTTTCTCATGTTCTTACCTTAAGGTATCCGAAGATACGCTGATCATATTTGTCGATACCGCCGGGAGCGCCTCTGTTTTCGGGGTGCTCTTAAGTGTCAGTCCGGTCACGATCATAAGCGCCATATACATTATCAGAAGGCAGTAAGCCGCCGCATCCCTGCGGGCATACTTAAGCGGCTTCATCTGTGTCCTTCCCTTCCCGCCATGGTAGCAGCGGGCTTCCATGGCCATTGCCAGATCATTTGCCCGTCTGAAGGCCGCCACAAAAAGAGGGATCAGTACGGGGATCAGGCTCTTTACTTTCTTAAAGAGATTTCCGCTCTCGAAATCCGCCCCCCTGGCCAGCTGGGCTTTCATTATCCTGTCGGTCTCCTCCAGAAGGATAGGGATGAAACGGAGGGCTATGCTCATCATCATAGCTATCTCATGGGCCGGCACACGGAATATCTTTAACGGGCTCATCACCCTCTCCAGGGCATTGGTGAGCCTTGTGGGAGTGGTCGTAAGCGTAAGTATGTTGGAGCCCAGTATCAGCATGGTTATGCGGAGGCCGGTATAGGCCGACTGACTGAGCCCCTCCTTTGTGATCCTCAGCTTCCAGAAACTCCAGATCACCGTGCCCTTTGTAAAAAACAGGCTCATCAGCATGGTAAAGAGCAGTATGAAGATCACGCTCTTCATACCCTTGAGCATATATCTCACCGGCACCCGGGAGGCTATGATGACACATACCAGCACGCCTCCGGCTATCATATAAACAAAGGGATTTTTAAACAGAAAAAGGGAGATAAGATAGGCAAAGGTAGCCGCCAGCTTGGTCCGCGGATCCAGCCTGTGTATGGGTGATTCTGCCTTATAATACTGTCCGAGGGTTATGTCTCTCAGCATAAACGAAGTGCCCTCAATATGCTCTCTTCAGCCTCATCCGGCGTAAGCGCGGAGGTATCAACATCCATTCCCGCCGCCTTCAGTCCGTTCATCACATAGGTCATCTCCGGCGCGGCAAGCCCGAGCTTCTGAAGCTCCTCATAGTGGGCGAACACCTCCGCCGGTGTATCGTCATATATAAGCCTGCCCTTATCCAGCACAAGTATGCGGGATGCATAGGCAGCCACATCCTCCATGGAATGTGATACCAGCAGCACGCTCATGGCGCTGTCCCGGTTTAATTCCGTTATCATGTCAAGCAGTTCCAGACGTCCCAGGGGATCCAGCCCTGCCGTGGGCTCATCAAGTATGAGCAGCTCAGGCTTCATGGCCAGCACGGAAGCAATGGCCACTCTGCGCCTCTGTCCGCCGGAAAGGTCAAAGGGCGACTGGTCAAAGCACTCGTCCGGCAGCCCCACCTTCTTTATCGCGGCATAAGCCGAAAGCTCGGTCTGCTTTCTGTCCATGCCCATATTTCTCGGACCGAAGCAGACCTCTTCAAATACCGTATCGGCAAAGAGCTGGTGCTCCGGATACTGGAACACCTCTCCCACCTTTCCTCTCAGCGCCTTTCTGTCGTAATCCTTCTCAAAGACATCACGGCCGTCATAGTACACCGTACCAGAATCCGGCTTCATAAGCGCATTGAGCATCTGCACAAGGGTAGACTTCCCGGAGCCCGTGTGCCCTATAAGGCCCACGAACTCCCCCTGTCTGATGGTAAAGCTCACATCATCCAGAGCTCTTAACCTCTGGCTGCTCTCTTTATTATATTCATATACCAGGTGATCGGCAATAAGTCCCCTGAATCCGCTCTCTGCCATCACTTATTCCTCTTATAGACGCGGATCAGAGCTTCCACCAGTTCCCGGCGGTCAAGCACTCCGTCGGGCAGATCCACGCCCCTCTTCTTCAGGCGCCATGCCAGCTCGGTGGACTGGGGTACATCCAGTCTTAAGCTCTTGAGCTCCTCAACCCTTGAGAAAACCTCCCTGGGGGTACCCTCCATGGCTATACGTCCCTTATCCATCACTATGACTTTATCCGCTCCCGCGGCTTCATCCATATAGTGGGTAATTAATACCACGGTTATCCCTTCGGTCTTATTCAGCTTATGTGCAGCCTCTATGACCTCCCTGCGGCCTCCGGGATCCAGCATGGCCGTAGGCTCATCCATTATCATGCACTTGGGATGCATGGCTATGACGGAAGCGATGGAGACCCTCTGCTTCTGTCCTCCCGACAGCCTGTTGGGAGAGTGTTCCCTGTATGCGGTCATTCCCACGGCCTCCAGGCTCTCGGCCACTCTCTGCCATATCTCTTCGGTTGGTACTCCCATGTTCTCCGGACCGAAGGCCACATCCTCCTCTACCAGCTGTCCTATGATCTGGTTGTCCGGATTCTGGAATACCATTCCTGCAGTACGTCTTATATCCAGAAGCTTCGAGCTGTCGGTGGTATCCATACCGTCCACCACCACAGTGCCCTCAGCCGGAAAGAGTATGGCATTGATGTGTCTGGCAAGGGTGGATTTTCCGGAACCGTTATGTCCCAGGATCGCAATGAAATCCCCTGCCTTTATATCCAGCGAAACGCCGTCAAGGGCAGTGGTTATTCCTTCCACGTTATTGTCCTCGTCACGGCGTATATATTCGTATTTAAGTTTATTGGTTTTTATTATTCCCATAAATAAGAAAAGGCACCTGCCTTTCGCAAGGCAGATGCCATAAAGCTTAAGTCCTTTATACCAGCTCGAGTATGACCATCATAGCCGCATCACCCTTGCGGGGGCCGATCTTCACCATACGGGTGAAACCGCCGTTTCTGTTTGCGTACTTGGGAGCAATCTCATCAAATACCTTTGCGCAAAGGTCAACCTTCCTGGTATTCTTCTTACGACCCTGAGGCTCTGCGGGAACCTGCTTTACATCGTAGAATACCTTGAGCATCTGATGTCTTGCATGAAGTCTGGAGGGCAGATCCTTCTTGATCTCCTTCTCCACCTCATCAAAGATGGTCACCTTCTTGCCGTCGACAACTTCCTTCTCCCTCTTGCCGTCCTTGTCCTTGCGGGGAACCTTTGCGGTAACGGTAACGGTCTCGTAGTTGTCCTTCTCCCTGATGCCAAGAGCGATGATCTTCTCGGCGATCTTCTTTACTTCCTTAGCTCTTGCCTCGGTGGTGGTGATGCGTCCGTTGAGGATCAGCATGGTCACCTGGTTTCTGAGCAGTGCCTTTCTCTGGCTGGAAGTCTTGCCTAATTTCCTGTACTTAGCCATTTTCTTTCTCCTTTCATCTTAAGCGCCGGACTGCTCTTCGGTCTTATATCCGGCTGATACTTTAAGGAGCATTGACACCGTCCCGTGCTCTTCGGGCTTACCGGGACGGCGCTTATTCCTTATAAATTACTCTTCTGAATTCCTCAGATGAAGTCCCATCTCATTCAGCTTTTCAAGGACTTCGTCAAGGGACTTCTTTCCGAGATTCCTTACCTTCATCATCTCATCGGGAGTCTTGTTAACAAGATCTCCGACACAGTTGATGCTTGCCCTCTTCAGGCAGTTGTAGGAACGAACGGAGAGCTCAAGCTCATCTATGGTCATGAGCATGATGTTGTCAGCCCTGTTCTCCTCGGTAACTCCGTTGAAGACCATGCTGTTCTGTGCCCTGTCGGAAAGGTTGATGAACAGCTCAAGATGCTTGTTGAGGACCTTTGCAGCCAGCCCTACCGCGTCATCGGGAGTAAGTGCCCCGTTGGTGTACACGTCAAGGGTAAGCTTGTCATAGTCCGTCACCTGGCCTACACGGGTGTCCTCTACGGACATGTTCACTCTCTCTACGGGAGTGTAGATTGAGTCGATCGCAATGGTACCGATGGGAAGCTCTTCACGCTTGTTGCGGTCTGAGCTCACATAGCCCCTGCCCTTGGTAACGGAAAGATCCATCTCAAGTCTGGAGTCTCTTCCGCTTAAGGTAGCGATGACCTGATCCTTGTTTACCACTGAAAGGTTGGGATCCTCAAACTTGATATCCGCTGCGGTCACAACGCCTTCTCCCTCGAAAAGGATGTGTGCCTTCTTGGTCTCATCGCTGTCGCTGTTGTCCTTGATGGCAAGCGACTTGATGTTCATTATGATCTCGGGCACATCCTCCTTAACACCGGGAATGCTGGTGAACTCATGGAGCACGCCTGCGATCTTGATCTGGCTCACAGCCGAGCCGGGCAGGGATGCCAGCATGATGCGTCTCAGTGAATTACCGAGAGTCACGCCGTAGCCTCTCTCCAGCGGCTCCACTACGAAGCGGCCGTACTTCTTATCCTCGGATATTTCTGCTATCTGGATCTCAGGAACGTCAAAGTTGAATTCTAACATTTAGCTGTTCTCCTTATTCTAGGCTTGAGCCTTATTTATTTAGAATAAAGCTCGACGATCAGCATCTCATTAACGGGCACATCGATGGCCTCCCTTGTAGGGATCTCCTTCACGGTACCCTTCTTCGCCTCATAGTCCACTTCCAGCCAGGCGGGAACGATCCTGCCCTCGGTCACCTCTATAACATCCTTGAATCTCTGGAGACCCTTTGCCTTTTCAGTGAGCTCTATCACATCCCCTGCCTTGATCTGGTATGAAGGGATGTTGATCTTCCTGCCGTTTACCAGGATGTGCTTATGTCCCACAACCTGCCTTGCCTCCCTGCGGGTGCGGGCAAAGCCCATACGGAACACCACGCTGTCAAGACGGCACTCAAGGAGCTTCATCAGGTTCTCACCGGCCATGCCCTTCATACGGTCTGCCTTGTCGTAATAGTTACGGAAAGGCTTCTCAAGGACGCCGTAGATGAACTTTGCCTTCTGCTTCTCCTTAAGCTGGAGACCGTACTCACTGACCTTACGGTTCACATTGCGGGGATTACGGATAGACTCGTTCACCCTGCGGTCCAGTCTCTTATTGATATTCTTCTTGCGCCCGTCAACCTCGCTCTTCCACTCTCTGGTGTGGGTGTACTTCTCTACCCCCAGATAAGAAGGCTCGATGCCAAGGGCTCTGCATCTTTTCAATACAGGTACTCTGTTAACTGCCATTGTTTTCTACCTCCGCAATATGATCACACACGACGACGCTTGGGCGGGCGGCATCCGTTATGGGGAACGGGTGTCACGTCCCTGATACTGGTCACCGTCAGGCCGTTTGCCTGAAGAGCCCTGATGGCTGCTTCTCTTCCTGAACCGGGCCCCTTGACCATAACATCTACTGTCTTAAGCCCGTGCACAAGAGCTGCCTTGGTAGCTGTCTCGGCTGCCATCTGTGCCGCATAAGGAGTAGATTTCTTTGAACCGCGGAATCCAAGCCCGCCTGCGGATGCCCATGAAAGAGCATTGCCCTCGCTGTCCGTCAACGTCACGATGGTGTTGTTGAAGGAAGCCTGAATGTGAGCCTGTCCATGTTCAACGTTTTTCTTGACACGCTTCTTCGTAGCCTTCTTTGCTGCTGCGGAAGCACCTTTCTTTACTGCTGCCATAAAACTAACCTACTTTCTTCTTATTGATGATCATTAACGTTTCTTTACTTCTTCTTTCCTGCAACCGTCTTCTTGGGACCTTTACGGGTACGTGCGTTGGTCTTGGTCTTCTGACCGCGTACGGGAAGTCCCTTCCTGTGACGGATGCCTCTGTAGCATCCGATCTCCTGCAGACGCTTGATGTTGAGCGCGATCTCTCTTCTGAGATCACCTTCCACCATGTAGCCATCCTCGATAGCGGCGCTGATAGCCTTGACCTCATCATCGGTCAGGTCTCTGCAGCGGGTATCGGGATTGACCTTTGCTTTTGCAAGGATCTGGTTCGAGCTTACACGCCCGATGCCGTAGATATAGGTAAGTCCTATCTCTACGCGCTTGTCTCTCGGCAAGTCTATGCCTGCTATACGAGCCATTTCTTTCCTCCCTTTCAGCTGTGCCGGATGGTATGTTTTAGAAGCTCCGGCGGATTAACAGTTACTAATTGACTGGGACGGTTTCCCGTCCGGCCGGTCTCCCGGCTTTGCCTCCGCCTTACGGCGAAGTATCAATCGTAAATGCACGGTGCAGCCAACACCTCATAATTGCATTTATCGATCACCGGCATGAACTCTTTGACGGAAGAGCCCTGCCGCAGCCGCTCTTACTTACGCGTCTCAGCCCTGACGCTGCTTGTGCTTGGGATTCTCACAGATGATCATGATCCTCCCCTTCCTCTTGATAACCTTGCATTTTTCGCAGATAGGTTTTACGGATGATCTTACCTTCATGTTACCACCTCCATTTCCGTTTCAAAAAAGACCATTTGCCATTGTATCACAGTAAAATTCCGAATGCAAGCATTTTTTTATTTATCGCGCCAGACTATCCTTCCCTTGGAAAGATCGTAGGGAGAAAGCTCCATTGTTACCTTATCTCCCGGAAGGATCTTTATGAAGTTCTGGCGAAGCTTACCGCTTATGTGTGCCAGGATCTCATGTCCGTTCTCCAGCTGCACCTTGAACATTGTGTTGGGCAGCTTCTCCGTAACGGTTCCCTCGATCTCTATTACATCGGCTTTAGACATTACCATCCTCCTGCGTTCTGACGCTCATTTTCCTATGTTCTTTCAACAGCTTCCGGATTTCCTCATCCTTCGGCTTTCCGCCGCTTTCCCTGAGCAGCTTTTCCGCCGCTTCACTTCCTGCGGCCTGTATATGTTTTTTATTCTTGGCCTTGGGGGCTTCAGCCTTCTTCAGCTTTCCGTCGGCCACATATACCCTTTTGTCATCCTCATCTATTATAAGGTAGACCGTTCCCTTATCGTGCCCGGCCGTTGACAGCCCCAGGCATCCCTTAAGCCCTTTCATGGAAGTCACCTTAGGGCTCATAGAGACTTAAGATCTCGGGATCACCCTCCGTGATGAGTATTGTGTTCTCGTAGTGGGCTGAAGGTGAACAGTCATCGGTGACCACCGTCCACTCGTCTTCCTCCCAGACCACATCCCCTCTTCCCAGATTGATCATGGGCTCTACAGCAAGTGTCATTCCGGGCTGGAGCTTTGCTCCCCGCCTCTTCTGGCGGAAGTTGGGGATCTGGGGATCCTCATGAAGCGCGGTCCCTACTCCGTGTCCCACCAGCTCTCTCACTATCCCGTAACCGAACTGTGAGATGTAAGCATCGATGGCATTGGAGATATCCGAAACATGATTGCCTGCCCTGGCATATTTGATGCCCTCGAAAAAGCTGTTCCTGGTCTCGTCTATGAGCTTCTGCTTTTCCGGAGAGATCTTTCCCACTCCGTAGGTCCTGGCTGCGTCGGAATGATAACCCTTGTAGATCAGCCCGGCATCGATGGAAACGATATCGCCTTCCTTAAGTACCTTTTCCTTACTGGGTATGCCGTGTACCACCTCTTCGTTTACCGATACGCAGATGGATGCGGGAAACCCGTCGTAGTTCAGGAAATTGCTCTCTACCCCGTGCTTTTTTATAAAGTCGGCGGCTGCCTTATCCAGCTCTATGGTGGGCAGCCCCGGACATATCAGTTTTTCAAGTTCCCTGTGCATATCGCAGAGCATGTGGTTCGATATGCGCATCAGCTCGATCTCCCGGGCTGATTTAATCGATATTGACATTTCTTCCCCCTATCCGAGTATAGCCTTTATCGCAGCAAAGACTTCTTCCTGGGGAAGGGTGCCGTCTACTGTCTTCAGCACTCCCTTTCCGGAATAGAAGTCGATCAGGGGCTGTGTAGCCTCGTGATAAACCTTGAGACGGTTCTTTACGGTCTCTTCCTTATCATCATCCCTCTGTACAAGCTTTTCTCCGCAGTTGTCGCAGATGCCTTCCTGCTTCGGAGGGATGTGTACTATGTGATAGGTAGCTCCGCACTTGAGGCAGGCTCTTCTTCCTCCCATCCTCTTTACGATATTCTCATCGGGTACCTCAACGTCGATAGCATGATCGATAGCTTCACCCATCTTGGAAAGCTCGCTGTCCAGTACCTCTGCCTGGGGAATGGTCCTGGGGAAACCGTCAAGCACATATCCGTTCCTGCAGTCTTCCTGTGAAACCCTGTCCAGAAGGATCCGGACCGTCAGCTCATCGGGAACCAGCTCACCCTTGTCCATATATGCTTTTGCTTCCATGCCCAGAGCAGTACCGCCCTTAACGTTGGCCCTGAAAATGTCTCCGGTTGAAACATGGGGTATACCGTAGCTCTCGGCTATGAGCTTTGCCTGTGTGCCTTTACCGGCACCGGGTGCGCCAAGCATGACTATCTTCATTTGAAACCTCCTTATTTAACACCAAAGGCCGCAGAGACCTCTGGCCTCTGCGGACCTGTGAATAACAACGTTCCTTATGAATTCAGGAAACCCTTGTAGTTACGCTCTACCATCATGGTCTCCACCTGCCTCATGGAATCAAGCACAACGCTTACGATGATTATGAGGGATGTTCCCGCAAAGGTAACGCTGGCTCCGAAGAGTCCGTTGAACACGATGGGGATGGTAACTACTATGAACAGTCCCACGGCACCGATGAAGATTATGTACTGGAGTATGTTGTTCAGGTACTCCGTAGTAGGTCTTCCGGGACGGACACCGGGGATAAAACCGCCTCTCTTCTTCAGGTTGTCCGCGATGAGCACCGGGTTGAAGGTGATCGCGGTGTAGAAGTAAGCGAAGAACACCACCAGCACTACGTAGAGCAGCAGGCCCAGCGTATATGCCGGAGTCTCCCTGTTGAACCAGTAGCTGCTCTGGAGCGCCTTAAGGATGTGGCTCCATACTCCGGTTCCGGGATCAAGCCCGAACATGCTGTAGATGATGACCGGGAACTGCATCAGGGATGATGCGAAGATCACCGGCATAACGCCCGAGGTGTTGACCCTCAGGGGGATGTTGTTGGTGTTTCCCATTGCAGCGATGCGGCTGTTGTTGCTCCTGCCGTTATAGTGAACGGGGATCTTGCGCACGCCGTCGTTAAGGAGCACGGTAAGTATTATGGTGATAAGGATCACTGCCGCGATGATGATGGCGGAAAGTATCCTTGCGCCGATATTCTTTCCTTCAACGGTCACAAAGGACTGTATCAAGCCCGTGATGTCGGCAGGTATACGGGATGCGATGTTGAACACCAGGATTATGGAAGAACCGTTTCCTATACCCTTTTCGGTGATCTGTTCGCCCAGCCACATAACGAAAGCAGCACCTGCGGTAAGAGCCGTTGCAACAGCGATCGCATTCAGCGGGTTCGTCTTGTCGATCAGCAGACCTCTCTGTCCGAAACCTACTGCCATACCTATGGCTTCAAGAAGTGCAAGTCCCACGGTCGCATAACGTGTAGCCTCGTTCAGCTTCTTATGTCCGTCCTCTTCCCTGCTCATCTCTTCCAGCTTGGGGATGGACAGTGTCAGCATCTGCACGATGATGGACGCCATGATGTAAGGCGTGATACCAAGTGCGAATACCGACATGCTTGTAAATGAACCGCCTGTAAATGCATCAAAGAAATTGAAGGCATCTGCGCTCTGGCCCTCGAACCACTCCTTGAAGAAGGAAGGGTTGGTACCGGGAACGGGCAGCTGGCTTCCGAGTCTGACGATGATGAGCATCAAAAACGTGTATACCAGCCTCTTACGGATGTCCTTAATCTTGAATGCGTTGACCAAAGTCCGAAACATATCAAACCTCCGTTGATCGCCGATTGGATCTTATTCCTCTATGGTGCCGCCTGCAGCTTCGATCTTTTCCTTAGCTCCGGCGCTGACTGCATCCACCTTCACGGTAAGCTTCTTGCTGAGAGTTCCGTTGCCGAGAAGCTTTACACCGTCACGGGGATTCTTGATGATGCCCTTCTCCACGAGGCTCTCTACGGTAACGGTCGCACCGTTCTCAAAAACCTCAAGACGGTCTACGTTGATGCCTACCAGATTAACGGTATTGCGGTTCTTGAAGCCCCTCTTGGGGATCCTGCGGTACAGAGGCATCTGACCACCTTCGAAACCTATACGGGGTGCTCCGCTCCTTGCCTTCTGTCCCTTATGGCCCTTACCTGCGGTCTTGCCGTTTCCTGAGCCGTGACCGCGGCCTCTTCTGAAATTGCCGCTCTGCTTGGACCCTTCGGCGGGTCTTAAATTAGATAAATCCATTTTCCAATCCTCCTGTTTCCGCCGATCAGGCCTCTTCGACCTTCAGCATGTAGCCAATCTGCCGGATCTGCCCTCTGGTAGCTGCGTTGTCCGGGAGCGTAACGGTCTTGTGCATCTTGGTAAGTCCCATCGCCTCCACAGTCTTTCTGTGCTTGGGAACGGCGCTTATGGGGGACTTCACCAGGGTGACCTTTAATGTTTTCTCAGCCATTTCCTAATCCCTCCCACTTTATGCACGGATCTCGTCTACAGACTTGCCGCGCTTGATAGCCACTTCTTCGGGGCTCTTGAGTTCCGAAAGTCCCTTGATGGTTGCCAGAACAACGTTCTGCTTATTGTTGGAACCGAGTGACTTTGTACGTATGTTCTTGATACCCGCCATATCGCAGACGATACGGGCAGGACCGCCGGCGATGACACCGGTACCGCCGGGAGCACGCTTGAGCAGCACGGAAGCGGAACCGAAGTTACCGATCTGATCATGTGTGATGCTCTCGTTCTCATCCCTTGCCACGGTCACAAGATGCTTTGCTGCATCTTCCTTGCCCTTGCGGATAGCCTCGGGGATCTCGGAAGCCTTGCCGAGACCTGCGCCTACATGGCCCTCGCCGTCACCTACAACCACCAGCGCGGTAAAGCGGAAGTTACGACCACCCTTTACAACCTTGGTAACGCGCTTGATGGCAACAACCTTGTCATTAAGTTCTCCCAGCTGACTGGCATCTATTATTTCACGTCTCATGTACTTTTCTCCTCCTAGAATTGTAAGCCGGCTTCTCTTGCCGCCTCAGCTAATGCTGCAACCTTGCCGTGATAAATATATCCGCCTCTGTCGAACACGACGGTATT
Organism: Lachnospiraceae bacterium; assembly: GCA_017518185.1. Lineage (GTDB taxonomy): Bacteria > Bacillota > Clostridia > Lachnospirales > Lachnospiraceae > NK4A136. Next base: position 56,828 of record JAFWWB010000001.1, read on the forward strand.
GATGCCCTTGTCCAATGCACGCTTTGCGATGATGCCGCCAAGAGTCTTTGCAGCCTCCACATCATTTGTCTTGGAGAGGGATGCCTTGATATCCTTCTCTACAGTGGATGCAGCAACAAGAGTTTTGCCTGCCGCATCATCGATCACCTGTGCATACATATGATCGTTGCTTCTGAAAACCGCAAGACGGGGTCTCTCGGGAGTGCCGCTGAAACGGTTGCGGATCTTCAGATGCTTCTTTTCACGCACTTTCTGTCTGGATTCTTTGCTTACCATTTCCTATGCTCCTCCTTACTTCTTGCCGGTCTTACCGACTTTACGTCTGATGACCTCATCGGCATACTTGATACCCTTGCCCTTATAAGGCTCAGGACGTCTCTTATCCCTTATCTCTGCGGCGAACTGGCCGACCTTCTCCTTGTCGATACCCTTGACGAGGATGATGTTCTGGCCCTCGACTACAGTCTCGATGCCCTCGGGATCCTCCATCTCTACGGGATGGGAGTAACCAAGGGAAAGCACAAGCTTCTTGCCCTGCTTTGCAGCCCTGTAACCTACGCCGTTTACCTCAAGCTTCTTCTCATAGCCGTTAGTTACACCCACAACCATATTGTTGATGAGGGTTCTTGTAAGGCCGTGAAGCGATTTCATTCTCTTAAGATCGTTGGGTCTGGACACAGTAAGCTCAGCACCCTCAAGCTTGATCTCCATTTCCGCGGGGAGCACTCTCTCAAGAGTTCCCTTGGGACCTTTCACCGTCACCTTGTTATTTTCTGCGATATCTACCGTTACTCCGGCAGGCACCGCGATCGGCATTCTTCCTATACGTGACATGCCCGCTCCTTTCTGTATCTTTCTGATACATTTTATTATATAATTATTTCTAACTTATTTCACAAGGAAGTTCTCTTCGTTAAGTGCTCAATGTCACCAAACAAAAGCCAAAACCTCGCCGCCTACTCCCTGCTTTCTTGCTTCCTTATCGGTTATCACTCCCGCATTGGTGGAGATGATAGCGATTCCGAGTCCGCCGAGAACCCTGGGAAGCTCATCCTTGCCGGCATAAACACGAAGGCCGGGCTTGGAGATCCTCTTCATGCCGGTTATGATCTTCTCATTCTTGTCGGCACCGTACTTGAGGGTGATGTGGATGGACTTGAAAGCCCCGTCATCAACAACCTCATATTTCCTGATATATCCCTCATCCTGAAGGATCTGGGCGATAGCCAGCTTCATCTTGGATGAAGGAACATCAACCGTATCATGTTTTGCAGTATTTGCGTTACGGATTCTTGTAAGCATATCTGCAATAGGATCGCTCATTGTCATTTTATCCTCTGTCCTCCTTATTTGATAACTTCTTTAATACTGCGGATACCTTATACCACGTCGTTCCTGGTTTGCTAAGGAAGTTCTCTTCGTTAAGCTCGATCTGCGCCTTCAGCTTGCTCTCGCTAATCTCAGAGAACAAAGCTCGCACTAAACTCATATTGCGCTTCGCTTATATTCGTTAAGTGCTCTGCTTTTACCAGGATGCCTTCTTGACACCGGGTATCTGTCCCTTGTACGCAAGCTCTCTGAAGCATACACGGCAGATGCCGTACTTCTTGAGCACCGAGTGCGGACGTCCGCAGATCCTGCAGCGGGTATATGCCCGCGTGGAGAACTTCGGTTTGCGCTGCTGCTTGATCTTCATTGCTGTTTTTGCCATGGTTTCTTATCCTCCAAAAATCCGGCTTAAGCCTTTGCAAAAGGCATGTTGAACATCTTGAGAAGTTCTCTTGCCTCTTCGTCCGTCTGCGCCGTTGTAACGATGATAACATCCATACCCCTTACCTTGTCGACCTTGTCGTACTCGATCTCGGGGAAGATCAGCTGCTCCTTGATGCCCAGTGCGTAATTTCCTCTTCCGTCGAAGGAATTGGGATTTACTCCTCTGAAGTCACGCACACGGGGAAGCGCGAGATTGATGAGGCGGTCAAGAAACTCATACATCTTATCGCCTCTGAGAGTGGTCTTGCAGCCTATAGCCTGTCCCTCTCTGATCTTGAAGTTTGCGATGGAGTTCTTTGCCCTGGTGATCACTGCCTTCTGGCCGGTGATGGTCTCCATATCCCCTACCGCACTTTCAAGAAGCTTTGCGTTATCCTTAGCTTCGCCTACGCCCATGTTGATAACGATCTTGTCGAGCTTCGGCACCTGCATAACATTCTTGTAGCCGAACTTCTTCGTCATGGCTTCGACGATCTCTTTCTGATACTGTTCCTTTAATCTGCTCAATTCCTGATCCTCCTTACGCTCAGTCTATGACATCACCGGTGGACTTTGCGAAGCGGACCTTCTTGCCGTCCACTTCCTTGAAGCCAATCCTGGTGGGTTTCCCCTTGTGTACATACATCACGTTGGAGATATCGATGGGAGCTTCCTTCTCGATGATGCCGCCGGTCTGGTTCTGAGCCGAAGGCTTGGAATGGCGCTTAACCATGTTGATGCCTTCCACCAGCACCTTACCCTTCTTATGATCGACCTTGAGCACCTTACCCTCACGGCCTTTTCCCTTCTCTGTGCTACCGACCATTACTCTGACCGTATCACCTGTCTTGATCTTTGTCATCTCTGATCCCTCCTTACAGTACTTCGGGAGCAAGAGAAACGATCTTCATGAACTGCTTCTCTCTGAGCTCTCTTGCTACAGGCCCGAAAATACGGGTTCCTCTGGGGGTCTTGTCATCCTTTATGATGACTGCGGCATTCTCATCGAAGCGGATGTAAGAGCCGTCCTTACGGTGTGCGCCCTTTACGGAGCGGACAACCACAGCCTTCACAACATCCCCCTTCTTTACAACGCCGCCGGGTGTTGCATCTTTGACCGTTGCAACGATCACATCACCTATGTTGGCGTATCTCCTGGTGGAGCCGCCGGACACGCGGATGCAGAGGATCTCCTTTGCTCCGGTGTTATCTGCGACCTTAAGTCTGCTTTCCTGCTGTATCATATCATCTCTCCTTTTTGAACAATACGGGGGAAGATCACTTCGCCCTTTCCACTATCTCGACCAGTCTCCATCTCTTGTCTTTGGAAAGAGGACGGGTCTCCATGACCCTGACGGTATCACCGGTCCTTGCGTCATTGTTCTCGTCGTGGGCCTTGAGCTTGTAGGTCTTCTTTACGATCTTCTTGTAAAGAGGATGCTTTACATGGTCTTCGACTGCCACGGTAATGGTCTTCTGCATCTTGTCGCTTACGACCTTGCCGGTACGTGTTTTTCTTAAATTTCTCTCTTCCACAGTCTCGCTCCTCCTTATGCTTCTGCGCTCAGCTTAGCCGTGAGCACCGTCTGGATACGCGCGATGTTCTTCTTAACCTCACCGATCCTTGCGGTATTGTCCAGCTGGTTTGTGGCATTCTGGAAACGAAGATTGAACAGCTCCTTCTTCGCTTCTACCAGAGCCTTGTCAAGCTCCGCAGGGCTCTTCTCCCTGAGCTCATCCGTAAATTTTCTTGTTTTCTTAGTTGCCATTTGCTGCACCGCCTTCCTGATCACCTGCCACAGCTGCTTCCAGCTCGGCTTTGGAAACGATCTTGCACTTGCAGGGAAGCTTGTGTGTTGCCAGACGGAGTGCTTCCTTTGCCGTTTCCTCGTTAACTCCCGCTATCTCGAACATTACCCTTCCGGGCTTGACCACTGCCACCCAGTACTCCAGGGTTCCTTTACCGGATCCCATTCGGGTCTCGGCGGGTTTTGTGGTAACGGGCTTGTCGGGGAAGATCTTGATCCAGACACGACCGCCTCTCTTGATATATCTGGTGATAGCCACACGGGCTGCCTCTATCTGATTGGACTTTATCCAGCAGGGTTCTGTTGCCACTATACCGTAATCACCGTAGGTGATGACATTTCCCCTGGAAGCCTTTCCCGCCATGGTACCGCGGAACTGCTTACGCCGCTTTACTCTCTTAGGCATTAACATAATGATCCAACTCCTTCCTCGGCTTACCTGCGCTCAGCCTTATCTTCATTGCCGCCCTTTGTGGGAAGCACCTCGCCTCTGTAAATCCAAACCTTGACACCGATCTTGCCGTAGGTGGTGTCTGCCTCTGCGAAACCGTAATCGATATCGGCTCTCAGAGTCTGCAGGGGAATGGTTCCCTCGCTGTAGAACTCAGTTCTTGCCATATCCGCTCCACCGAGTCTTCCTGACACGCAGGCTTTGATACCCTGTGCTCCGGTGATGGAATTGCCCCTGTTGTCCTTCTTCATGGTCCTGGTCATGCAGCTCTTCACTGCACGTCTGAAGGATACACGGTTCTCCAGCTGCTGTGCTATGTTCTCTGCCACAAGCTGAGCATCAGCATCGGGCTTCTTAACTTCCTGCACATCCAGGGAAACTTCTTTTCTGCCTATAACCTTCTGAAGGGCCTTTCTGGTGGTCTCGATGCCGGTACCGCCCTTGCCGATGACAACACCGGGCTTCTGGGTATGTACGACAACCTCAACCTTCTCGGCCTTTCTCTGGATCTCTATCTTGGAGATTCCGGCAGCATAGAGCCTCTTCTTAAGGAACTTCCTGATGTTGTAGTCCTCCACAAGATAATCAGCGAACTTGTCTTCGGAGTACCATCTGGAATCCCAATCCTTGATCACACCGACTCTTAAGCCGTGCGGATTAACCTTCTGCCCCATACTTACTTCTCTCCTTTCTCGTCCAGAACGATGGTGATGTGTGACATTCTCTTCTCGATACGGTAAGCCCTGCCCTGAGCTCTGGGCTGTATACGCTTCATGGTAGGCCCCTTGTTTGCGTAGCACTCCGCAATGTACAGGTTGTTCCTGTTCATGCCGTTGTTGTTCTCGGCATTTGCGATGGCGGAGCTCAGCAGCTTGCTGATAAGAGCGGACGCATATCTGGGATTGTACTCCAGTATAGCCTTTGCCGTATTCACATCCTTGCCTCTTATGGCGTCAAGCACGAAGCATGCCTTCTGGACAGATACCCTTGCGTAAGAAAGCTTAGCTGAGGGTCTTGTCTCTCTGTTCTCTTCATTTCTCTGTCGTTTGATCTTCGACCTGTGTCCCTTGGCCATTTTAACTTATCCTCCCTTACTTATCTCACCTTGGACTTCTTATCATCTTTCCCGTGTCCGCGGAAGGTACGTGTTGCAACAAACTCGCCGAGCTTGTGTCCTACCATATCCTCGGTCACATATACGGGAACATGCTTGCGTCCGTCATGAACAGCTATGGTATGTCCCACAAAGGAAGGAAAGATTGTGCTCCGGCGTGACCAGGTCTTGATCGCCTGCTTCTTACCGGATGCGTTCATTGCGTCAACAGCTTTTAAAAGACTTGCATCAGCAAAAGGACCTTTCTTTAATGATCTTGCCATTTATCTATCCCTCCCTTACTTTATGGCTTTGCCGTCGCGGCGTCTGACGATCAGCTTATTGGAATGTTTCTTTCTTCTTGTCTTCAGACCCAGAGCAGGCTTGCCCCAGGGAGTTGAGGGACCGGGACGACCGATTCCGGTCTTGCCCTCGCCACCGCCGTGAGGATGGTCATTGGGGTTCATGACTGAACCGCGGACCGTAGGGCGGATACCCATGTGACGCTTGCGTCCGGCCTTACCGAGGTTGATCAGGTTGTGGTCACCGTTTCCTACCACACCGATGGAAGCGCGGCAGCCGATGGGAACCATCCTCATCTCGCCGGAAGGAAGTCTCAGTGTAGCATACTTGCCTTCCTTAGCCATGAGCTGTGCGGAGTTGCCGGCAGCTCTTACCATCTGGCCGCCCTTGCCGGGAAGAAGCTCCACGTTGTGTACCAGGGTACCGACGGGGATCTCGGAAAGGGGAAGGCAGTTTCCGGGGCGGATCTCGGCGTTCTTGCCGTTCATGATCTTCATGCCGTCCTTCAGGCCTTCGGGAGCCAGGATGTATGCCTTCTCGCCGTCTGCGTAGCAGATAAGGGCGATGTTTGCGCTTCTGTTGGGATCGTACTCGATGCCTACTACCTTTGCAGGGATGTCATCCTTAGTTCTCTTGAAATCTACGATCCTGTACTTCTGTCTGTTTCCGCCGCCGTGATGACGAACGGTTATCTTACCCTGGTTGTTGCGTCCTGCTGTCTTGTCCTTCTTTGCAAGGAGGCTTTTCTCAGGGCTCGTCTTGGTGATCTCTGAAAAATCCGACCCCGTCATGTTTCTTCTTGACGGTGTATAGGGATTATACTTTTTGATTCCCATTTTCCTTTCTCCTTTTATTACTATTGATCAGCACACATAGTTGTGTATACTCTGCTTTATCAGCGGAAGTTCTCTTCGTTAAGCTCGAGCTTCGTCTTTGACTTGCTCTCGCTAATCTCAGAGAACGGCGTTCGCACTAAACTCGGACCTCGCTTTGCTCGTCCTCGTTAAGTTCTCACAGCCCGGCAAAAATTTCAATTTCTTTGCTGTCCGGGGTGAGCTGAACGATGGCCTTCTTGGTCTTTGCCGTTCTGCCGCTCTTAAGACCTCTCCTGCGGAGCTTGCCTTCTTTGTTCTGGGTGTTGACCTTTGCGACCTTCACGCCTTCGAACATGTTCTCGACAGCTTCCTTGATCTGGGTCTTGTTAGCCTCGGGATGAACAAGGAACGTATACTTCTTCTCGCCCATGCCCTCCATGCTCTTCTCAGTGACCATCGGCTTAAGGATCACATCATAATATAACACAGCAGCCATTATGCATACACCTCCTCGATCGTGGCAACGGCCGCCTTAGTAAGCACCACCGTTCCGGCATTCATGATATCATAAACGTTGATGGTATTCGTAAGCGCCGTCTTGGTGTCGGGAAGGTTCCTTGCGGAAAGGATCACCGTATCGTCCTTCTCGCCCAGGACCACCAGGGGCTTAACTGCCTTGATATTTCCCATGACCTCTGCGAAACGCTTTGTCTTGATCTCGTCAAGCTTAAGCTCATCCACGACCACCAGCTTCTGATCCTGAAGCTTTGCGCTGAGGGCGCTTCTTAAAGCCGCTCTCTTTTCCTTCCTGTTAAGCTTGAAAGAATAATCCCTGGGTACGGGAGCGAAAACGATTCCGCCGCCCTTCCACTGGGGTGCCCTGATGGAACCCTGTCTTGCATGTCCGGTTCCCTTCTGTCTCCAGGGCTTCTTTCCGCCGCCGGATACCTCCGAACGGGTCTTTGCCTTCTGCGTTCCCTGACGCAGGTTCGCAAGCTGCTGTACTACTGACAGATGCAGCAGATGCTCATTGATCTCGGCTGCGAAGACGGCATCGTTAAGATCCATGGTACCGACTTCCTTGCCTTCCATATTTACAACAGATATTGTAGCCATTGTTTCAGCCTCCTCCTTTCGCTCAAGCTTCCGCCTTGGTGGTCTCTTTGACGGTGATGAGTGCCTTCTTCGCTCCGGGAACGGCTCCCTTTACGAGCAGCAGGTTCTTATCAGCATCCACACGTACCACCTCCAGGTTCCTGACAGTCACCTGAACGCTTCCCATGTGTCCGGCCATCTTTTTGCCCTTGAACACCTTTGAAGGAGAGGAGCATGCACCGTTGGAGCCTGCGTGGCGATGATACTTGGAACCGTGTGCCATGGGTCCTCTGGACTGGCCGTGACGCTTGATGGCGCCCTGGAAGCCCTTGCCCTTGGTAATGGCCGTTACATCAACCTTGTCTCCGTTTGCGAAGATGTCAGCCTTGATCTCCTGTGCCGGTGAATACTCTCCCGCGTTTTCAAAACGGAACTCTCTTAAATATCTCTTTGCGCTTACGCCGGCCTTCTTGAAGTGGCCCTGCTGTGCCTTGTTGACACCGTGCCTGTGAACCACCTTCTTGCTGTCGGACTTATCCTTGTTTACGATGCGCTCCTTCTTGTCTCCGAAGCCCAGCTGAACGGCGTCATATCCGTCGTTCTCAGCCGTCTTTACCTGTGTTACCACACAGGGGCCGGCTTCAAGCACCGTAACAGGGATCAGCGCCCCGTCGTCGTTAAAGATCTGCGTCATGCCGATCTTGGTTGCCAGTATTGCTTTCTTCATTCTTAAGCCTCCTTCTCTTTCCTGCTAAAGCGGTACGTCAGACGTACATAAAGCCCGCAGGAGGTTTTTATTTCATTTTTACATCCACATACACGCCGGCGGGCAGGTCCATCTTCTGCATGGCCTCCACGATCCTGGGTGAAGGGTTGAGGATGTCAATGAGCCTCTTGTGCGTGCGCTGCTCGAACTGCTCTCTGGAATCCTTGTACTTGTGTACCGCACGAAGGATGGTGACCACCTCTTTCTTGGTAGGCAGGGGAACCGGGCCGCTTACTGCCGCTCCGTTCTTCTTTGCCGTCTCGATGATCTTCTTTGCGGAAGCATCTACGAGCTGATGGTCGTAAGCCTTAAGTGTCACGCGCATCTTCTGTCCTGTTGCCATAAAAAAAGTCTCCTCTCTTAAAATTAACAAGCGGCGACTGTACACTCTCCCGTGTGTGTCATATGCTTAAACGCACCGACTCAACACGTCGTTTCTGCCTTAGGGGCAGACTGTATAAGTACAGTGACTTGTCGTCATGATATTTGACATTCGCTCCGCGGAAAACCCGCCGCAGCCTTATGCATTCGGCCGGACAGCAACCTCCGTTTCACAGCTATCATGTCACAGCATTTGGGATTATACAACGGTGCATGTGACCGTGTCAAGTAAAATTTTACAATAATCGCATGAAATTTTTTACATTTATGAAAAAGGGGCGTCTGCGCGCCCCTCCTGTTCTTTCTTATCTGTTCCTGTAACCCGGTGCGGCCAGATAATAATATGTAGGATCGTACCAGAAAAACGCTCCGTTATCATCATCGACCACATAGACGCTCATGCCGCCCTGCTGGGCATCATAGACATCGGCAAAGCTGCTGAGATCATACTGGTTGCCGTATTGGTCGTAGCCGCTTCCCATATTCACCTTATCTATATTGGAAGGAAGGGGAGCGTCCCCCATTGACGCATCGTAGCCGGGGCTGCTCCAGGAAGAGCCGTTTGCCCAGCTCACATCCATGGTGAAATGTCCGTCTTCAACCCCGTTCACGTAATTGCCCTTTTTAACGAAGTCGTAGTTGGGTGAATACCAGCTGTCCCTGCCGAAGCCGTTGGGCGCGTCGTTTGAATACTCACCCTGGAATATCTCATACTCTCCGTTGTAGCCGGTGTTCCAGAAAGTGGTACCCTTTCCCTCTCTCACTCCGTCCTTATACTCTCCGTAGAAGAAATAGTAGCCTCCGTCGGGAGCCACATACACTCCCGCTGCGTTTCCGGTGAAATCGGGATCCGTGACCAGTCCGTTCGCATCAAAGACCACGCTGCTGGAAGGCATATGGGCCACCAGGTTCTGGGCCTCAGTGGTGCCGTCTACGTTCTTCATCTCGGTATAGTCACCCGCGCTCATATAGGTATACGCCGTTTGCATCAGGGCATAATCCTGGGCGTCATAGGGATATCCGCCCGTTATGATAATATTGTTCCCGGGATCCTCCGTAGGCTTTGCGCCGTCCGTAGGTTTTGCTCCCCCGGTAGGTTTTGATCCGTCATCCGGATCAGGATCCTTACCGGGATCCTCTCCGTCATCCGTATCCTTCACTGAAACCTGTCCTATGCCCTGGAGCTTCTTAAGATCTCCGTCCAGACGTTCCGCCCCCGTGTTTCTGTAACCATCCCTCAGGGCATCGGAGGCTTTCTCCTCATCACCCAGGGCAACATAGGCCACAGCCAGACCGAAATAACCGTCGGGATCCCGGGGGGCCAGCTTTACCGCAGAGTTGTATGTCTTTATGGCTTTTTCATAATCCTGGCTCACCAGGTATCTGCTTCCTTTTGCCAGATAGGAGCACAGGGCCGCCTCGCCGTCATAGGTAACTATGGAATAAACAGTCAGCGCCAGCACCGCGATAATGACAGGTACCGCTGCTATGATAAAAGGTTTAACGTTTGTCTTTTTTGCTTCTTCCTTCATCATTCACTGTCTCCGTTTCCGCTCAGTTCTCCCTCTTCGCGGCAAGCTCAAATACGTCGGTAACTTCCCTGGAAGGCGCCTTGGTAAGAAGGCTGACGATCACTATGCAGATAAGGCTGATGGGGAAGCCCAGGGCCAGGGAATAAAGCCCGGTGACCTTGGTAAGGGTCATGCCCTCCGCAAAAGGAATGTAGTCCCAGATGATAACGGCAGCCGCTCCGCTTATAAGGCCCGCCACGGCGCCGGGAAGATTGGTGCGCTTCCAGAAAAGGCTCATGAGCACCAGAGGACCGAAGGCTGCTCCGAGTCCCGCCCAGGCATCGCTCACCAGTGTCATAACGGAGGAATCGGGATCCAGGGCTATGACATAAGCCACGCCTGCGATGGCGATAATGGCTATACGGGAAATGGAGAGCACGGTCTTGTCGTCCGCATCCTTCTTAAGCGTTCCCTTATAGATATCCTCGGCGATCGCGGAGGCGCTGACCAGCAGCTGTGAGTCGGCAGTACTCATGATGGCCGCAAGTATACCGCAGAGGAAGACACCGCCTATAAAGGACATATGGTACTCTTCCGTAAAGATCCTCTTGATCATCTCTATGAAGATACGCTCTTCACCGGCTTTCTCGATCCTTCCGTATTCCATAAAGGCCCTGCCCACCACGCCTATTACGCAGGCGAAGACCAGCGAAAGGGTAACCCAGCTGATGGCCACGATCTTGGACTTCTTCATTTCCTTCTCATTCTTTACGGCCATGAACCTGACCAGTATATGGGGCATACCGAAGTAACCCAGGCCCCAGGCCATGCCGGAGATGATCTTAACGGGAGTTGCGCCGGTCATCAGGCCGGTAAAGGAATCCACATCGGTAACGCCGTTGTTGGCAAGTCCCTGTGCCACGGTGATCCCCTCCTGCCCCATGAGCATCAGGGCAAAGATGGGCACTGCCAGCAGCGCGACTATCATCAGTGTTCCCTGGATGAAGTTCGTGGTACACACGGCCTTGAAGCCGCCCAGGAAGGTATAGGCCAGGATCACTATGGCTCCTATGGTAAGGGAGACCGTGTAGCCCAGGCCGAACACAGAGGAAAAGAGCTTGCCGCCCGCCGCGAATGCAGATGCTGTATATATAATGAAGAAAAAGGCGATTATCAGGGAAGACACTGTCATCAGTATCTTTTTCTTATCGTTGTAGCGGTGCTCGAAGAACATGGGCAGTGTCACCGAATTGCCGGCAAGTATGGTGTAGCGGCGAAGCGGTGAGGCCACTATCAGCCAGTTCAGCACGGTGCCGAGGAGCAGTCCCAGCGCCACCCAGCCGTCACCGGATATACCGGTGATGAAGATCGCTCCCGGGAGTCCCATGAGGAGCCATCCGCTCATATCCGAGGCCTGCGCGGAAAGAGCAGCCACAAAACCTCCCAGAGATCTTCCTCCGAGGAAATAGTCCTCGGAATTTTCGTTTCTCTTGCTGTACATTGCCCCGATGCCGACCATAAGAAGCATGTAAAGGGCAAAGGCAACAATAAGCCATCCGTTAAGTCCCACTGTTTTATTCTCCTTTATGATTATAATAAAATCCACTAATTTTAGCACAGGGAGAAAATAAAAACAAGTAGGTTGTATTTGGGGACGGCCTCTGTTATCATAGGCCTATGCTTACAGCGAACAGATGGAAAGACTATGAACTGCTGGATGCTTCCGACGGAGAGAAGCTTGAGAGATGGGGAGACTATATACTTGTGCGCCCCGATCCCCAGGTGATCTGGTCCACCGGACATGACCATCCCGGCTGGAAAGAAAAGAATGCCCATTACCACCGCAGCGCAAAAGGCGGCGGGGAATGGGAGTTTTTCGATCTGCCCGAGGAATGGAGCATATCCTATGAACTGCCTGAGGAGGTCTGCGCAAAGCTCAGCTTTAACCTCAAGCCCTTTGCCTTTAAGCATACCGGCATTTTCCCCGAACAGGCAGCCAACTGGGATGCCCTGGGCAGGGTGGTACATTCCGCCGCCGCTTCAGGTGAAGCTCCCAGGATCCTTAATCTTTTCGCCTACACCGGAGGAGCCAGCTGCGCTCTCGCCGCTGCCGGCGGGCATGTCACTCACGTGGATGCTGCAAAGGGCATGGTACAGTGGGCCAAGGAAAACGCCGAGAGCTGCGGCATACCCACGGAGCGCATGCGCTGGATAGTCGATGACTGCCTGAAATTCGTGGAACGCGAGCTGCGCCGCGGCAAAGTATACGACGGCATACTCATGGATCCCCCGTCCTACGGCCGCGGGCCTAAGGGCGAGGTATGGAAACTGGAGGACTGCGTATGGGAACTGGTGTGCAAAGCCTCGGAGCTTTTGAGCAGCACGCCCCTTTTCTTCCTTATTAACTCCTACACTACCGGACTTCAGCCCGGAGTGCTGTCATACATGCTTGAATCCGCCATCGCCGGAAAGCGCGGCGGCGAAGTTTCAGCCGATGAACTCGGGCTCCCCGTATCGGGAAGCTCAAAAATCCTTCCCTGCGGGGCTAGAGGAATAGTGTTATTTAGCCGATAAATAAGATATGAATGTTTCCGAACTTTCTTCAAGTTTATACAGGAAAGCGGGAATGGATGCCGCCTCTCTGCAGCGCCTCAACGTTACCAGGCGCAGCGAACATAGCTTTACTCCCGCGGGCGACCACAGCGAGGGCCCGGTCTTCTCGGAGGTACTGGCATCCCTTGCGGCGAAGCATGCTCCCGCGGCTCTGAAGACAACGGAGGAAGAAGCTGCTCCTGCTCTCAGCGAAAAAGAAATGCGGACCGTACTTAAGTCCGCACTGAATTCCGATAACATATCGGATGATATAGTCTCTGCTCTCACCGACAGCTCGGGAAACGTTTCCGAAGATCTTCTTGATATGATCTTTTCCGGCAGCGACGATGATGAGGACGAGATCCTCTCCTCCATCATGGACGGTGACAGCAGCAATGCACTGGATAAGGCGCTCACCGATATACACAGCGCCAAAGAATATCTGAGTTCAAAGTCCGGCCGCAATCTCATAGCGGCCATGGCACAGCGTTCCCTTTCAGAACTGGTCAGCTGAACTTCCCATCTTCACGTCCTCCCCGCCTCTCTTTCACACAGGGCGGAGTGATCAGGCGATACAATGCGAGACCCTCTGCGAACGTCGGCGCTTAGCGAAGCAGGGAGACCGGCCTTTTTTCAAGCCGGGCTCCCGTATTGCGAGCTTAGCGTCCGCTACGATGAGCAGCGGAGCGGGAGCGTGTCGAGCATGTATGCCTGTCACGCAGCCCGTGCTGAAACGAGAGCTCAGTTTCTAGAATTCACAGTTTCCCACTGTCCTGGGGAAGGGGATCACGTCCCTGATATTGCTCATGCCCGTAAGGTACATGATGAGACGCTCGAAGCCCAGGCCGAAACCGGCGTGGCGCACCGAGCCGTACTTGCGGAGGTCTGTGTAGAATTCATATTCTTCAGCATTTAGTCCCCCCTCTTCCATCTTTGAGAGCAGGGTTGAGAAGTCATCCTCACGCTGGCTGCCGCCTATGATCTCCCCTATGCCCGGCACCAGGCAGTCCATGGCCGCCACAGTCTTTCCGTCGGGGTTCAGCTTCATATAGAAGGCTTTGATCTCCTTCGGATAATCGGTAACGAAAACGGGCTTTTTGAAGACCTGCTCCGTCAGATATCTCTCATGCTCGGTCTGCAGGTCGCAGCCCCAGCTAACCTTATACTGGAAATCATCATTATGCTTTTCCAGTAGCTCCACGGCTTCCGTATAGGTAACGTGTCCGAATTCGGAGCTGCAGACATGCTCAAGGCGCTCCTTTACCCCGGGATCCACGAACTTCTCGAAGAAGTCCATCTCAGCGGGAGCGTTATCCCTCACATAGCCCATGACGTATTTGAGCATATCCTCAGCGAGGCGCATGTCGTCTTCGATATCCGCAAAGCACATCTCCGGCTCTATCATCCAGAACTCCGCCGCATGACGGGCGGTGTTGGAATTCTCAGCACGGAAGGTGGGGCCGAAGGTATAGACGTTCCTGAAGGCGAAGGCATAGGTCTCCACGTCCAGCTGGCCGCTTACGGTAAGGTTTGTGGGCTTCCCGAAGAAATCTGCCGAGGCATCGGTCTCTCCGGCAGGCAGTGTGGTCACCCTGAACATCTCGCCCGCGCCTTCACAGTCGCTGCCCGTGATGATGGGGGTATGAACGTATACAAAGCCTCTTTCCTGGAAAAACCTGTGTATCGCAAAAGCCGCCAGAGACCGTACTCTGAACACAGCCTGGAAGGTATTGGTCCTTGCCCTTAAGTGCAGTATGGTACGCAGAAATTCCATTGAATGTTTTTTCTTCTGCAGAGGGTAATCCGGAGTGGAGTTTCCCTCTATCTCCACGTTCTCGGCATGTAGCTCAAAGGCCTGCTTTGCCTCAGGCGTGAGCACCAGTGTACCTGTCACTATCACCGAAGCGGAAACGTTCAGCGAGCTTATCTCCTGGAAATTTGCCAGGCTGTCATCGTAGACCACCTGCAGCGTATTAAAACAGCTTCCGTCAGAAAGCACCAGGAAGCCGAAATTCTTCGATCCTCTCACGCTCCGGACCCAGCCGCCTATCCTGAAACTGTCACCGACCGTGCCCCCGGCTATCTCATATAGTTCCTTAATGGTGGTAAGTTTTTCCATCCCGTAATCCTCCGGTATAATAATACTTCAAAAGCGTCGCTTGCTTTCCTTTTGCGCCTTCTCTCATACCCGGAATGACGCCGCTCCGCTCCATTCATTATACTACAATCTTTCACAATACACCAGTGATTGTTTATCTGCGGAACTTATGTTATAATGGCATCATGGCAGATATATATGGCGGCTATGCCCCTATACTTCACAACATAGCCGTGGAATTACAGAACAAGATAAACGGATACGCAGACGCATGCATGAAAGAGCGTGGCGAAAAGCTCTTTGAGCATCTCTCCTGGAGGCTCAAGACCCCCGAGAGCATGGAGGATAAGTGCAGACGTGACGGTCTGGAACCCTGTCCCCGGAGTGCCCTCAAAAAAGTGCATGATTCCATAGGCATACGCATAGTATGTCTGTTTATAGATGACATTTACAGAAATATTGAAGAGATAAAAAAGCTGCCCGGCTGTCATGTGGTGCTGGAGAAGGACTTCATCTCCGCCGCCAAGCCCAACGGTTACCGCAGCTATCATATGATACTGGAAGCGGAATCTCCCGCAAAGGATATCGACGGCAATACCCCCGGCCTTTATTTTGCCGAGCTCCAGCTCCGTACCATCGCCATGGATACCTGGGCTGCCCTGGAGCACGAGCTCAAGTATAAAAAGGATATCAAGCATCCTGAGCTCATAAGTGAAGAGCTCAAGCGCTGCGCCGGAGAGCTTGCTGCCTGTGATGTCTCTCTTCAGACCATAAGGGAGCTTATAAGACAATGAACCTACTGCTTGCAGAAGATGAAACCGATCTTTCCGATGTTCTCACGGCCATGCTGGAGCGCAGCGGCTTTGACGTGGATGCCGTGGAAAACGGCGCCCTTGCCGTGGATAAGGCAAGGCATAAGGCTTATGACCTTATAATACTTGATGTGATGATGCCGGTGATGGACGGCTTCACAGCGGTAAAGGAGATCCGGGCTCTCGGCATCTTCACCCCCGTGCTCTTCCTTACCGCAAAAGCCGAGGTGGACGACCGTATCAGCGGCCTTGACGCCGGCGCCGATGATTACCTGACCAAGCCCTTTGCCATGGGCGAGCTGCTTGCAAGGGTCAGGGCCATGACCAGAAGACGCGAATCCTATACTCCCCGTATCTTTACCCTGGGGGATACTTCCATCGATCTCGACCGTTCCGAGCTGAAATGCAAAAACTCCATCAGCCTTGCCGTAAAGGAGCTTAAGCTGATGGAGCTGTTCATGACAAATCCCGGCATCTCCTTCGATTCCGAAGAGCTGCTGGACCGTTTCTGGAGTGGCGAAGAATCCGATGCCGATGCCCTGTGGATGTACATCTCCTTCCTCAGGAACAAGCTCCGCTCCGTAGGTTCTCCCCTGATCATCAACGGCAAAGAGGGCGGAAACTACACTCTCACTTCATCCTGATCACTCGGCTTTTTCCCAGTTTCCCGGCTCGAAGATATCGTCTTTTACTCTGTACCAGTCTGACTTTATGCAGTCAAACACATATTTATCAGCAAGATTTCTCACATTAAAGGTATTGTCCATGGAGAAGGTTATGAGCACATCTTCCTTCCCTTCCATATCCAGAGGCTTGCCGCTGTAAGGATTCACTGCAGGCGTGATGAGCCCCTCCGTGGCAAGGGCGGGCACGTCACCTATGGTCATGAAGGTGTTGTCGGTATCAAAACCCTCAGCGCCGAAATCCTTGACCATGAGCAGGGGGTTCACTCCTTCCACATCCTCCACTCCCTCTATCCTGGGGAAGCCGAAGTTCTCCCCCAGTCCGCCGTGATCGGCTACGATTATGATCCTGGTATTGTCATATACCCCCAGTTCCCTCAGCTCGTCAAACCATTCTCCCAGAGCCAGCAGCGCCGCCATGTTGGCGTGATAGTGTTCCATGGTCCCCGGGTGTGAAGCGTTCATCTTCTTCCCGTCGGCATTTATGCGTATCTCCTCATCAGGCTCCGCTCCCTCCATACTCTCCGAAGGGGTGTAGGACGGCCTCTCCAGCAAAAGAGGAGAATGGGTGGTATTGTTATCCATTGCAAGAAAACTTCCCCTGCCGTTATCCGTGGCTTCCGTGATACCGGGCAGAGCCGTGAGCACAGACCAGGCCTTCATAAAGCTGGCCCTGTCTCCCATGCCGCTGCTCATGGAAAGATAGTCACCTTCATCATAGATAAAGGTCTGGAGCGCGACAGGGGCGGACTTGAACATGCTGTAGAAGAAAAAGTTCCGCTCAAGCAGATCAGTATCAGTGATCCTGCCCTCATCACTTCCGAAATGACCTTCAAGCCCCCAGGCCTCTACCTTGGGAAGATCGTCATATAAAGATACATCCGTGGCCGTCTGGTAATTACCGAAGGGCATATCCGCCACCATGGTCCGGTATCCGGCCTCGGAGAAGAGCCTGGGCATCACCTTCAGCGCTTCATTGTGCTTCTCCACCAGGGTCTCCCCGCTTCTGGCGTTCATGGCCGTGGGAGTGTATTCGTAGCCTCCGAAGAGCGCCGGGGCTCCGTAAAGAGTCACCTTTCCGAAGGAGACGGTGTTCGGATAATATGTAAAACCGTCAAACATCTCATAAAGCTCGGGCCGCTCGTTAAACAGGTAGGGAATAAAGCCGCTGATGGCCCGGTCCAGCATGATGACTGCCACATTTTTTTCCGTCCTGTCAAAGCTGATCAGGGGCGCTTCCCAATCATCTGCTCCTGCCTCTACCGTATCCTTCATGTCGTTAACATCCCTGCGGGCCTGAACCGTATAACGGATGATGAGAACCATAAAAGAAAGCATCACCACGACACATATCCTGTCCGCAGTCTTTTTATGCTTCGGGGCCAGCAGGAATACTGCCAGCAGGACCACCAGCAGCACTGCCAGATTTATGAGCTTTTCAGCAGCAGAATATCGCGGGATATCCGAAAAAGCCAGGGCCGTGGAAAGTCTTCCGAAGCCCTTTCCCCAGAAGAAATAATCAGCCAGTGAACCTGCCGCTGTCCAAAGCAGGAGACAGTAAAATATCCATCTCTTTTTATCCGGTACCAGCATGCCTATCACACCGCCCCAGAGCAGGAAGAGTCCTGCTGATATCGCAAAGGTGCTGGCAGCATAGATAAACGGATCCACATAGTCTGTTATATCCACAAAATCCTGAGCCGAAGAGGAAATGACAGAAAGGGGGATGACCAGGCCCGAAAACAACGCAGATAAGGCCCCCGCCAGAAGTACGGAGGACATGGGGATCACCGGAGCGCTGCTCTCCTCAGCCTTCGGCTTCCGCCTGCTTCCGGCAAGATAAAGGATAAGCGGCAGGACGCAGACCAAAGGCAGCACGATACCGAAGATAAGCCAGCCGTAGTTCCCCATCAGCACGAGACGTTCATACTTATTCTTTATAAGGGCATGGCCCAGGAAGGCCGCCCCGATAAGAGCTATAAAGACAAAAAGGACACGCTCCGGCTTCCTGCAGTATTTCGTAACAACATTCTTTGCCAGGGAAAAGATATTATTCATGGTCCAGTAGATGACCAGGGCTGCAGGGCTGTCATAGAGGAAGAACAGGAAGAACACCGCAAGGATATAAACCTGCAGCTTTTCCCTGAGGACATGTCCCTTCGTGTAGATGGCGCCGGAGATACAGTTGATCATGGTCATGAGCACAGGCAGCAGATTGATGCTTACCGCTCCCAGCTTTATGAGCCCGTCGGGTCTGCTGAGGTCAGCTATGCCCAGGGCCGAGGCCCCTTCAAACTCTCCCACGTGGGAAAGAAAATGATAGGCGGCAAGAAAGAATGGTATCTGCAGAAGCAGCGACAGAGTTCCTTTCAGCGCCGAGGCGGGATGGTAATGCTGCTGACGGTAATAGGCGTTTTGCATCATCATCCGCTCATCCCCGGAAAAGGTCTCCCGGATGTGCTTCGTCCATTTTTCCATCTCCTTCTGCTTCCTGCTCTCCTCCTCCTGGATGGCATCCGCCCTCAGGTAAAGAGGAAGACAGAGCAGGCTCACGCTTATGCTCATTCCTATGAGGCTTGTCTTAAGCGTGAAAAATTCTCTTAGACATATGTAGACTATCCCCAGAAAATACTCCAGAGGAGAAATGATCAGCCTGTATAGTAAATGTAAAAGCATTCCCCGTCCCCTTATCTGAACAATATGATGAAGGTGATCTCACCGCTCTTATAGCTTACCTGTATCTTTGCTCCCAGGCGCCTTACGATCTCCTGGGCTATGGAAAGCCCTATACCGAAGCCGCCCTTCTTGCTGTTATGGGATTCATCCTCCCGGTAAAAGCGGTCGAAGAATCGGCGGTAATCCACATTTGCTCCGGCGGCATAGCTGTTTGTCACCGCCAATCTGGCTCCTTTGCCTTTAGAGCTGAATTCAACTTTCACGATCCCGCCATCATCGCAATACTTTGCACTGTTGTCAAGAAGAATGGAGCAGAGTTCCTGCACACTTCTGGACTCTGCCTTTATGACCACATCTTCCGCTATGTCTTTCTCGAAGCTTTTCCCCTGCTGGAGAACTACCTGTTCAAAAGCCTCAGCCTGCTCCTTAACGATGGAGGAAGCCTCTACATTGCTGAGTACTATCTCATCCTTTTCATCCAGCTTGGAGAGTGTCACCAGCTCCGAGATCAGGGAATTGAGTCTTTTCACCTGCCTCATTGTGGAATCGGTCCACTTGCTCCCGCCGTTCTCCAGCTCCACCATCTCGTTATTGGCCGAGATGATGGCCAGAGGTGTCTTCAGTTCATGGCTGGCGTTAGTGATGAAACGCTTCTGCCTTTCACTGTTCTCTATGAAAGGTTCCACTATCTTGCTGGAAAGGGCTCCCAGGGTAAGTGAGAATACCAGGAGTATGATGAGACTGGCGGTGATCAGCGAGGTCATGACCTGCTCGATTATCCACAGCCTGGAAGTACAGTCCACGAAGACATAGAGCCGTTCCCCGTTTTCATACCTGGATTTGTATAGGAATATACTTTCGCCGTACTGGTATCTGCCTGAAGCCTTTCCACTGCGCAGAAGTTCTTTGGCGAGGTCTGCCGCAGCTTTCTGATCTACAGTCATTATCTCACGGGTGTTAACCTCGGCTACCGCCCCGCTTTCCCTGAGCTTTACGGAGAAGTACCTGGTCTCGTACTGCTGCTCCGTGGTGATCCGGATCAAACCTCCCGCAGCAGGCAAGGCCCGGTGTCCCGGCATGTCGCCTTCATTATCCAGCAGCATATCGAGTATCAGCTCTATCTGGGCTGAAAACGAATTACTCACTATGAAATACACCGGCACCATCACCAGTATGAAAGCCATCAGCAGCGCCAGCGTTGCGGCCAATACGAATTGTACCCTGAGTTTTCCAAGCATTCAATAAACCCTCAAAAAAGAACGCCCCCCTCCCGGGAGCGTTCATTATTCGCAGCCCTGCTGCGTTATCAGTTCCCTATGATGCCCATGGTCTGCCTTGCGGCATCCTCCCGCTTCTTCCGCATCATCTCGGCTCTGGTCTGTTCCAGGATGTTCTGGTTCTTCAGTTTGGAAACATAGCTTCCGTACTCGGTGTCCATCATGCTGCTCTTGGAAGCATAGGTATTGTAATCTGAAACTCCATTGATCCCTATCGCCACATCAAAGGAGTTACTCTGGGCGCCTACCTGCGACCGTCCTCCGTTAAGAGTCTTAAGGGCCTTATCTATGGCGCCTATATCGAAGCCGTCCTTAGTGACATCAAAATCCTTTATTCCAAGCGCTTCCAGGGATCCGTCCACACGGCTTAAAGGTCTCTGTGTACCGTTGGCATCGGAGCTTATAAGGAGCACCTTGCCATCTTCGTTGTCCAGCAGAGGGATGCCGTTAAAGTTTGCCTTGTCCGCTATATCACCTATGCCCTTCTTGAGCTGGTCGATCTCTGCCTGTATATAGGATCTGTCATCATCCGAAAGGAGACCGTTGGAGGCCTGAACCGCAAGCTCCCGCATACGCTGGAGAGAACCTGTGATGCCGTCAAGGGCTCCGTCAGCGATATTGGCGGCATTCTTTGCATCCTTCAGATTTCTGGTGCCAACCTCAAAGCCGCCGTTCTGACGGTCGAACTCCTGGGATATGGCCATCTCCGCCGCGCCGTCCGCAGCGGTGTTGATCCGCTTTCCGCTTGATAATGCTCCGTAGAGGTAACTGCTTCCGGCCTGACCTATAGTGTTTATACTGCTCATAAGCCCACCTCCTTTGTTACATACCTTGTTTTATTATACTCCATAATCACCTAAGGGGCAAGTACCTCCTGATCAAAAAAGGCTAAAAAAGGGCTTCCCGGAAAACCGGAAAGCCCCTGAATACTCTGTTTATTACAGATTACTCGATGATGCTTGCAACACGGCCTGAACCTACGGTACGGCCACCCTCACGGATTGCGAAGGTAAGACCCTGCTCCATAGCGATGGGGTGGATCAGCTCGATGGTCATCTCCACGTTATCGCCGGGCATGCACATCTCGGTGCCCTCGGGAAGGTTGCAAACGCCGGTGATGTCCGTTGTTCTGAAATAGAACTGAGGACGATAGTTGTTGAAGAAAGGAGTGTGACGTCCGCCTTCATCCTTGGTCAGAACGTACACCTGAGCGGTGAACTTCTTGTGGCAGGTAACGCTGCCGGGCTTGGAAAGCACCTGTCCACGCTCGATATCGGTACGGTTAACACCACGGAGCAGAGCACCGATGTTATCACCTGCCTGAGCCTCGTCAAGCAGCTTGTGGAACATCTCGATACCGGTAACAACGGTCTTGCGGCTCTCTTCACGAACACCAACGATCTCAACTTCCTCGTTCAGCTTCAGAGTACCACGCTCTACACGACCGGTAGCAACAGTACCACGACCGGAGATGGTGAATACGTCCTCGACAGGCATAAGGAAAGGCTTGTCGGTATCACGCTGAGGATCGGGGATATAAGAATCTACGGTATCCATAAGCTCCATGATCTTGTCGCCCCACTCGCTTGAAGGATCTTCAAGAGCCTTCAGAGCTGAACCCTTAACGATAGGGCAGTCATTGAACTCGTACTCAGCAAGCTGATCGGTAACTTCCATCTCAACCAGCTCGATAAGCTCGGGATCGTCAACCATATCACACTTGTTAAGGAATACTACGATGTAAGGAACACCTACCTGACGAGACAGCAGGATGTGCTCTTTTGTCTGAGCCATAACACCATCGGTAGCAGCTACTACGAGGATAGCACCGTCCATCTGAGCAGCACCGGTGATCATGTTCTTAACGTAGTCAGCATGTCCTGGGCAGTCAACGTGTGCGTAATGTCTCTTCTCAGTCTCATACTCAACGTGAGCG
>JAFWWB010000034.1 GCA_017518185.1 Lachnospiraceae bacterium
CGAAGCGGTATACAGGCTTGGGTCGAACCTTATTATCTCTCCCGCCGTGCCTTCGACGTCCACTGTAGTATTTTCAGTGATCCCGTCGAGCTCCTTCTGACTCACATAACAGAGCAGCCTGCCATCCTTACAGTAGCCTGCTCCGGTGATCACAGTCTGAAACCTCCCGAAAAAGACCCACACGAAAACTGCCGCCAGCACGAGGGCTGCCGACAGAAGTGTGAGCCAGGGACCGAAGCCCGTCACCCGAAGAAAGTTATCGAACTGTTCAGGTTCGGAAGCTTCCTTCAGGTTCTTTTCTCTGAATATCGTTTTACCGTTTTCCTTCATTTATTCACTCTTCTTCCAGCAGCAGGGGTCGGCGGCATGAATATCGCCGGTAGCGTTGAAGCCTACCGCACGGCAGCCCCGGCACCAGTTAAGAAGCTCGCAGTCCCTGCAGCGAGTGATCTCCTTAACATCGGCATAGCGCTTCAGCGCATCCCCGGATGTGATCCCGGACAGGGACTCTGTCCATACATTCCCCACCACGCTCTCCATGCGGCGGCAGGCCATTACATCGCCGTCCGAAAGGATGGTTAAGCTCTGTCCCAGGTGACAGCCTTCATATACCGTATCCGGGTGAGCTTTGGAATATTCCGGAACCGTGAATTCACCACGCTCCCATTTAAGCAGCGTGAACAGATGCTCCTTCTGGATAAAGCGCGTCCCGCAGCCCTTAAGCCTGAGCTCTCTGCTCTTTTCTAAATAGCGTTCCAGGAACCGGCGATACTCCTCAGGCGCGGGATAGTCCTCTGCCTTATCCTTTGATGTGGCGCAGTAACGGGCAAAGGCAAAGCTTTCTGCGTTATATTCTGCGGCAACATCCATCAGGGCAATGATATCATCCAGATTCCTTCTGCTTGCGGTGGCCATGAGCTGAGAGCCGATGCCCGCGTCATTCAGCAGCCGGACCGCATTTAATGTCGCTCTGTAGCTGCCGGGCATACGCATATAGTCATGAAAGGGCTCCAGGCCGTCCAGTGACATCTGGTATACCCTGACGCCAAGCTGTCTTAAGCGTACGCAGACCTCCGGATCAAGATGAATGGGATTCCCCATCATATTCCAGTAAATCCCGCGGCGGTGAAGTTCCACGGCAAAATCCCAGAAGCGCGGGTGCATGATGGGGTCGCCCCCAGTTATGTACAGCATGGGTCTGGCATGCCGTCTCGCAGCGTCCATAGTGCACTCGTCCATAGTGCGCATCAGCATATCCCATGGGGTGCTGACGCATTTATGCAGAGCATCCTCTGCATAGAGATAGCAATGCCTGCAACGCTGGTCACAGATATCTGTTATGTGCCACTGATAAGCTTGTACGGGCTTCACGGCTTCGCCCCGATGCTCCATGCACTTATCCGTAAGCAGGATCCCGACGTGAAAACGCAGCGCCTCAGCTCCGCGGAAGCTGACGGAAAAATAAGCAATATCCGAACGGCACAGCCAGTCCATGTATCCATACGCCTCGTCATAACATGGAAACCGGTAATTGCAGGGCAGCTCTATAAGACGGGAAAGCTGCTTCTCCGGGGCACCCAGCTCCTCCAGAAGCGAAAGCAGCCGGGCTGCATACTCTGTTTTGGAAAAGCGCTGCCTCGGACTTCGGGTGCCGCCGGTAAAGATAACAGTGCGCTCATCTCCGTGACATCGGATCTCGGTCGCCACGGGGAAGCCGGCGAGCCGGGCAAGGAGAGCGCAGACGGCGGGAGGTTCATTTTGCGGATCGGCGGAGGGATATGATGCTTCTCTTAAGGAAATGGCCGCTTTGTCCAGCTCCATAGGGATCATCCTGTCCTCCGTACAGGCAATGACCGATATACGTCCGTACTGCTCCGGCATAAGTACAGCCGGTACACCGCATTCCGCGAAATACCGGCCTTCTGTCTGATGGTTTACCAGATTACATTCCCGTGAATCCATCCGGAAGGCCAGCATCGGTTTTTCCCTGCCGTTCAGTTCGACGTCCAGATAAGTATCCGGGAAATAGTCCTCCGGCAGAACCGGAGTTATTTCCCGGGCAAGTCTGTGAAGCTCAGTTCTTTCCGGATCAGAGAAGAAATCCTTTTTTGAAAGCTCCTTCACGAGAAAATCAAGAAGCGCTGCCGCGCTTACCGGGCATACATTCACCATTCCGATCTGTTGTTACCTCCACAAAAAGTATTGAGCCCTGTTGAGTTACATTCTAGTAGTATTGACACTTGCTGCAGCTGCAGCCGCTGCAGCCGCAGCAGCCGCCTGATGCCATATCAAGCTCATCATCTGAAAGCTCCTTTTTGACGCTGTTATGCCAGACCTCCTTTTCTTCCTCTGTCAGGTTCAGGTTGTACTTCTCAACGACGGCAAGGCGATCATCAAAGGTGTCAGCCCTGCGGATCTCTGAGAGAAAGGCCTCCCTGTCGGAAGCAGGTACTCTGGCAAAAAGTCTGTCCATTAATTCTTTTCTGCTCATAGGTACGACCTCCATATAGAAGTATTATATTGACACAGATTACATTTCTAAGTTATCATATCTGATCTGGAAAAACAATAACAGATTCAGTCTTTTAAAAAAAACCGGGGGGATGGTTTACATGAACAGAGCACATGAAGCCGTACATGATGAGTTTTTCGGGAATTACGATTATTACTGGCTGAAATACTCCATCGAAAGAGGAGCCGCGGAGAAAGCCGAGAGGCTTCTGGCCGGACATTCCCTGTCAAGATTCGGTGTCATCGACAGGGATATTCCGGGCCTTATCAATCTGTCCTTTTTTTCACAGGATTATTATTACTCGTTTAAGATAGCGGAGAAGGCTCTTAAGGAAATCCCTTCATTAAAGCATGTAATACTGGGCACAGGCTATATTTCCGCATATATGGATCTATCCCGCGCGCAGAGCAGGAATGAGCTTGACCGCATTGTACGGGTGTATGGCAGATATTTTAATGATATCCATAACATGGATCCGTCTCTGTATCAAAGTATGAGGGCAGCTGCTTTTCCGGATGGAGGAATGCCTGCGGATGGCATTCGGGAAAATGAGCTTCGCGCCATTTATGATGAGATAAAGGAGAACTATTTCTGTCATGAGCGCAGCAGGCAGAGTCTGCTTGATATCCTGTGGAATGCTCCGATCCCCGAGGCTGAGAGGTTCCGCCTGGCAGGGAAGCGGACAGATTATCATAACAGGCTGCTTTCGCACCGGGAAAGCTATACGGAGAATACCGGTATTCTGCAGAGGTTAGCAGATCTGTGTAAGAAGAAGGGGGTTTCCCTGTCCATGATAGTATTCCCTGCCAACCGTTATTACAGGCAGACTCTGGATCCGGGACTCAAGGAGGGGTACATGCGGCAGCTCGGGCTGATACCGGTGGAAGCCCGTCCCCTGCTAATGGATCTTTTTGCGTCTCAGGCATTTGATCCTGTCACTGATTTTGCGGATACGGATCATCTGAATGACTGCGGGGCGGCGAAGATGACCGCAATGCTGAAGGAGCTGCCTGACGGATGAGCCTGAGATCATCAGCATTGATATACTTTATAATGCCGGGGGGTCAGAGGGTATCCTGCCCCGGGCTGCGGCAGCTCTTCAGTGCGTCACTGTATGCTATACACAGCTCCCCTTCATAGTAAGCTCCACTGTGATCGGTAAAGGAGCCAAAGGGACGTATCAGATCATAGTGTCCCTTGATCCGAAGCGTGGAAGAATCACCAATGGAGCAGTCCGTGACGGATTCAGATGTTCCATCCTTAAGGATCAGACGTGTTACAGCTCCCGGATAGGTGTTATAGAGAAGGGTATCCTCCCCGTCACGAAGGGCAAGAACCATCCTGCCGTAACGAAAAAGGGATATCCCTGCCTTCGCCTGTCCGCGTATTATGTTAAGATCCGCCAGCAGCTCACTGCCGGTACGTAAGTCGCACTCCAATCCGATAACAGCGCCGGGGACCTTACGGGCAGCCGCCCTTGCGATCTCACCGATCCAGTCGGTGCCTTTATCGAATGACGAGGCGTAGGCCATGGGAAACAGGTGGTCGGCCAGGGGCAGAAGATCCCGGTAGTCCTGACCATAATAAAGCAACGAGGTGCTGTATTTTGCAGGCTCCAGCCCTGCCGGCATCATAGCGATGCTCAGCTCCTTATCCGGCAGCTGCCTGCGTAATTCCTGCGTGATGCAGCCGGTGAAATCCCGGAGTATGCTTCTTCTTGCCTCGGAAAAGGCGATAAGCTGCGGATCACCCTCTTCAAAGCGCTGAATTACAGATGCCAGATTTCTGTCAGGCTTATAAATATCATAGAGAGTTTTCATTTCATTCTTCAGCTCATCAACACGTACTCCGTATGAAGCGTAAACGTCTTCCTCATCAGGGCTCCAGCCGTTCACGATATGTCTGAACCGCAGATGGTCAAGCTGGATACCGTCCATAGGGAGCAGCTCCGCGGCTGTCAGTATGGCTTCTGTCATATGATACCGGTAGCGGTCGTCCAGATGGTTGATCATGCCCCGCTTTCTGATCCCGAAAAGATTGACGTCCGTTCTTTCAGGATACCGTTCAGTATAGCTTTTGTCAGCGCTGCATATGAAAACCCCGTGGGTGCGAAAACCGAGACGCGAGCCCTCCCGGAACAGCCGGTCCGTGTAAGGAAAAGTCGCCGGGTTGTTCCTCACATCATTACTCACGCCCTTGATCAGGATAAAAAGATCGGTAAAACCGGATCGCATGAGCAGTTCAAGATCATCATATTTATTCCCTCTGACGCTGAAATCGTCATTATTAAACCAGATTCCAAGCATAGCCATCACCTCCTGAACTGTACCTCATGCTTCCTGCATAATGGGATTTATATTTCTCCATCCCTCCAGTACCTCTGAGAAACGGTCATTCCAGCCCTTTTCAAAAAAAGCACATTTATAATCATCAGCCGAAAGCAGGCTTCCGTGAAAGAGCATCCCAAGCGCGGGGCAGCCTCCCTGGCAGTTATTAAAATATCTGCAGCCTCCGCATTTCAGGTCTGCCCTTCGTTTTGCACCGACTGTCCTGGTTATCTGCTCCACCAAAGGCCCTGCGGTGAGTAGCTTCTGCAGGCCTTCATGCCGGACATTTCCCATGTGTATATTACGGAGGGTGAAGAGTCCTGCCAGAGGCGCGCAGGGGATGATATCTCCATTTGCCTGAATGGAGATCTTCCTCATCATGGCATTACAGATATAAGCGTCATCGCGGCAGCCGGATACGGACGACTTGACCGGAAGGATACTGAAGACCTTTTTATGTCCGTTAAGATATAAGCTCTGCCAGATCGTAACAGGTATTGTAAGTCCGCTCTCTTTATACTTCTCAGCAAAGCGGCAGGAAAAGTCATAGTATTCATCGACAGACAGGGAATTGTCCGCCTGGTTCAGCTGCCACCGCGGAGCCTCGGTAGTTTTGATGATACGGATCTCGTCCACCCTTAAGCCTGCCAGCATATTTACGGAATCGTGGATGACAGCCCGGTTCCTGCGGTTTACGTTCATATTTATCTTGACACGCAGTCCTGCTTCCTTGCAGAGCCTTATTGCCTCTTTTACGCGTTCCTCGCTGCCCTCGTGCTGTCTCAGCCAGTCATGGGCGCCGATACCGTCAAAGGAGATCATGATCTCCGCGGCAGGATGCAGCATCCTGATCCTGTCGACCGCTTCTTTATCCAGCAGAGCTCCGTTGGTGATAAGTGTTTTGAGCATAGGACCATGATCCCGAAGCTCCTGAAGAAGCTCCCAGAACCAGGGCCAGAGTGTCGGTTCACCGCCGGTAAGGCGGATCCCGCGGATCCCGCATTCCCTTGCCCCGGACAGAAGCCGGAAGGCCTCCTCAAGGGAGAATTCCTCCCGCTGCATTTTGTTGTCTGAAGCATGGAAGCAATGCAGACAATTGTAATTGCAGCGATCCGTGATCGTCCAGTCGATATTGGCGATGAAAATATTCGGATATTCATTAATTTGTACCGGCTTCAGGCACATTTCTTCCTCCCTGCAGCGCCTGATCACGCGGAGCGCCTCCAGCCCGTACAGAGTATTACCTGCAGCATGCTCGGTTCTGCCGTCGCAGCTTTTGAGCTCCTTATATTCCTCCGGGCTCAGACGGAAGCCTTTTTTCTGATCCCCGATCCGGCACAGAACCATATTCTTCCATTTACTTATGAATACATTATCCTCTAAAATATAACGCATGCTCACCGATCTCCGTTCTTCGATAAATCATAACGTACGGCACCTTTTGCAGGCGGTACCACAGTCTGATCATACCATAAGTACGACATTCATGAAATATATTTCTAAGGAACGATTCCCTGCTTACCGGTGCTTCCCGATTATCCTACCGCCTTCAGGACTCCTTGACATGGGGGCAGGCATTAAGGTAGAATTATTGCCTGAGCTGCCGGGAATGATATTAAAGGGAAATGGCAGACTAAATGTCTGAGGATGGGGTGTGTTATGGGAAGATCAAATAATGGCAGATGCGTTTTATCCGGTAAAAAATGGCTGCGCCGCTGGCTGACCGTGGCATTTCTTGCCCTTATGACCGCGTTCTTATGTACGGGATGCGGGGAAAAGGTGGAGGATGACAGGACCGGCGCGCCGACAGAGCTTATATGGTGGACCTATACTCCGGATGGAAATGCACCCGATGACCTGGAGAAGGTTCTGGAGGCGGCAAACAGGATATCCGCTGAAAGGATCGGTGTTACCGTAAAGATGATCTATAAAACACCTGAGCAGTTTGAGCTGGATCAGACTACAGGTGAATACTATGACATGACCTTCAGCTCTGACTGGTGCAATAACTTTGACGTAAATGCAGGAAGGGGATATTACTATGACATATCGGAGCTGGTGAAGACGGAAGCCCCTGAGCTGTATTCATCCGTCGATCCGTGGTGGGAGACAGGGACTCTCAAGGGAAGGATCTACGGCGTACCGATGCTTAAGGATCTGGGGGCGGAGGTTTTCTTCCGTCTCAACAGTGATTATTTTGAAACAGAAAAGGGGTTGACGCTTCCGGAGGAGATGAGCTTCGGGGAGCTGGAGCCCCTGCTCAAAGCCTGGAAGGAGGATAATCCGGGCGATTACCCCTTTTATATCTCGAAAGGCGGCGTTGCAGGTCTGTTCCAGGTGCATGAGCGTATAGTAGGCAATTATCTTGTTATTCCCTACAGTAAGGCAGGAACGTCCGAGGGTACAAGGATAATCCCTGTTTTTGATGATGAGGAGTATGTGGGAATGCTTCGCAAGATGCATGAATGGTATGAGGCGGGATATATCAATCCTGATGCGGCAGCTGTTGAAGAGGTGCCTTATTCCATTAAATGTCCTGTACGTACCGGAACGGCGTGGACCGGCTTTAAGGGCTGGTCTGACAGGGAAACGATAGGCTTTAATGTGAAGCTGGTAAGATTTATCGGCCCCAATATGTCACGGTCGACCCAGCAGGGCTCTCTTATTGCGATAAATGCGGCAGCTTCGGAGGAACAGGCGAAGGCATGTCTTAAATATATGCAGCTCATGTATACAGACAGGAAATTCAGGGACACCCTTGCCTATGGTATAGAGGGGGAACATTTTGACTACTATAAGGATGCCAGGGAGGCCTCGATGCTCTTGTGCTCCCCCTCCCTGGATCCGGTCCTCTCGTCCCTCTCTAGGAACACGGGCCTGTGGGTCTCCGAGAACTCCGGGGCGGTCAGCCAGGCGGTCGCCCTGTCG
>JAFWWB010000002.1 GCA_017518185.1 Lachnospiraceae bacterium
CCTCATCCTCTTCCTCCTCGTCGAAGTTCTCTATCCTGTATCCGTTCTTTTCATCATACAGGATCCTTCGCTCCGGATGAGGATCTCCGGGGATATCATCCGGGCCTATATCGTCATCGGGGATGAGCTCGTAAATGTGGTCCTCATCCCATCTGATATCGTCTTCGCCCGGACAGACAATGCGTCTCCACATATCCTCCTCAACCGGAAAGAAGCAGATATAGCCCACAAGCTCCTCCCCGTCCATAAGGCAGACTATGCTCTTTTTAAACTTGTAATAGCGTTTTCTCAGGTTTTCGAATTCTCCTATGTACTCCGCGTCCCAGGCATATATCTCCTGGTCGCCCACAAAGATCCTGTAGAGCAGCTCATCGTCCAGCTCCTCTCCGTAGAGTACCTTAAATTCGGTTTCGTATCTCTTCTTACCCAAGATCAGTTCGCCCTCAGTTCCTTCCAGAGCTCGTTAAGGAGCTCGGTGGTCGCAGCATCGTTCTGTATACAGACTTCGCAGTTATCCGTCGCATCCGGATCCGGGGCCAGCGCGGGATCGGAGCGTTCCTCGTCGGAAAGAGACTCAAGCACCGCCTCATTGGGGGTAGAATAGTAGATATACTCGAAGTTCATGGCTGCCACATCCTCACGGCAGAGGAAATCCAGGAACTGCTTTGCGGCATCGGTATCCTTGCAGTTCTTTGTGACCATCCAGCTGTCCAGCCAGATCTCCGTACCCTCTTTGGGGATAACGTAATCCAGGTTGGGATTGTATTCCCGGCCAAGGTATGCCTCTCCCGAATATACCACAGCCATTGCAGCGTTGCCTGCCACCACCTCATCCCTGGCCTCATCCACCAGATATGCGGCCACGTCCGGCTTCTGGCTGATGAGCAGATCCTGTGCCGCCTGTATCTCATCCCTGTCCGTGGTATTTATGGAATAGCCCAGATATTTCAGCGCCACGATATAGCTGTCCATAACGGAATTCTGCATGATGATGTCACCTGCATATTCACCGTTAAAGAGCACCTCCCAGCTGTCTATGGGGCCGTGGACCTTCGTGGTATCATAAAGGATACCCACGGTGCCCCAGAAATAAGGCAGGGTATACTTATTGCCCGGATCGTACTCCGCCGCGAAATCCCAGTATCTCTGCCCGATGTTTCCGCCGTACTCGAAGGAGGAGAAATCAACCTCCTGCGCTTCACCTTCACTGATGAGTCTGTTAAGCATATAATCCGAGGTGCAGAGCAGATCGTAGGAAATGCCTCCGGCCTTGTACTTGGTGTACATATCCTCAGGTGTCAGCGCCTCTTCGTATTTGATCTCGATCCCTGTCTCCTCGGTGAACATTTCGATCACCTCGGGATCCATGTACTCGCTGTAGTTGAACACGGTGAGAGTCCTTGTCTCCCCGCCGTTTCCTCCGCAGGCCGCAAGAGCCAGCGGTACCGCCAGCATCGGCAGCAGCAGTTTCTTTTTCATATCATTCCCTCCCTTTTATTTCCCGCTTTTTTATTTGCAGGGGAAAAATTTACTATGAGCAGTATCACGAACACCACGGCAAATATCACCGTGGAGAGAGCGTACATCTCGGGCTTGATGCCCTTTCTTATCTCTCCGTAGATCATGGTGGACAGTGTATTGACACCTGCCCCCTTGGTAAAGTAAGTGATCATGAAATCGTCCATGGACATGGTCACCGCCATGAAGAAGCCGGAGATTATCCCGCCTGCCAGCTGGGGCAGTATCATGGTAAAGAATCCCCTGGCAGCAGATGCGCCGAGATCACGGCTGGCCTCGTAGATGGAACGGTTCATCTGTTCTATCTTCGGTAACAGCGCCAGTATTATATACGGTATGTTGAAGGTCACATGGGCTATGAGCACACTGTTGAAGCCCAGGGGTATAAAGCGTATGAACCAGAGCATCAGCGAGATGCCGGTGACTATATCCGCATTCAGCAGAGGTATATTGGTGATGCCCATCATGACCACATAGCCCTTGCGTCTCATGGCATGGATGCCGAAGGCTGCCGCGCCGCCTATGATAAGCGCTATGAAGGATGAAAGCAGCGCCAGTCCCACTGTCATCAGGAGCGCTTCCCTTATCTGCCTGTTGGAGAAGAGAGTGCCGTACCAGCGCAGGGTAAAACCGCCCCACACCACTCTCGAGCGGGAATCATTAAAAGATAAGGCCACCATCACCAGTATGGGCGCGTATAGGAATATCATTATCAGTATGAAATAGAAGCGGCTTATAAAGTCGACCAGTCGTTTTTTCACAGCACTGTCCTCCTGGAAACTCCGTCTCCCACCACTCTGGGCTCCGCCTTTTCTTCCTCGGATATCTCCTCCGCCGGCCGTTTGGTCAGTATCTCGTCCTTAATGGTAAAGGTCATGCTGATGAGCATAAAGAGCATCAGCGACACGGAAAGGCCGCTTCCCAGATTCCAGTTACTGGATCTGGTGAACTCCTGCTCGATGATATTTCCTATGAGCTGTATCTTTCCTCCTCCCAGTATATCGGCGATCACGAAGGATGTCATGGAGGGCACGAAGACTATGGTTATACCGCTCTTTAGCCCCGGCAGGGACATAGGCAGTATGACCCGTCTGAACACTGTAAAAGGTCCCGCTCCAAGATCCCTTGCCGCCTCCAGCACATCCTCTCCTATATCGGAAATGGTGTTGAAGATGGGCAGCATCATGAAGGGCAGGTAGTCGTAGACCACGCCTATGATAACAGCGGTATTTGTATTTGCGATCTGAAGGGGGGGGAACCCCAGAAAACCCAGCAGCATGTTCAGTATGCCGTTGCTGGAGAGTATCATCTGAAGGGCCAGCATGCGGAGTATGAAGTTCATCCACATGGGCATTATCAGAAAAAAGAGCATGAAGCTCATACGGGAGATCTTCAGCCGCCTCACCACCATTACAAGCGGATAGGCCAGCAGCACACAGATCACCGTGCATATGACAGCTATTTCAAGTGAAATCAAAAATGCCTTTGCATTTACCGATGAGAGAAACGCAAAAATGTAAGATACGGTGAAATGCCCTTCCTTATCCACCATAGCGTAGCGCAGGATAACGAAGAGCGGTATCAGTGTAAAGAGAATGGACCAGGCGACATAGGGGAGCGCCAGAAGCTGCCTCCTCCTGTTCCTATCCATTATCAGCCCCTTTCTTCATGGCCAAAGCCTTTACCATTTCTTAATCCTTCTTTAGTATCTCCTCGTCAGAGGATCTGGGTTTGTGCATTATCTGTATGTTCTCGGGCAGAATGGATATACCCACTCTGGTCCCGGGCATAGCCGAAACATTGCTCTGCAGGTGCCATTCGTAATCCGCCGCCTGCACTCTTATATCATAATAGGCTCCCTCATAGGTGACCTCGGTGACAAGGCCGTCAGTAAAGCCTGCTCCCAGCTCAGTCACCACAAGGTCCTCGGGCCTTATGACCACGTCAACCTTCTCGTTCGGTTCAAAGCCGGTATCAACGCATTCCACGTCGATGCCCTGTATGCGCACGAGACAGTCCTTCAGCATTATCCCGTCTATGATATTGCTCTCACCGATGAAGTCAGCCACAAAGGCGTTCTGCGGTTCGTCATAGATGCTTACGGGATCCCCCTCCTGCTGGATTATGCCCTTGTTCATGACGATTATGCGGTCCGACATTGTAAGGGCCTCGCCCTGGTCATGGGTGACATAGATAAAGGTGATGTTCACCTCTTTCTTTATGCGCATCAGCTCACGCTGCATCCCCATCCTGAGCTTCAGATCCAGGGCTCCCAGCGGTTCATCCAGGAGCAGCACTTCGGGCTCGTTGACTATGGCCCTGGCAATAGCCACACGCTGCTGCTGTCCGCCCGAGAGGGTCTGTGTATTTCTCTTTTCAAAACCGGCCATATCCACCATCTCAAGGACGCGGGTGACCTTCTCTCTTATCTCATCCTCGGGAAGCTTCTTCAGCTTAAGCCCGAAGGCGATATTGTCATATATGTTGAGATGCGGGAAAAGCGCATAGCGCTGGAAGACCGTGTTTATCGGTCTTTTATTGGGAGGCAGCGCCGTGATGTCCCTGCCGTTGAGCAGGATGCTCCCGGAGGTAGGCGTATCAAAGCCCGCTATCATCCTGAGGGTGGTAGTCTTCCCGCAGCCCGAAGGCCCTAAAAATGTCACAAACTCGCCTCTGCGCACTGCCAGGTTCATATCCTTTACGGCTATGGACCCGTCGTCCTCAAAGCGCTTTGTGACATTTCTCAGTTCTATTATGTTCTCTTCTGCCATCAGAACAGCTTAGTGGTAAGTCTGGTGGTCTCGGTAGTGAAACGGTCATAGATGAACTCCACGTCCATCTCGGCCTTAGTCACCCTGGTGACCCTGATACCGAAGCGGCCTGCTTCCCTCTCTGCTTTTGTCATCGACCTGTCATCAGGGGTGACATGGATAACGGGATGGGTCTTGCCCTCCTCGGGAGGATCGATGGTATAGGTGTATCTCACCTCGTCGGACTTGATCTTGGTATTGTTGTTCATCTTATAGGTAGTCGCATACCCGTCAGGAGAAAAGGTCCAGTGAGTGGTCTCATCCTCTCCGACGTTTTTTGTGTAATGCCAGTCCTTAGAGATATTCTCTGCAGTGATCTCGCGGCTGATTATAAGGCTGTCCGCCACGAAATAGACTACTGCCGCCAGCATGGCAAAGAACATGAGTCCGATGATGATACCGGCCACATCCTTCTTTTCAGTGTTCTTCTGCTTGATCTTAACCGTTTTCATGATCTTTCCTCCCTTTATTCAACCACTTACTGATTCTGCATCTCTTCGAGATGAAGCTTTGCCTTGTCTACCTGCGGACTGTCGGGGAATGTGCTTATCAGCTTCTCAAAGCACTCCGTCGCCGCCGCATTATCTCCCTGGTAAAAATATGCCATTCCCAGAAAATACAACGCATCCGAATTGCTGCTGTCGTACTGCCAGGCCTTCGCCAGATGCTCTGCCGCCAGCTTCATATCCTGCTGCCTGTAGGCCTCAAGTCCGGAGTCATAATAGTCCGAAGCAACCGAATCACCTATGGCCCCGTTCAGGAACTTGTACAGATCCAGGAACTCCGTGGACGCTTTTTCATCCACATATTCCTTCGGTATCATACCGAGGAACTGCTCAACGGTCAGCACATCCTGCCCCGGATCCAGATAAGCATAGGCCGCAGCTTCAAGATGGTCATTGGCCTGGGCCGTGGTGCCCTCGGAACCGTACTCACCCAGCTGCTCATCCTTCTGCTGCAGGTTCTCTTCCAGTTCCTTTATCCTGGCATTCAGGTCGGTGATCTCCACATTCTTTACGTCGATCTCCTCGCTGACGCTCTTCTGCTTTTCGCTCTCCTCCCCGCGGACGGCCGCCTCTCTTGCCGGCATGAGAAGGAAGTAGGTGACCAGCGCTCCCAGCAGCAGTCCGAAGCCTATCTGCAGGAAAACATGAAGCCCCAGAGGTTCCTTGGTCGGCACCGGCTGGATGATCATGTCATTGCCGCTGCCCCGGTATACCTGGGCCGTCTCCTCCCGCTTGCGCTTTTTCCTGCCCTGCTTTTCATCTGCCG
Organism: Lachnospiraceae bacterium; assembly: GCA_017518185.1. Lineage (GTDB taxonomy): Bacteria > Bacillota > Clostridia > Lachnospirales > Lachnospiraceae > NK4A136. Next base: position 5,601 of record JAFWWB010000002.1, read on the forward strand.
GCTGTGTCTGTATGCGTATCTCCTGGAGATAGCGCATGGCATCCACATCACCCACGTCTATGCGCAGACACCTGTCAAGCTCCTTCCGTGCTCTGTCCCAGTCCGCCCTTTCCATATAGAGAAGGGCCAGGAGTCTGTGCGCCTTGGCAAACTTGGGGTTCAGGCTAAGCACCTTTTTAAGCTGTATCACCGCCAGGTCATTGCTTCCCTGGTGACAGTAATTAAGGGCCAGATTATATTTTTTTAAAGTTGCATTAATGGTATCAAGCCGTCCCCTGTCAGCCTGCACCATGTTGATATACTCATCCGCCACGTTCTTTTCGGGACGGATGTTCATGCTGACGACCCATTCCACGAAGGCGGCCACAGCCTCCCCCGTCTCATAATAGATAAGTCCCAGCAGATTTCTTGCATCAACATGTGACTTATTGCACTTAAGGCACTCTCTCAGGGCCCTGATGGCTCCGGACATATCCCGGACCCCCGCCCTTTCCAGGCCTTCGTTATAAAGCCTGTTTGAAGTATATATTATCTTCTTGTAACGTTTAACGTCTGCGCCGCAGTTTGTGCAATAATCAAGCTCCGATAAAGGACATCCGCAGTTATAGCATTCCATTCGCTGCTCCCTGATCACTCATGGCTTCCTGATCTTTTTCCGCTGCGATATCCATAAAAAGATCCATCATATCGGTATTATCCTGGCTGTAGATCGTGCTCTCGGTCTCTTCCAGCTCAAGACTTCTGTGAAACTTTTTCAGTTCTTCCTCAAAAGTTATCATGGCATCCTCCAAACAAGTATTAACATAATACCCAATCACGGAAAAAATATCAATAGATTATAATGATATTATGTTTACTCTGTGTTACACGAGGGCCTGCAGCTGCTCCCTGACCTGTGCCAGCATGCGGCTGTACTTTTCAAGCTTCCCCTTTTCCTCTTCGATCTTGGCAGCCGGAGCCTTGCTTATGAAGCGCTCATTCTTAAGCATTCCCTCAGCCCTGGCGATCTCGGACTGAAGTCTCTCCTCCTCCTTCTTAAGGCGCTCCTTCTCCTTTTCGATGTCAACGAGCTCTCCCAGAGGGATATAGATATTGACATGAGGGATCACCACGGAGACACACTCCTCGGTGATGCCGCTCTTATCTTCGGAGACTATGACCTCGGAGGCACCCGCGAGGCTGTTAAAGAAGGCTCTGTTGGCTTCGAAGCTCTCTCTCTTTTCCGCCAGTTCACTGACCACATAGAGTCTTGCCTTCTTTGACGGAGGAACGTTCATGCCTGTCCTGGCATTCCTTATTCCCCTGATGGCTTCCTTGATGCTCTCAAGCTCCGCCTCTTCCTTCGCATAGTTCTTATCTTCGGAATACAGAGGCCAGGGGCTTACCATTATTGATTCCTCATCGCTCTGCAGGTTGCAGAATATCTCTTCCGTCACGAAAGGCATATAGGGATGGAGCAGCTTCAGCGCATCTGTGAGCACGCTCTTTAAGGTGTACATGGCCGCATTCCTGGAAGTACCGTTCTCCTTATCATAAAGCCTGGGCTTCACCATCTCTATGTACCAGTCGCAGAACTCGTCCCAGATGAAATCGTAGATCTTCTGGACCGCCACACCCAGCTCGTACTTCTCCATGTTCTCGGTGACATCGCGGACCAGGTCGTTCGCCTTTGAGATGATCCAGCGGTCAGCCGCCTCCAGTTCCCCGGCCGCAGGGGCCTTGGGCTCCTCCTCCATGTTCATCATGATGAAACGTGAAGCGTTCCATATCTTATTTGCAAAGTTCCGGTTGGCCTCCACTCTTTCATTATAGAAACGCATGTCGTTTCCGGGGGCATTGCCGGTCACCAGTGTAAGCCTCAGCGCATCCGCGCCGTACTTTGCGATGATCTCCAGGGGATCGATGCCGTTCCCCAGGGATTTACTCATCTTCCTGCCCTGCGCATCCCTGACAAGTCCGTGGAAGAACACGGTCTTGAAGGGCTTCTCCCCCATCTGCTCGTAACCGGAGAAGATCATCCTTATGACCCAGAAGAAGATGATGTCGTAACCCGTTACCAGCACGTCCGTGGGATAGAAGTATTCCAGTTCCTTCGTCTTCTCGGGCCAGCCCAGGGTCGAGAAGGGCCAGAGCGCAGAGGAGAACCAGGTGTCCAGGGTATCGGGATCCTGGCTCAGCTTTTCGCAGCCGCACTTCGGGCACTTAGCCGGCGCAGAGGCAGCCACCACTGTCTCACCGCATTTGTCGCAGTAATATGCGGGGATCCTGTGGCCCCACCAGAGCTGTCTTGATATACACCAGTCCCTGATATTGTCAACCCAGTTGAAATAGGTCTTCTGCATGCTCTCGGGAACGAGACGGATCTCTCCCTCTTTGACAGCCCTCCTTGCGGGCTTGATGAGCTCATCCATCTTCACGAACCACTGTGCCTTTACAAGAGGCTCAACGGTGGTGCCGCAGCGGTCATGTGTGCCCACGTTATGGGTATGGTCCTCGATGCCCACTAAAAGCCCCAGTTCCTCAAGCTCTTTTACTATGGCCTTTCTGGCTTCGTATCTGTCCATGCCGCAGAACTTTCCGCCGTTTTCGTTGATGGTGGCATCATCATTCAGCACGTTTATCACAGGCAGGTTATGGCGCTTGCCCACCTCAAAGTCGTTAGGGTCATGGCCCGGGGTGATCTTGACCACGCCGGTACCGAACTCCCTGTCAACGTATTCATCAGCCACCACGGGTATCTCCCTGTTCATCAGGGGAAGCATCAGCTTCTTGCCCACAAGATCCTTATATCTTTCATCCTCGGGATGCACTGCCACGGCGGTATCGCCCAGCATGGTCTCGGGACGTGTGGTCGCGAACTCGATATACTCGCCGCTCTCACTGCCGTCATCGTTAAGGACAGGATACTTGATATGCCAGAAATGTCCGGCCTGCTCCTCGTATTCAACCTCGGCATCCGATATGGAGGTATTACATACCGGGCACCAGTTTATGATGCGGGATCCTTTATAGATCCAGCCTTTTTCATGCATGCGGACAAACACCTCGTTGACGGCTTTGTTGCAGCCCTCATCCATGGTGAAGCGTTCCCTGTCCCAGTCGCAGGAGCTTCCCAGCTTCTTCAGCTGGTTCACTATCCTGCCGCCGTACTCTCTCTTCCACTCCCAGGCACGCTCAAGAAACTTCTCGCGACCCAGGTCTTCCTTGCTTATGCCCTCTTCCTTAAGCTTCTCGATGATCTTTACCTCGGTAGCTATGGAAGCATGATCCGTGCCGGGCTGCCAGAGGGCATTATAGCCCTGCATGCGCTTGAAACGGATCAGTATGTCCTGAAGGGTCTCGTCAAGGGCGTGCCCCATGTGCAGCTGCCCGGTGATGTTCGGAGGAGGAATGACTATGGTGAAGGGCTTTTTGCTCTCATCCACCTCCGCATGAAAATATTTCTTTTCCAGCCACTTCTGATAGAGCTTGTCCTCTATCCCCGCCGGATCGTAAGTCTTGGCCAGTTCTCTCATCATTTTTCTCCTGTTATTTGTATTGTCCCCCTCCAATTCGGTCAGCGGACTTTCTTATTATATTTATCTTTCCATCAGCCAGAAGGATGCACTGTAGGGAGGAAGCTCGGAGCCTCAGCCGAAATCGTGATCCTGCCCGCTTATCAGATCCTTTGCCATGCCGCAGCCTGCGTCAAAATGCGCCGTATAGGGCGCGGAGTCCATATTGATGGCTACCATCACACGTTCACTGTCACACTTTCTCTCAAAGATGCACTGCTTATTCGTGAGGAGCACATTCCTCATGCCGCCGTAATTAAGTGCCCGGCTGTTCTTCTTTGCTTCGGCAAGCTTTGAGATATATTCGGAAAGTGCAGTCCATTCAGGCTTTTCGAAGCAGGGCCTGAGCGCGGGATCTCCCTGTGACTTGAGGGCCTTTGCCGCCCACTCGCTTCCGTAATATACGCAGGGTATGCCGGGCATGCCGAATACCATCGCATAAACGAGAGGCAGGCAGTTCTCGTCCTGTATCAGGGAAGCTATGCGGCTGACATCGTGATTATCCGCAAAGGAGAGCAGATGTGCACCCCTGCATACGGTCCAGTCCTCGGGGCCGAAGAGCCTCATAAGGGAATGGACTATCTCGAACATGTTGGAGCTGTTGAATGCCGAATGGATCCCCTTGTAGCACTGGTAATTGGTAAGGGAATGGATGTGCATCTCGTTCAGCATCCGTCCGTACTCGCCGTGGAGCACCTCACCCAGCAGGAAGAAATCTTCCTTTTTTGAATCGGTGAACTCCCTGAGTCTTCTCAGGAACTCGCGATCCAGGCAGTAAGCCACGTCAAGCCTTATGCCGTCTATATCGAATTCTTTTATCCAGCCGTCAACTGCGCTGAAGATGTGCTGGATGACATCTTCATTACGAAGGTTCAGCTTTACAAGGTCAAAATTGCCTTCCCAGCCCTCATACCAGAGTCCGTCATTGTAATTGGAGTTTCCTCCGAAATCTATACGGTTGAACCAGCCCACATAAGGGGAGGACTCCCTGTTCTTAAGTACATCCTGGAAGGCGAAAAAGCCGCGGCCCACATGATTGAAAACACCGTCCAGCACAACCTTGATCCCTTCCTTATGAAGAGCGTCACAGACAGTCTTAAAATCCTCGTTGGTCCCGAGCCTTGTATCGATCTTCGTGTAATCCCTGGTATTATAGCCATGGGTATCGGATTCAAATACAGGCGAGAAGTAGATAGCATTGCAGCCAAGCTTCTTAATGTGAGGGATCCAGTCAAGTACCTTCAGTATCCTGGACTGCGCCACACCGTCATTCTCATAGGGTGCTCCGCAGAAACCAAGGGGATAGATCTGGTAAAAAACGCTTTCATATGCCCACATAATCGCTCCTCCCTTCAAATATCCTTTGCTTTCTTCATCCAAAAGATCTTCTTTTCATATATTATTAAAGTAATCGAAGGAGTATCATATCACAAAACTCGTCTACGGTCAATCAGATCTCATCCCAGAACTCTGCCAGTTCATCAGCTATGCCTCTTATATCCGTTACGGTATATCCTGCCCATTCCCTGGGAAACATCCTCATGCTGGAGCGTTCAAGAAAGCGGTCGTCCAGCAGGGCAACTATTCCTCTGTCCTTCTCCGTCCTGATGACCCTGCCGGCCGCCTGGAGTACTTTGTTCATCCCCGGGATGCGGTAAGCATAATCATAGCCCTCGCTTCCGAAAAACTCCTTGATGATCTCACGCTCACAGCATACTCCCGGCAGGCCGAAACCGGCGATCACACTCCCGATCAGGGCATCCTCCTTCAGATCTATCCCTTCCGAGAAAACGCCGCCCAGGACGCAGAAACCTATCAACACTTTATCCACAGAGTTTTCAACATCTTTGTCATACATTGCAAGGGAGGTACGCGAAAATCTTGCAAGAAAAATTTCACGTTCCTCTTCACTCATATTCTCCTTTTGTATTAGGCATTCCATGGCCTCCTGGTTGTGGAAAAGAGTTATGAACAATTCGTAGACCTCGGACATAAAAGCATATGAAGGAAAAAATATCATGTAGTTTCCACATTTTTCACTTACGATCTCTTTTATATATTGTGCATAACGCAGGTAGGTTTCCCGGCTTCTCTGCCGGAATCTGCTGCTCAGATCCCGTCCGATGAGGAGATTTAGCTTGTCTTTGTTAAATGAAGATTCTGCGTATATAGCGTTATCACCATCTTTTCCACCAAGAATTTCCTTGAAATATTTAATTGGGAGTAAAGTTGCAGAGAAAAGCACCGTGGAACGGCCCTTTGACATGCATTCGATAAGATTTTCCCTTGGATTGATGCAAAAAAGTTTTAAACAAAATTCACCATCTTCTCGACATTCTGTGTAAATCTTGTAGTTAACATCCAGCCTTTCGTAAATTAAAAGGAAGTGCGATATTAAAAAGAAAAACTCTAACACCTCATCTCTCGATTTAACCCCGTCTTCCTCCTCCAGGAGCTCGTTAAGGGAGGTATACAATCCCTGGATCAGCCCCGCAAGTCGGTCAACATCTTCCTCGATCCTATATTTTTCACACCTTTTCCGGAATATTAAAAGTTCCAGGTTACATCGTTCCAATTCCCTGATCACCTTCATGAGCAGGGGCATAAGCCTGTTTTTACGCCTCTGCCTGCTCTCCTTAAGGGTTATTTCCGTCAATTCATCGTTCAACTTCCTCTTCAGTCTTAAAAAATCCTCTTTGCATATCTCCGCACTGTACATCTCACGGCCGCGGTCAACGAGATTATGAGCCTCATCTACCAGAAAGACATGATCACCTCTGTTCCCCTCCGCAAAATACCTCTTGAGGCAGACATGGGGATCAAAAACATAATTATAGTCGCATATTATTGCATCTGCGAACAAACTCAAATCAAGACTTAGTTCAAACGGACAGACTTTATAGGCTTCCGAAGCCTCTGTCAGCTCATTGCGTCCTATATGATCTTTTTTGCAGATCGTATCGAATATGGCGTCATTAACCCTGTCATAGTGCCCTCTGGCATAGGGGCAGGCTTCGGGATTGCATTCCGCCTTTTCCAGAGGGCAGATCTTATCCCTGGCGATTATGGTGATGCTCTTCAGCTTGAGCCCCTTCCCGCGCATAAGCTCAATGGTATCGGAAGCCACTCCCCTGGTTATGGTCCGGGCCGTAAGATAAAAGATCCGCTCCGTCAGTCCCTCTCCCATAGCTTTAACAGCGGGGAAAAGAGTGCTCACGGTCTTACCCACCCCGGTGGGCGCCTCAAGGAAAAGCTTGCGGCCGTCCCTGATGGTCCTGTACACCTCTGAAGCAAGCTCCTTCTGTCCCTTACGGTATTCAAAAGGGAAATCCAGCTGCTTTATGGAGGCCTGTCTGAGCTGTCTCCACTCCCATTCCCTGTCTGCCCATTTCATGTAGGAAGCCATAAGGGAATCAAACCACTCCCTGAGGCTGCTGAAGCTGTACTCCTCAAAGAAATACTTCATATCCCCGTTCTTTATGCTGCAGTAGGTCATCCTCACCCTTATAATGGGAAGCCTGTTTTTAAGCGCATAGATATACGCATAAACCTTGGCCTGGGCAAGATGGACTTCTTCGGGCTTTCGGATCCCCCTGAGGCTCCGGTTCACGCATTTTATCTCGTCTATCGTTATATAGGCTGTCTCTCCTCCCGCTATAAAACTGTCAAAGGAGAGCTGATTGGACATAAGCTCCGGGATCTCCGCTATACGCTCGTCTATTATGCCGTCGGCCCTGCCGTCCAGCCTTATGGCATACCTTTCCGTTACATGTGTATAATTCAGACTTACCTCTGCGCTGTAACCCGCTCCCATACTGCGCTGGATCTTCCTGTGAAGCTTTGCTCCCTCCTGCATCGCCTTCTCCGGGGAAACAGTCCTGCGGTTATCAATATCCCCGGAACGCAGCACGAATTCCACCAGCTCCCGTACAGAGAGCCGGATCAGGTACAGATCCTCCGGGATGTCTAATCCATCATCTATATCATTGTTCCCGGCCCGTCCAGCCGTGATAGTCAATGAACAGCCCTCTTCCTCTTGATCCCCATGGTCAGAGGGGTTCTTCATTGACTCCGGTTCGCCGCCTGAAACTCCCTTATCCTGTTTTTTCTCCGTCTGATCACTCATTTTTTTATCGTATCATAATAGAACATACGTTTCAAGAGAAAATGCATAATTATATTATGTCACCTGTACTGTTCAGCACACAGCAGCCCCCCCGGTAAAATATTGCCGGCAATCCGTTCATGTCCCGGATGACGATCACTTTATGTCCCTGCCGGCAGATCCTGAGGTAAAAGTGGTTTACGATAATTATAAATATAAAATAATGAGCAGAATATTGTGGTTTACATAATTTATTTCCATAACCTCAACTCCTCTCATGCTCTATTTTATTAAATATTCATTATATATTTACACATGCAGGTTTTCACTCACAGAAAAATATAGTAATATAGCGGTTTTTACGATAAGGAACCGGGCAGGTCAGTTTTCATAATGTTGTATACAAGCACAGTAAAAACAGCCATCAAATATTATTTTTAGATTATTGGTTTACATAATATAGTTTACATAACATTATAAATACCCTCTTTCCTCCGTTCTGAGACTGCACATTGGTTTACATAATTTAGCGCATTATCTCCCCTTTTCCTTTACTCTGCCACGATCAGTAAGCCTGCTCCCGGCAGCTGCAGGCAGCTGCCGCCTGCGTGTTCACACTTGTTACTTACTATAATTTATGCTATGATGATAGGCGCAAAGGGAAAGGAAGCGACGCAAAGCGGCATTTGCTTTCCATGGGCATCATCACCTTTACAGGAGGCTAACATGGCAGTCAAACGTAAGCTCTTTGCGGGGCTGAGGCATATGGTCCCCGGAGATCTGGAATACTGGCTGGAGGAATGTAATTCCGAGGGTCTGAAGCTGGTGCACACAGGCCAGACCGGTATGCTCTATTTCAGTTTCGTGGAGGATACGCCGGAAAAGACAAGATATGTCATAGACTGCCCTACCATGCCTAAGGCCCTGTATTTTTCCGCTCTGGTGGATGACGGCTGGGAATCCCTGGGCCAGAGCATGAACTGTTATATATGGAGGAAAACCTACACAGACGGAGACCGTCCAGCAGACTTTTCCGATAAAGCAGGCGTACGGATGCACTGCTTCAGGCAGGGACTCGCCTTTTTGCTCATGTTCCTTGCCTTCCTGGCCCTGTTCATCGCAGTGGCCTACGCTTTCTATCTCCGTTTCAAGGCGGGACTTTCTCCTGTTCAGATAGTTGAATTCGCTGCCATACTCGTGTTTCATATCCCTTTCATAGTCTTCTTCGGCATCGGATCCGGCAAACTGCTTCGCGAGTCCGACAGACTCAAAAAAAGCGCAGACGCCAGCGCTGAAGCATCCCGTCTTATAAAAATAGCCGAGGCAAAAAATAAGGCCGAAGCTGAAATGGCCGGTTTCGGAAAGGATAACGCCGAATGACCTGCCTTCACACGGAAGGAGGATCACGAAAATGATCGAAGCAAAGAATCTGACCATGATATACGGAAAAGATGTAAAGGCCGTTGACGACCTTTCTTTTTCTATAGGGAAAGGGGAGATCGTCGGATTTGCCGGTCCGAACGGTGCAGGAAAGACCACGGTGATAAAGATGCTCACAGGCATCCTCAAGCCCACTTCCGGCAGCGCCTCCGTGAACGGTTTTGACATTTTGAAGGAACCTCTTGAAGCTAAACGTTCCTTTGCCTATGTTTCGGATGATCCCGATGTGCTCCTTCAGCTCAGCGGGATGCAGTATATAAATTTCATAGCCGATCTCTATGATGTCAGTGATGAGGACCGTCAGGCAAGGGTACCGGATCTGGCCGAACGTTTCGGCATGACGGATGCCCTGGACACTCCGATGAGGGAGTATTCCCACGGCATGCGCCAGAAGCTTATGATCATAGCGGCGCTGACACATAACCCGCCTGCCTGGATCCTGGATGAACCCATGACGGGTCTGGATCCCTCGGCTGCTTTCGAACTCAAGCAGATGATGCGTGAGCATGCTGCCAAAGGAAACTGCGTCCTCTTCTCCACTCACGTTCTGGAAGTTGCCGAAAAGCTCTGTGACCACATCCTCATAATGAACCACGGATGTTCCCTCTATCAGGGCACAGTGGAAGAGCTTTCGGCCCAAAATCCCGGTAAGGATCTGGAAGAGATCTTCCTTGAGCTCATAAACTACACCCCGCGTACCGGCGGGGAAAAGGCATGAAGGCCATAAAAAGCCTTGTAAGGGCCTACCGGGCAAACTTTGAGATGCCCATGCCCGAAGAAGGCGTCAAAATGAACTTCTATACTGCTCTTGGCATCATAGCGGTGACCTGCATCATGCTGCCCTGCTGTATCATTGTCGGCTATCTCAGCTACGTCATGAGCCTTGCCATGATACTCGAGGGCAATAAGGTGAACGGCATCATCGCCGAGATGCATATCATCGCGGCGTTCTCGATGATACTTGGCATGGCGGTAGTCTTTAACGTCCTGTTCTTCTCAGCAGACCGTGAACACCTTACCGCTCTTCCCATAAAGAGCTGGGAACTGCTGGCCGCTAAATTCAACCATACCTTCATGGCAGAGAGCGTCATGGAATTCCTGGTGCTCCTCTCCATGTTCATAGGCTATTTCATCGCGGCGCTGGGAAGCTACGGCCTCTGGCCCTCCCTTCATCCGGTTGCCATCATAGCTGCCGTGATCGGAACGGCAACCACTCCCCTGCTGCCACTCATTTACTGTACCATCATAAGCCTCATACTTATGAATGTGCTTAAAAAGGTGCGCAGCATCAAAGTCTTCTACCGCAGCGGGACCGTGCTGATGCTCATCTTCATAGCCCTCTTTCTCTGGTCCTTTAAGGATATGGGCGGCATAACCATGGATAATTTCCTTAATTCCATGGCTGCCGATAACAATTTCTTCCTTAAGATATGTAATGTGATCTTCTTCACCACGCCTCTGCTCTGCAGGGCCATTGCTGATCAGGATATCATAAGCCTCCTGCTCTACATCGCAGGCAATGCCGCCGGTGTGGGGATCATGCTGCTGCTGGGCCGCTTCCTGTACCAGCCGGGACTCTATGCCGCTGCCGCTCTCGGAAGCGTTAAGCGCAGAAACTCCATGGAACGCATGAAGAAGAGCCTCAGGAAAAGAAGCGTATTCTCTTCATATTTTAAGAAGGAATGGCTGGTACTCATACGCACCAGGGCCTACTCCTCTAACTGTGTGTTCATCAATATACTCTGGCCCGCCGGTATCGCCGCCTTTTTCCTGATAACGAAGAAGAACGAGAGCATACAGGAATTCATAAGCCTTTACAGGGAAGGCTATGAGCGTGCTTCACTCATACTGCTCTGCGGCGTGATCCTGGTATCCTTCATAGCTTCCGCCATGAACACCCTGGCCACCACGGCATTTACCCGTGAGGGCAGGCATGTGGATATGATAAAGTATATCCCCATCCCCTACGAGACCCAGCTTAAGGTAAAAGGGGCTGTGGCTGTATTCATTACGGCTCCTTTCCTTATCTCTTCCGTTATAGTCGCCGGCGCATACCTTGGCTTCGACGCTTTCCAGTATCTGGCTTACATACTGCTCGCCCTTGCAGCTCTTATCATGGCTACTGTTGTCGGCCTTTACATGGACAGCACCTCTCCCCATACCCTGTGGGAAGATGAATACAGTGCCCTGCGCGGAAACCTGAACAGCTTCTTTAATATGGCCGTCACTATAGTCTTCAGCATACTTCTCTGCGGGCTGGCCTTCCTGCTCTATGAGCTTCTGCTGATACCCCTTCAGGCCGTCAGCGTGATAATAATACTGCTGCTCATCGGTGCCGATGCCCTTCTGCTGACCTTCGGCAGCAAAGCCATAATAAAAAACATGGAGCAGCTCTTTTGAGCCGCTCCATGCTGAGGATTTCTTAAACCGCAGGCTGCCGCGTCAATGATGGAACAGTCTGATACCGGTAAACGCCATCACCATGCCCAGTTCATTGCAGGCCTCGATCACCGCATCATCTCTCTTGGATCCTCCGGGCTGGGCCACATACTTCACGCCAGATCTTGCCGCTCTCTCGATATTATCTCTGAAGGGGAAGAATGCATCGGAGCCCAGTGCAACACCGTCGGCCTTTGAAAGCCATTCCTGCTTCTCTTCCCGGGTAAACACCTCGGGCTTTGTCTTGAATATATTCTGCCACTTGCCCTCCGCAAGCACATCCATATAGTCCTCACCGATATAGAGATCGATGCTGTTGTCGCGGTCAGCCCTGCTTATACCGTCCACGAATTCCAGCGCGAGCACCTTCGGGCACTGTCTCAGCAGCCAGTTATCAGCCTTTGAGCCTGCAAGCCTGGTACAGTGGATACGGCTCTGCTGGCCTGCTCCAATACCTATGGCCTGCCCGTCCTTTGCATAGCATACCGAATTGGACTGGGTGTACTTGAGCGTGATCAGTGCGATGAGAAGATCTACTTCAGCCTCCTTAGGAAGCTCCTTTTTCTCCGTAACGATCTCCTTCAGGCAGTCGCTGTTTATCATAAGGGAATTCCTGCCCTGCTCAAAGCTGATGCCGAAAACGTCCTTATGCTCCACAGCCTGAGGAACATACGCCGGATCTATCTTTACTATATTATAGGTCCCTCTCTTCTTTCCCTTAAGTATCTCCAGCGCCTCTTCCTCGTAACCGGGCGCGATGATACCGTCGGAAACCTCAGGCTTTATGAGCCTTGCGGTAGCAACGTCGCAGATATCGGAAAGAGCTATGAAATCACCGAAGGATGACATACGGTCGGCTCCCCTGGCTCTCGCATAAGCGCAGGCAAGGGGTGAAAGCTCTATGCTCTCATCCACGAAATAGATCTTCTTAAGGGTATCATTAAGCTCACGTCCCACTGCAGCGCCCGCAGGTGAAACATGCTTAAAAGATGCCGCGGCAGGAAGCCCCGTAGCCGCCTTCAGCTCACGGACAAGCTGCCAGCCGTTGAGCGCATCCATAAAATTGATATAACCGGGTCTGCCGTTAAGCACCTCTATGGGCAGCTCCCTGCCGTCGTTCACGAATATCTTCGCCGGCACCTGATTGGGATTGCACCCGTATTTCAGCTCAAGCTCCTTCATCATCAGTCCTCCTTATTCTTGTTTATGATACGGCTCTCATAACTGCCGTCACCGATATTGATCATCCTTACAAAAAGCGAGACCTTGTTGTCTGCGTTCAGGGCCTCCCATATGCCCGAAGCCAGCTTATCGATATCATCTGTATCTATCTCTATAAGCTCAGGCTCGCCCTCAAAGGAAGGAAGCGGATCCCCGTCGCTCATGTAAGTGTGTATGAACCTGCCCTCGCCTGCAGCTGGAGCCGCATATTCAAAGGTGAAACGGTTGCATGCAGAAGGATCCCCGTTGTTGCTCTTAAGTATGGACATGGAATAGCCGTAGCTGCCGTTTTCGATATGCATGATGCCGGAGATCCTGGGGGTATAGTTAGGAGCGTCAGGCTCAAACTCCCTGCTCCTCAAAGCCTCCTCAAAACATTTCCCTGCCTTAAGGCCGTCATATACAGTGTCGGTCTGGTCGCCGTTGGTAACGATCGTGTCATTTCCAAGCACCCTGACAGGCGCATAGATGATCAGGCTGGGATCCTTGAGCTTCGCAGGATCGAATGCCTCGGTCCTTATGCCTTCGCCTTCAGTCACAAAGACTCTGTTGCGGCTGTTCTCGCTGCGCCCCATGATGAAGTACGCGCATACTGCGTATCTTCCGTCGGGTGTGCGTCCCAGCATTATCCCCCTTCCGGGATAGGGATTGCCCGAAAGCAGTTCGCTGATACTGTTCTTTTTCATATCATCTCTCCTCCTGGATTTTTATATTCTGAATAGTTACATCTTTTTATATTCCGACATTGCCAGAGGCAGTGTGACGGCAAGCGTGAGCACGTCCGATACGGCCTGGGTCATCTCCACTCCTTTAAGTCCCAGAAAGGCCGGGAGTATCAGGATCAGCGGGATAAAGAATATCCCGTTCCTCGCCGATGCCGCTATGGTGGCCTTCACGCCCTTTCCCATGGACTGGAGCATCATGTTGCTTATCACTATGGGCGCGGAAAGAGGCAGCACACAGGCCTGCCAGCGGAGCGCCACCTTTCCGACTGCCACCACAGCCTCATCCTTACGGAACAGCCAGACGATATCAGGTGCAAAGACAAAGCATATGACCGCCAGTATTGCCAGGAACACCATTCCCCACTTCACGCAGAAACGGTATCCCTCCTTAACACGCTCCGTAAGTCCGGCTCCGAAATTATACGAGCATACCGGCTGGTAGCCCTGGCCGAAGCCGATAAGCGCGGAACACAGCAGGAGCATCATCCTGGTGGCCACGGACATTCCCGCTATGGCGGCGTCGTCTCCCAGCTGTCCGGCCTGGTTGTTCAGAAGCATAGTGGATACTGCCGCAAGCCCCTGTCTGAAAAGAGAAGGAGCTCCGCCGTTGGCCACTTCCTTCATATAATAAAGGTTTATATGCACATTCTTCGGAGAGAGCCGGATATTCCCGCCCTTTCCGCTTCCTATGAGCAGCACGCAGAAGCTGGATATCTGCCCTGCGATCGTGGCGCAGGCCGCCCCGCTCACTCCCATGTGAAAAACGAGTATGAGCAGCGGATCCAGCACAACATTCATCACCGCCCCGAACATCAGTCCCACCATGGCATAGACTGCGCTTCCCTGAAAACGGAGCTGGTTGTTTATCACGAACTGCCCCATCATAAAGGGCGCGCCCAGAAGTATGATCCTCATATAGGCCATACTGTCCTGCAGGCTGTTCTCCGTGGCTCCCATCACGGCAGCCAGAGGTCTGATGAAGACTATCCCCAGCAGAGCAGTCAGGCATCCCGTGAGCACTGCTGCGGCAAAGCCCGTGGAGGCCATTTCGGAAGCCTCTTTCTGTTTGCCGGCTCCCATCATACGCGCCAGGTAATTTCCCGAGCCATGGCCGAAGAAGAAACCTATCGCCTGTATGATAGCCATAACCGGAAAAGCTATCCCTACTGCGGCTGTAGCTTCCGTAGAGATCCTTCCGACAAAATAGGTATCCGCCGTATTATATATGCCGGTCACCAGCATGCTGATGATGGTAGGAACGGAAAGCCTTAGTATGAGTTCTGGTACAGCTGTCTCAGTAAGCCATTTTCTTTTATCCGCGCTGCTCTTTACCATAGGTGTTTATTATATCAGAAGTACATCTATTTCGCACCACTATTCTTGCAATTTTCTTATCATCATGGTATCATCATCCTCAGCAGTTAGTTATAACAAACTCGCAAAGGATAGTTCCTGAGCACCTGAGCAGGATCGGAATATTCAGAGCTATGAAACCAACCGAATCTTCAGAAAACTATTTAAAGACCATACTCATACTGAGCCGCCGGCTGCCGGTGGTCCGGAGCGTTGACATAGCAAACGAGATGGGCTTCAAGAAATCCAGTGTATCCATAGGTATGAAGAACCTGCGTGAGCGCGAACTCATAAGCGTATCCGACGCCGGCTACATAAGCCTCACGGAAGAAGGCCGCAGGATCGCCGAGACCGTATATGAAAGGAACCGCTTCATGTCGGAGCTTCTCATCTCCTGGGGCATACCGGAGGACATAGCCGAGACGGATGCCTGCAGGATCGAGCATGTCATCAGCCCCGAGACTTTCGAAGCCTTCAAAAAGCATTTCGGCGGGTAGTGTAAAGTGATTTATGAAAAAGGCATCAGGGCTCCGGCTCCTGCGGAGCCACCTCATGCCGAATGACCGGAGCCCTGAAAGCTCCGGTCTTTTTGAACTTATAAGCCGATCAGGCCCTGTGGCCGCCTCCGCTATGGGAATGGCCGCCGCCTCCTCCTCCGCCGCTTCGTCCGCCCCCCGAAGAAGAAGACTGGGGGCTGTAGGTTCTTGTTGTACCCACATAATCCAGCTTGACTCCCGAGGTTTTGTAGCTCTGGAACAGACCCAGCAGCACCTCGTCATCGCCGGGTATCCTGGAACGTATGCTCCACATGGCAATGATAAAGTTGATGAGCAGCCCCAGGATCAATGCAAGGAAGATATTGCTGATATACTTCATGGGCTCAGCGAGCCGCCCTGTTTCAAGAAGATCATAGGCCTGCTGGAAGCTTGATGCCGCATATCCGTACCAGTCATGATAAGAATTATTATTATAGGCATTATCCAGGATGGTATTGCATTTTGAAGGGCGTATCTTTTTCTCCAGCGCCCCATAGGTCACCATCCACATCATGCAGTGCTCTTCCTCGGTATAGCCTTCGTCGTAATCAAAGAGCAGCAGCAGGCCGTCCTCGTCTTCAAAACGCTCATAGTAGTATGCGTCAGCTTTTCTGTCGGCATCGCTTTCATCCGCGATCCCCGGCTCACTGTCAGTCACGAAACAGACATTACCGTAAATGGAGAGCTCATCCATCAGCTTGAGGAGAGCTTTCTTTTCTTTTTTATCAAGCACATCATACTTGTCGTCATAGACCAGGGTATTCCCGCTCTCCTTACTCTTTGTCCACTCCTCGCTCCCGTCCCCGTCACCGGCCCGGGAATATACGGGAAGCATGGAAAAGATGAGCAGTGCCGTAAGTATCGCGGCTATAGTCCTGCACTTATCTCGCACTGTCATCACCTCCCTTCCTGTTCAGCTGGGGCAGCGGTCTGGTTGCCAGCAGATTATACTGATCAACTGTCATAAACTGCAGCAGTATGATCGACACCATCAGCGCAAAGGCTCCGCCGTAATAGTACCAGTCCCCTGCTACCATCAGCATATTAATGAACAGATTATAGATCATCACTACCAGCATGATGAAGATACCCGCCTTGATGCCCATGGTCTTTTTGGGCAGGTAATTGGATTTTGCCATTGCTATCAGCCCCACGATAAGCATTATCACCGCTTCCGCAGCAAACACCAGATTGGTCTCAAGCGTTCCGGAAAAATAACCGATCACATTGGGCAGCAGCGACAATGCTATGATGATAAGGGTTACTATCGTCCGTCCTCCGGGAGTCTCCGCCTTTTTTGCAACGGCATTCGGATCAGGCTTCTGTTCTTTCCGTGCCTTCTTTTTCTCCTGTCTGGCAACAGTCTCCGAATACTGCTCCCTGTTATACAGGCTCAGATATCCCTTATCATCCAGGCGCTTGTCACGCCTTACTATCTTATCCAGAGTTGAGAGCAGCAGGCTCAGGCAGACTATGGCGATAGCTGAGGCGACCACCAGCAGTACCTTCGGTGTCATAGCCGGCACGATCAGGAGAGCCAGATAAGAGAGTACCGAAAAGATCAGCGCATATAATATGAATCTCTTCTTATCGATGGGGATATCCCCGCAGATCTTTCCGGTCTGGCCATTTACCACCGCATATGCGACCCTGTCCCTGTTCCTGAAGGACAGGAACCATACAGGGAAAAAGGCGCTGACAGCCCCCTCTGCCTCCAGCTGTGGCTTCACCCTGTTCTTAGCCGAATCTCCCATGGTAACGCCACGGAATTCCGGCTCCTTGATAAAACTATCGTAGATCTGGTTCTTTGCGAAATCCAGGACCTCACTCTTGTATACAGCCGGCTTCACGTCCTGCATGTCCGCATAGTAGCCGCTGAGATAATTGGTATTGAAATCCACCAGAGTATGAGCATCAAAGGGCGCTATCTGCCTGCTGTAATGATCATCAAAGGATGAAGAAGCATCATAGGAGATACCCCTGTAATAGCTCTCCACCTGACCTACGCAGTGATAATTCTCGGTTATGATATAGTCGCCCTGACGGTGGGACCTGTTTGCCGGAAGCACCAGCGGACCGTTGAAACCGGTATTATATACCCAATAGGGCATATAGATACCCCTGAAGCGCTCAAGATATTCCGGATCCTTGTATTCGGCAGGTGCAAAAAGGAACTTTCCGACATGGGCACGGTACTTTTCCTTGCACTGCTCTTTCGTGATGCGGAAAGGAATGATCTTTTCCGGCATCTTCATCTTGCTCATTCTGGAATTCAGGACAAGCGACGCTCCGCAATAGGAACAAAAGCCCGTGACCGATTCGTCGGTGGAATAGATGCTGCCTCCGCACTGGGGGCAGCTGTATTGGGTAACATCAAATTCCTTCCCGTCACCCTGGTGCTCTTCTTTCGCGCTGCCTTCCCCCATGTAGGCAGCCTGTTCAGCAGTCAGCGTCTCTTCCTCAGCACCCTTGCCCGCTCCTATCTCCGTGGGATCAAACATACTCTCGCAGAAGCCGCACTTAAGCTTCCCGCTTCCGGGATCGAATAAGAGCTCGCCGCCGCAATTAGGACATGAATTCACTTAAGCCTCACCTCATTTCCTCAGTCCATATAAACCTGGCACAGGCCGCAGCCGTGCCGTCTTCCTTTAATATGACCAGACGGTCCGTATTTTCTTCCTCAGCAATGCGGAATAACCTTACTTCTTCATCGTAGAGGCATTGATTTCTGTAATGTATCTCAAGATCCCTCAGCTTTTTCCTCTCATGATGCTCCGGGGAATAACAATCCAGTAACAGCGGGATATACCTGAGATTGTTCATGTGGCCGTTATTATCCAGATCAGAATACCTGACGCGGTGGGAATAGATATACTCACCGCCTTCGGTATCCTGTTCGATACGGCTGAAGTCGGGCGTCGGATTCTCCCTGGGGATCGTGATAACGGGATCGAATTCTATGGCATCCAGACGGGTGATCCGCCTCTTCTCCAGATCGACCAGGCAGCTTTCCAGTCTTCCGTTTGCCAGAAGCCGCCCCTCTTTTCTGATCTCAAGAGCATGCTTCACGGATACCGAATGCCCTGCCGGTTCTATCCAGCATTCCAGATCAAGGGGAGCCTCGTAAGCAGTCCGTTCATGCACCTGCATGCGGTATTTGACATAGACCCAGGCCACACCATAACGCTCGTGGACCATGTCATTGCCCCAGCCGAAGTGATACATATAGCTGGCGGCCGCATCCTGGAAATAATCCATGTAGCCCTTCATGCCGATAAGGCCGTCCGCATCCGCCTCCCTGAACTGCTGTCTTTTTTTCTCGGTATAAAGATACTGTGCCTCCATCAGTCCATACCAAGGAGTTCGGTATAGAACTGGGCATAATCAGTACGTTTTTCCTTTGTAAAGGCTATGGCCGAACGGGGATGCTGGTTAAGGAGTCCCGTAAAAAAATACTGCATGTCATAGCCCCAAACTGCTCCGTTTTCCCGGACCTGGGGCATATATTTCTCGATAAACTGTATCACGGGGAATACGTTGTACTTGGGATTACGCAGGAAGCCCAGCAGATGCTCCATAAAGCAGTTGCCTGCGCCTCTGCCCATTCCGTTATAGGTTGCATCCAGCCAGTTCACGCCATCGCCCACAGCTTCGATGGTATTGGCGAAAGCAAGCTGCTGATTATTATGGGCATGCATGCCAAGCGTCTTTCCGTATTTTTCGGCAAACTCTCCGTAAAGGTTTGCTATCCTGGCGATCTGCTCGGGGAAGAGCGAACCGAAGCTGTCCACGATATAGAGTACATCAACCGGTGACTGTCCCAGCATATCCAGGGCAACCTTTACGTCCCCCTCCTGTGCGTTGGAGATAGCCATGATGTTGGCACTCACCTCATAGCCCTTCTTCTTAGCATCCTCTATCATATCCACTGCGGCAGGGATCTGATGTATATAGGTCGCCACTCTGATAAGGTCAAGAGGACTCTCCGACTTCGGACGGATATCCTTCTTATAATCACAGCGGCCTACATCGGCCATGGCGGCCAGCTTAAGACCTGTATCCTTATTTTCACCAATGACCCTGAGAATGTCCTCGTCATCGGTAAATTTCCACTTTCCGAATTTTTCAGGGTCGAACATCTCCTTGGACCCCTTATATCCAAGCTCCATATAGTCTACGCCGGCCCTTATGTTTGTCATATAAAGCGCTTTGACAAATTCATCGGTGAAGTAGAAATCATTGACCAGACCTCCGTCACGCATGGTGGCATCAACGACACGTATCTCTTCCCTGTAGCCTAAAAGTTTTGATATCTCTTTCATGATATCCTCCCATATGATCTGTGTATAAACCGCTGTCCGCGCGGATCATCAGTACCTGCGATCCCGCAAACATTCGCGCTATATACTATCACAAAAATGCGCCGGGCACAAGGCCCGACGCACTATTTAAGCTTAGTCCGTAATGCTTTTTCCGGCTTAGTTGGTGATAGTCTGCTCGGTCTCCTTGTCGAAGACATGGATCTTCTCGGTATCGAATGCAAACTTCACGGTATCGCCGGGACGGGCGGTAGTCCTGGGATCGACGCGGGCGGTCATAGGGAACTCGTCCAGATCGAAATACAGGAACACTTCTGCGCCCAGAAGCTCGTAAACCTTGATGGTGGACTCGAACACGCTGAGAGGAGAAGCCTCAACCATCATCTCGCTGTCGTAAACATCCTCGGGACGGATACCGAAGGTAACAACCTTTCCGTCGTAGTTGCCCTCGATGAGCTTGCGGCTCTTTGCGGCATTCAGAGGAATAGCCTTGTCAGCGATCTTCAGGTAAGCGGTCTCGCCCTGGATCTCAACAACAGCATCAAGGAAGTTCATCTGAGGAGATCCCATGAAACCTGCAACGAAGAGGTTAGCGGGCTTCTCATACAGATTCTGAGGGGTATCCACCTGCTGTACCACACCGTCCTTCATAACGACGATACGGGTACCAAGGGTCATAGCCTCGGTCTGGTCATGTGTAACGTAGATGATGGTGGTGCCCAGTCTCTGGTGAAGCTTTGCGATCTCAATTCTCATCTGCACACGCAGCTTAGCATCCAGGTTGGACAGAGGCTCGTCCATCAGGAATACCTTCGGGTTACGAACGATTGCACGACCCATAGCAACACGCTGTCTCTGACCACCGGACAAA
>JAFWWB010000035.1 GCA_017518185.1 Lachnospiraceae bacterium
GAAGTTTCCGGTCGCAGTACGCGGGCTTGATCACTTCCTTTGTCTGCTTATCCACAAGCTTCACGGTGATACGGTTCGTCTTCTCGTGGATACCGAACTCGGACTGAACATTGGTCTCCTTCTTTGCGAGCTCTTTGAGGGCTTCCTTGATGGCGTCGTCATTCATCGGGCCCTGCTTCTGCCCGCTGCTGTTCCTGCCGCCTTCGTCCTTCTTACCGCCCTCGTCTTCCGTCTGCGCTTTCGCAAGCGAGATCGTTTCGGCATCTACCTGGGGCGCATTTGCTTCCACAGGCTGTCCTTCCCTGGTTTCCGATGTGCCGCTCTGCGCTTCTGCCGGCCGCACCGTCGGCTGGACGGTATACGACATTGCGCTTCCTAATGGTTCTATAGCCATAGTCATCACCTCCGTGTGATCTGATGAGATTACAAGTTATCACCTATATCGACAGATACAGATGATAACTTTAGGGCTCAGTTAAAAAATTAAAAAACTACTGAAAGAGCTTGTCAAGCCCTTCCACAGCCACTGCATCCTTATTGGCCTGCTGTATCTGCTCATATACTTCCTTTCGGTATACGGGCACCTCTCTGGGAGCGCTTATCCCCAGCTTTATCTGGTCGCCCTTCACATCAAGTATAGTGAGCTCTATATTATTGTTTATTATAAGGGCCTCGCCCTTCTTTCTGGATAATGCCAGCATACTTACTCACCCCTTTTCAGCCTGCCGCGCTTTCATGATATCGTAAATGAAAAACTTGACAGGGTAATCGTCCTCCAGGATCACCTGAACAGCTTTACGCTTATCCACGTTTATGACCAGGGGAGCCTTAAGATTAACGCTCATCTTGGTAAGATCCGAGGGCACCGTTATGGTAGCCAGCACCAGTATCTCCCCTTCCCCTCCTATGGAATTCAGGAGCTCATCGTCAACCTTGGGATCATAATCCTCCATCGCGATAAGGGGATCCACCACCGGCATCGCAAAGCCGGGCTCCTGAACGGACTGCAGCCAGCGTATGCCCGCCTTGTTTCCCTTCTCTGCGTCATGGATCAGGGCAAATTCCTTAAGCTCGGGAAATCCCACTATGCCGCTGGGGAAAGTGATCATCTTTTCCTCGTCTACAGTTACTTCTCCGAAAATCCTCGTCTGAATGACCATATGCTTTCTCCTTTTCATGTAAACGAATGAAACCGCATTATTTTATATGTTAACATATTATGATGTCGAGGTCAAATGAGTAGTTCATCTTTTACAGGTAATTTAACAGAGTAGTCTGTATCATTTTACCTGTAGCCATGAGAGCCGCCTCGTAGCTCACCTCGGCGCTGGAGAGCTGCACCGCCACCTCCGTGGCATCCGCATCCTCATTATTGCTCTGCAGGGTCTTGAAGGTGGTATCCTGGTCATTGAGCCTGTTCTCGGCGAGGGATACTCTCTTGTCCCTGTTTCCGGTAAGGGTCACAGCCTCATTAGCATCATCCAGATAGCCCTGGCACTTTGTTATATATCTGCTGAAGGTCTTCTGCAGCTCATCCTTAAGGAAAGTCTCCGCCTTCTTCGCAGCATCCAGCTTCTCTTTTACCTTTTCCTGGTCCGCATTGTCATCGTCCTGCAGGGCGGTGAACTTTGCCACCAGCTGTTCTGCCTTTTCCACTTCATCAGCCAGGTTTATGATCTCATCCACATCCCTGCCTATGGCATGTTTGTATACATCCGAGGCATAGGCGTTGACCTGCACAGTCTGGTCGAAGCCCACCTGATAGTAGATCCCCTGGTCCGGATTCTTTGCCAGGTTAAAGCGGTAGTCCGGATTGTAATCTATGCGCAGCTTCAGCATATTCTCAATTTTCCTGACCATGTCGTCATACTCCCTGAGGTTCTTATCCCTTTCACCCACGGCAGTATTATAGGTCTCTTTTGCGGTATCCAGTTCACCCCTTGCTGTTTCCAGCTCTGTTTCCTTGGCTTCGATAGCAGCCTTTGTGGCATCCACCATAGGGCTGCTCCCCGAGGAACTCATATTTATATAGTACTGAAGCTGCTTCTGGAGGGTCGTGAGTTCTTCCTCCAGCCCGCTTACCTTATCCTCCGCATCCTTTACTCCCGTTTCGGCATCTGTCACTGCCGTCTCGAGGGTCTCTCTCTCGTTAAGGTTTGTTACCGCATCATCCGCGATACTCTTATATGTAGTCTCCGGTTCTTCGGTGGCAGAGGCGTAGGCTGCAGCAGCCGCTGTCACATCATCCTTCTTCGCATCACGAAGGGCCTTTACCAGCGCCTTGGGCTCTGCTGCCAGCGAGCTGTATACTTTCTCGTCCGTATCCTGGGCATTGCAGTAGAAATAGTGCTCGGGTCTGAGATCCGTGCCCTTCCACTGGGTCTTGCTGTAGGTTATGTTCAGGTTCCGGTTGATATTCCCTTTGTCATCTTTTTCTTCGAAGTTGTTGATAGCCTCGTAGACATCCTTTGTCATGACCAGCTCGCCGGTCTCGGGGATCACATAGCAGAGTGTTTCCGCATTGTCCGGATCTTCTTCCGCCGCCTTGTCGGCCTCCTCTATCTTTCTGTACAGTTCCTCCTTTGTCATGCCGGAGGGCATGGTCCGGACTTCAAGATCCTTGCCGTTCACCTGGAAAGGTTCCGGGTCATCCTTACCCTCTTCAAAGGGTCTCTTCGTAAGCTTTATAGTCGTATTCTCATCCAGTTCCTTATAGGCCAGCCTGAAGCGGTGATAGGTCCTGTTCTGTATATCACTTTCAACAAGAACGCTGCTCTCATAATTTGACTCGGTGAGCTCGTTCATATCATCCGTGTCCACAAAGGGCCTCTCCTCCAGATCATCGAAAGAAAAGGTCTCCGTGATGTCATACTGCCTTTCCGTAGGCTTTCCGAAAGACAGTGAGGTGTCGGTACGGAAACCGGTAAAGATATATCTTCCCGCATAATCCGCATCGCCGGTCTTATATATTTCATCCCTGAGGGCGCTGAGACTGTTTATTATCTTCTGACGGTCGGAGGTCTGGAGGTGGTCGGATGCGCCTCTCTCACACTCCGATACAGTGCTCTTTACGACTTCTATGGTAGTCTTCAGAGAGCTCTCCGTAAGTGACAGCCAGGCCTGTGCATCGGGGATGTTCTTCTTGTAATACTGCTGCACCTGGCTCACATCGCTTCTGAGGCGCAGGGCGCGTATCGCCACCACGGGATCGTCCGAAGGCTTCATTATCTTTTTGCCGGTGGCGATCTGGTTATTCAGGTCATCCTGCAGCACCTTGTTGCGGTTTATATTGGACAGTGCATTATTCTGCATCACCTTATTCGTTATACGCATAAATGATTCTCCTTTATCCCAAATACACCATCCCTGAGACTGATACGGTCTTCCCTGACCGTCCGCTGAAACTTATATCGGACAGTTTCCGGGTAGACTTTATAGCCGGGAAGTGCTACAATTACCGTATGTATATGAAAGGTTGATATCACGAAAAAAGGATCCGCCCGGCGGATCCTTTTTGTATCCTGTGTATTGATGTTCCGGCTGTTATACTCCCGTCTGTAGTATCAGTCTGTCGTAGACCTCCGTCAGCACCTGTATCATCTTTGACGCCATATTGTACTGCTGCTGGAACTTGGTGAGGTTCACAGCCTCCTCGTCATTATCCACGCCGCTGATGGAAAGTCTCTGGTTGGAAATGGTCTTCTGCATATAGGTATAATTATTTTCGAAGTTCTGTGCCCTCTGTGCATTCAGTGCCACGTCGCCCAGCACCGTGACCAGATACTGATCCGCGCTGCAGCCTCTGAAGCTCATAAGCCCCGTGTCGCTCCTCAGTTTGATAAGCGATGCAACCACGTCGTTCTTCTCCGGGCCGTCGCTAACCGCGGTCTTCTCGTATTTCGTCGCCAGCAGATCCGCGTCCACCACAAGCTCGTCCGCCACCTTGAAGCCTCCCGCAGTCAGCAGGTTATAGCTGTCTATGTTGCCGGCGCAGATGCCCTTTGTCTTATCCAGCTCCAGGGTCTTTTCCTTTTCCGTTCCGTTTTCGGTATAGCTGACCTTGACAAAGTTGACCTCTTTTTTGTCCTCCAGGAATTTCTCCATATCATCTGTATAGGTCACACCGTCATCACTGACCTCTGTCACGGTGTATTCGATGCCGTCCTCATCCTGAAACTTTGTCCCGATCCCGGGGCTTACCTTTATCAGGCCTTCCTTGATATACTTCTCCATATCCATGGAAGTCCTGACCCCGGTGGAGTCCGTGATATCGTAAAACTTTCCGTCGGTACCGTACATCCTGCCGGTCTTGGCCAGGTTCAGCTCCCTGGGCTCCACCGCATGGCTTCCCGTATAAAGCCTGTGTCCGGCGCTGCCGTCATCCAGGGTGCCTCCCATGATGATATCGTTGGCAGCGGTGGAATAAAGCCTCACCCACTCATTCATCTGGGAAAGGTAATAGGGTATGCCCTGGTAATTGATGGCCTGTCCTACGCTGCAGTTATCCCTTGTCTGGTCGATCTCAACGGGAACCTTCCCCCCGTCCGCCGACCAGTTCTTATCATCGTTCAGGACAAAGGTAAATTCCGCATAATCCTTTCCGTCCTCATACTCGTATCCCCAGCTGGAGTAGTACAGATTCCGGCTGGCTATGTTGATAATGCCGCCGTCCCTGGAAAGGTTCAGCTTGTTCAGATCCTTAAGGTAATCCGCCGTTACCCTCACGGTCACGGTACGGGTAGTCTTTTCTTCGCCGTTCTCATCCGTGACAGGCTTGCCCTGCTGGTCGGTCACGGTTATCTCCCCTACGCCCATCACCCTTCCGGTGAAGTTCTCCCCGTTGTTTCCGTCGCGCATGCGCAGCAGTCCCGCCAGCTTGCCGCTGGAATTGTCGGAGCTTATGTTCAGTGGCTCGCCCTTTCTCCTGTAATCCTCATTTGTCCAGTCCGATTCATAGCCCGTGAAATACACCTCGAAGAGACCGTAGATATCAGTCTGGTTGGTCTTCACATCCCTCTCCCTGGTAAGGCAGGTAAGGGTATTGTGATTGTTGCCGTCGATAAGGGGCTGGCCGCAGATGTTGACTATGTATCTGGTACCGCCGGTATCCCTGTCCAGATTGTTGAGATCCAGCACGGGAACCTCTTCCGTGGTCACATCCACCAGCTCGGAAAGCTCGTCTATCAGTAGATCCCTCTGGTCCCTGAGTTCATTGGCTACCAGTCCGGAATTCATCTCGATGACGTTGATCTGCTTGTTGAGGGAGGCCACCTCCTGGGCGATGGAATTTATCCTGTCCACATTGACCTTGATCTCCTGGTTCACATCATCCTGGAGCTTCTGCATGTTGGTGTACATGTCGCTGAAATAGCTGGTCAGATTTCCGGCCTGGCCTATCACCTGCTGCCGGTATTTTGTATCGGAAGGGTTCTTTGCCAGCTCCTCGATGGCATTCTGGTATTCGTCAAAAATGGTGGTAAAGCCCTTTACCGTCTTGTCATCCTTGTAATAATCCTCGATGCAGCCCATGTAATAATTCTTGACTTCGTATTCACCGAGCTTTGACTGGTTGGACCAGTATTTCTGGTCATAGAAATTATCCCTGATGCGCTCTATCGCCAGGGTCTCCACGCCGGCGCCCACACAGCCGTAGGTGGTAAAAGCCCTTATGGCCTCGGCAGCCTGGGTCGTGACACCCTGGCGGCTGTAGCCCTTTGTCTCTGCATTTGCTATGTTATTTGACGTGGTGTTCAGGGCCGCATTGGCAGCCTGAAGTCCGGTATACGCCGTATTGAGTCCCAAAAAAGTAGATGACATACAGTTTACCTCTCATATTTTGTAAGGGGTGACAATCTGTTTATCGGATATTTATGCCCGTAACTTAAGTTGCCAGGGTATTGATGATGTGCTCCATGCATTCGTCTATCACGTTTATGAAACGGCTGCTGGCGTTATAGGCATTCTGGTACTTTATCATATTGGAAAGCTCTTCATCCGTGGCAACGCCTATGGAACCCTGTCTGTTGCCCTCTATGGCATCAACCGTAAGATCCTGGTTCTCCTTCAGGTTCTTGTAGACATTGCCGGAATTGGCTATCTGCGCCACAAAATTGGCATAATACCTCTGAAGCGAGGTCTTATTGGTGAGGGTGGGATTAAGCACATAGTTCTCATCCGTAAAGGCGTTCCTCAGAGAATCCGCCGTTTCCCTGTCCTCGGATCCGTCAGGAAGCCTCATACCCAGATGGGTAGGATACTGGAGCAGATCTGCGCTCACGATGATATTTCCGGTGGAGAACCAGGTTGCGCTGTTGGTGGGATCCTCCCCCTTCAGGCAGGTATACTCCCCTGTGATATCGTCCTTATAGTACTCATCCGAGCTCAGGCGCTCGAATATCTGCACGGGACGTCCGTTGACATCCCTCATATAACCGTATGCCTTTACCGCGGAATTATCCTTACCCTTCATGCCTTCAAGAGCCGCTTCCAGCTGCTCCATGAATTCGGTATAATTGGCATATTTTTCTTTATCGGCCGTGAAGGGCTTATAATGCTCATCCATGTAATCCTTAACGGCTTTTATGTCGGCATCCGTCAGCACCTTTCCCTCTACCAGCGCCTTCACATCGGCGATATCGGCTTCGGTAAAGAACTCATGATAGGTATAATCATGGCTTATGGAATTATAGGTGCAGTAAGTGTCAAAATCCCTCATGAGGCCTTCCACCCGCTCCTCGGGAGTCATGGACGCATTCTTCAGCACATCGTTCACGGCCTGTGTCAGGTCATGTACCAGTCCGTCGAACTCCGACATGATATTCACCAGAACGGAATCCTGGATCTTTGAATAGCTGTCCTCATCCATAAGATCCCTGTAATTCCCCCTGTGGTCACCTCTGGCAAGGAGCAGGCCCTTCAGCTCTCCCACATCGGTATCCAGCTTGGAGGATATGGGCAGATCCCAGTTGAAGACCTGGCCCGTGGCGGTATGATCCGAAAGAGGATTGTTCCTCACGGTATCCGGATCGTATTTTATTATGTTTCCGTTCTCATCCCTCTGCATCACCGTGGCGGAGTCTTTCCAGAAGACATTGTAGAAGCCCACGGTGCCGACCTTGTCATCATCCTCGGCCTGGTACCCCATCTCGCTGACCGAGTTCATGGTCACGAAATCATGCCCCTCTATCTTTACCAGCACATTGCCGTAGAAGTCCTCACGGTAGGTTATGTTGGCCAGCCTCCCCAGATCGTCCAGAGCCTGGTTCCTCTGGTCCAGCAGGTCGTTGGGATTCTCCACACCGCCGGCTGCGATGGCCCTGATCTGTTCGTTAAGATCGAAGATGGTCTTGCCGAGAGCGTTGATCTCATCCACGCAGCCCGCGATCCTCTGGTTCAGCTTGTCCTGGTAATCACTGAGATCCTTATAGACATTCCCTGCCGCTTCGATGAAGGACTGGGCATACTGGATGACCATGGACTGGTTAACCTCGCTGCAGGGTTCCTTGGCAAGCTCGGATACGGCGTACCACAGGCTCTCCATGGACTGCTCGAAGGTAGGGCCGTCCATCTCACCGAATATGTCCTCCACCTGCTCGATAGCCGACCAGGAGGTATCGTAAAAGCCCTGTCTTCCGGCCTGGTTGCGGTAGGACTGGTCAACAAAACGGTCCCTGACCTGCCTGACTTCGGTTATATAGACACCGAGACCCGTCTGCTTTTGGGCCACACCCACGGAACTTTTTGACAGCGGGTTATATTCCCTTGTTCCGTAGGAGACCTGCTGCCTTGTATAGCCCTTGGTGTCCGTATTGGTGACGTTATGGGCCACCACGTTCAGGGCTTCCTGGCTTGACTGCAGTCCCGAGGTACCTACATATAAGCTGCCGAATAATGACATATCCCGTATCCTTTCTTTAGAAGCTGATCCTTACTGTTTTGCATCAAAGCGCTTGGTGCCGCTGCCCATGATGGTACCGGTATTATATGCGCTTTTGTTGTAATCCGCCGTTTCCGGCGCCGTCTTCATAGACTGGAGCAGATTCATCTCGAACTGGACCATCTCAAGGGAACTCTCCAGAAGCTCGCGGTTCTGTTCGTTCACCCTCTTCATATGCTCCATGGTCACCTTCAGCTCGTCATGCAGGGCCGTGAGCTTCTTCTGCTCTGCCGGCTGTCTGGACATCATCTGTATGAGCTGCGGGAGCTTCAGCTCCTCTCCGGAATGGTTGGTGACTTCACAGATGTCCTTCATCACCTGCATCCGTTCCTTCTCCAGCTTCTGTATAAGGTTGACCACTGCCTGTTCCCGTTCTGTCACGGAATTGAGTTTTTCTATATCACCGGCGATTATCACCGGAGTCTTCTCTTCGGAAAGAGCGATGAGCTTTTTATACTCCTCATTCTCCTTTCCCAGCACCTCTATCAGGTTGTCCATAAGACTGGCCATATCGTTCCTCCCGATAAATGTCGTATTCAAGAACGCCACCGGCGTTCCTGCCGGGGTATTCTCCGGTCGTAATAAAAGCGGTGTCTGCAAAGATCTCTCTTTACAGGCACCGCCTGACTTCGCACATCTGAACCGTTATCGATAAGTCAGAACGCAGCCTGTGCGAATCTCTCCAGGATCTTGTCGGCAAAGTCGTTCGCACTCACGTCATAGGTTCCGTTCTGATAATCTCTTTTAATATCAGCGATCCTGTCTTCCCTGACATCCGGTGCGGAGGACACAGCCTGCCTTGCCACCTGCAGATCCCTTCCCGCTCCCGATATGTTAAGCTTGTCCTTAAAATCAGGAACCGCAGCAGGACTTGCCTTGCCTGCAGGTTTCGAGACATTATACAAATTCTGGATCTGTGAATATGCCTCTATCCTCATATCCTTCTCCTCCTTGCCACAAATATCCTCACCGGGACATCACGTCCCATCATGTTCTGTCTTATTTATCGGCAGCCCGGTGATATTCTTTACCCCGGCGGCAAATTTTTTGAAGTTTTTTCTTCACTGTGATACAATAGCCCCCATGGAGATACTGATATACCGTTACGGCAGCATATGCGAGCCGGATATAATGGAAGCCTTCCGGCAGCTGGGGATCGACGTGGTGGAGGAGACCGGGCAGATCAGCAGAAAGGACACCTCTCCCGCAGAAACAGTTGAAGCGGTGTCACGGCTCATAAAGACCCACCGTTTCCTTTTTGTGTTCAGCGTCAATTTCTTCCCCGCGGTATCGGAGACCTGCCGTCTGCTGAACGTGCCTTACGTCTGCTGGACCGTGGACGTGCCGGTGATGGAGCTCTTCTCCCCTGCCCTTGAAAACGACACCAACCGCATCTTCATGTTCGACCGCAGCCAGTATGAGTTTTTTGCCCCCCGCAATCCCGGGCGCATCTTCCATCTGCCCCTGGCAACCAATGTGAGCCGCTGGAACAGTGTACTGGCGGGAGCCCGGATCCCCAAAGCCGACATTTCTTTTATCGGCTCATTGTATAATGAAAAAGACCCTTACAGCAGGATAAAAAATCTGCCCGACTATGCAAAGGGATATCTCGATGCACTCATGAGTTCACAATCCCTGATCTGGGGCAGTTATTTTTTACCCGGACTTATAGATGATGCGCTTCTTGAAACCCTCTCGCCCCTGGTCCCGGATATGCATACACCCTATTGTGAGGGCAATAAGGAAGCCCAGCGCTACCTTATAGCGAATTCCTTCCTGGGCCCCCATATCGCCGTCAACGACAGGCAGCGCATCCTTTCGATGCTGAGCGGGAGCTTTTCCCTTGAGCTCTACACCCTGAGTGACGCGTCGGGCCTGCCGAAGGCCTCCCTGCATCCCAAAGGTGCAAAGACCCTGACGGAGATGCCTCTTATCTTCCGCGGCAGCCGTATAAACATGAACATTACCATGAGGCCCATAGCCACCGGTCTCTCCCTCAGGCTCTTCGACGTCTGCGGCTGCGGCGGCTTCCTCATGACCAATTACCAGGAGGAGCTCTGCGAACTCTATGAGCCCGGGGCCGAAGTGGAATACTACGGCTCCGACGAGGAGCTTATGGACAAGGCAGCCTGGTATCTTGAACATGACAGTGAAAGAGAAAAGATCGCCCGTGCAGGCTACGAACGCACGGCCGCCGATCACACATACCTTAAACGTATCTCCGAAATGATACGCATACTTAATACTGCATCATAGGAGCCGGTATAATGGAAACAGACAAGATATTCGCAAAACTTCTTGAAACCGCAGAAAGGTCACCCGGATCACTTTCGGAACTATCCTCAAAAGACCTCTCGGACTGTCTCATAACCGAGCTGAACTGCTACGGGGAGCTTTACCCCGCAGCACGCAGGGAAAGGCTGGAA
This sequence comes from Lachnospiraceae bacterium, assembly GCA_017518185.1. Lineage (GTDB taxonomy): Bacteria > Bacillota > Clostridia > Lachnospirales > Lachnospiraceae > NK4A136. The sequence continues at coordinate 10,363 of JAFWWB010000035.1, forward strand.
AGTACGATACTCGCCGCCTGTGCTTCTTTTGATGAAGCCCGCCTGTCCGGCGACTTCGTCCGCATCCGTCAGCTTCTTTCCACTCTTTACGGCATCTCCTCCGGCCTTCCGGCCCCGGACGACTTCGATCTTTTTGTCAGGAAAGCCGCCTTTGACAGCGCAGCCCTCAGGCACTGGCGTGAAAACACCGCTGTTGTCCTCGGGGATTCGCATGTGAACTTCTTCAGCGGAAACGAGTATCTGGAATACTCCCTTATAGATGACGATATCCGCCTCTGTCCCCAGGTAAACAGCCTTCCCTTTACCGCTGTCTATCTCGGCCCCTGCCTGGCATACAGCTGCATGAAGGAGGACTCTGCCACCGACTTCCCTGGTAAGTTCAAAAAGCTGGAAAGCTCCTTTCTCCGTCCCGGAGCCAGGCTGATACTGTCCCTCGGCGAAGTGGACATACGTGTCCATGTGCTGCTTCAGGCGGAAGCGCAGAATAAAACCGTCGAAACCGTGCTGGATGAGATACTGGCAAACTACTCGGCCCTCATCGGGAAACTCCGGGAAAAAGGGTATGAGATCTACTGCTGGGGGCCCATCGCTTCCCAGAAGGACGACTCTCCCGTGAACCCCGATTTTCCCCGTTACGGCAGCGAACGGGCGCGCAACCGTGCTACTTTCCTGTTCAATGAAAAACTCCGGGATCTCTGTAAAGAAACCGGAGCTGTATATATGTCCATATTCGGTAAAATGGTCAGCGAAGATTTTCTGACCCGTGAAGAATTCCTGTCCCCGGACCATTTTCATCTCGGGCAGAAAGCCATGGAAGCGGCTCTCCCTGTATTCAGGGAAGCCGGACTGATAGCCTGATCCCCGCATGTAAAACCCGTGATCTGCAAACTCACCTTCGCAGCATTCCAGACGGCTGATCTAATCCCACACCTCTATGTACCCGTCCTGAAAGACCTCCTGCACGGTCTCTAGCATCTTCCTGGGGCTGAGCTTTTCCTGATAGCGGGGATTATCAAAAAGGTTCTTATGATCCTCGCGCACGAAATGCCCCTTCTCGAAGGATATCGCATCGAAATCCCTGCCCAGCCATTCAAAATCCCTGTCACAGATGGTGGCGGGATCAAAGAACTCCCCGCCCAGCCTGAAGGAATGCCAGGATCTTAATCTGTATGCGCTCTGATGCCTTACGGCCACAAAGCTTCCGTAGGTCTCAAATTCACTGAACACTGCCTCCTGTATCTTTTCGGCGGGTATGGAATTCAGTATCTTTTCCCAGAAAGCATTTCCGGGTATGGACTCATTCTGCTCTATCTCTTCTATGAGCTCCAGCATATATTCCCTTTTGATGAGCATATGCTCGGAGATAAAGGACCGGCCTATTACCTTCCCCACTCCCGGCAGCAGCCTTTCCATAGTCTCGAAATACTCCGGCTTATGCTCGTGCTTAAGATCGAAATAAGGCTCTCCGTTTTCCGAGAACATGCTTATCTTCCGGCAGGGAATGGTATCCCCGTCCCAGACCAGGTACCAGTCATTGCTGCAATGAGCGGCATACTCCATCTTAAGGAACTGCTGGTAATACCAGCCTGTGACTCCCCGTGGAAGCTCCGCGCCTTTGAGATACGGAGAGAGTCTTTCCTTCATCAATGCATGCACACTGTCAAAAGGGATGATATCATTTTCATTTATAAATCCAGCATCCTTTGTGGTCTCATATTCCGAGACCATTCTTCCCACATCGGCATCTCCCATGAAAAACAGCTTCCCGTTCTCGGGAAGCTGCATAAGTCTGTCATATAGACCGGACAGTCTGGGAAGATCGCGGGAGGCGATCACGACACAGACGTCTGTGCTCATTTCTTCAGGCTCTCCTCTGCCTTCTTTGCCGCCTCGGGATCCTGCGCCTTCATGATGGCCAGCATCTCCTTCATAAGCTTGATATCAGCGGGATCCTCGGGAGCGGGTGCTTCCTCTTCCTTCTTCTTTGCAAGCTTCTTTGCCTTCTCGGTGGCGCCGTTGATAGCCTTGAGCATGATGAAGAGTATCAGGGCTATGATAAGGAAGTTGATCACTGCCGAAATGAATGCGCCGTAATCAAAAGCAACTCCGTTCACCTCAAAAGAACCGCCCACGACCTGCATGACACCGTTCTCATCCTTCTGCACGCCTCCGGTGAAAACCGAGATAAGAGGGTTGACAAAGCTGTTGGTAAGGGCTGTGACGATATTACCGAACGCAGCACCTATGATAACACCGATGGCCATGTCCATCACATTGCCTTTGAGCGCGAACTCCTTGAATTCCTTCATAAACTTACCCATTTTACATCATCTCCTTATAAAAAGATTAAGTGCGGGTGGCCGGACTTGAACCGGCACGGGGTTACCCCCGAGAGATTTTAAGTCTCTTGTGTCTGCCATTCCACCACACCCGCAAACAGAAAATATTTTATCACATGATCCCGGATTCTTCAAGCCCCCTCAGCCCTAAAAAAACTTCCGTATCACTGTCCGCGTCATGAGTCTTATGCTATAATACATTGAATAAACAACATCCGGGGGAGGCCTCACATGCCGTTCAAAGTTATCATAATGCTGCTGGGAAAGCTTTACGACCAGTACAAGAATGCAATAAAGCTTGAGGAATTAAAAGGAAACATCGAGGTCGCAGCCATAGGTGACATCGCCCCTTATGCACGGTCGCTTGACGGCTGGCGGCTCTGTACCACCGAGGAGGCCCTCTCCTCCGGCTTCGATTACCTGATAATGTCACAGGGCGTGAGGGAGACCGAAAACGCCGCACTTACTTTTTCAAAGATCGGCATAGATCCGGAACGCGTTCTTTCGATAGAGATCTTCGGCGCCCAGTGCTTTGATTTTCCCGGATACGTACGGCTGCACCACTCAAAGCTTTCCATAATAGCCAAAAACTGCTGGGGTGGCTTCACCTATCATGCCCTGCGCCTGAAGTTCAGATCGCCTTTCATCAATATGTTCCTCGATGACGATGATTTTCTCCGCTTTCTGGCTTCACCGGCGGAATACCTGTCACTGCCTCTCACGGAATATGACAAAACAAGGCCCGGAGCAGTTCAGGCAGACTATCCCCTGGCCGGACTCGGCGACCTGCTGCTGCATTTAAATCATTATAAAAGCTTTGAAGACGGGAAACGCTGCTGGGAAGAAAGAAAGGCCCGCATCAACCCTGACGGGCTGTTCATGATGGCTTTTACCACCTCTCCGCAGATTGCGGAAAGCTACGGGAAACTCCCTTATGGCAGAAAAGTGATCTTCACCCCGGAGGAATTCGGAGTTGAAGGTGAGCTCTGTCTTAAGGACTACAACGCCTGGTTAAGCGAAGACCGTTCGGATTTCTGGAAAAACGTAAACGGTGTTGCCAACGGTACGCTGCAGTACTACGATCCCATAAAACTTCTGAACGGCGATCCGGATTTCCTGCGTATAGAAAAAAACGGGTAGGAGGTATTCCCCCTGCCCGTTCTCATCATATCTTCATCTGATCTTTATCAGATCTCAACAGCCAGATGCATTACCGAGGAAGCCGGTATGGTAAAGCAGATGTCATTTCCTTCAACCTTACAGCCGTCGAAGCTCTTCTTCACCACATTCTCCGGTGCCTCAAAAGTGTTGTGAGCATGCATCTCACCGCCCACTATCTCGGCGCTCACTCCCTTTACAACGCTGCCGCAGAAGCCCGCCCTGATCTCCTGATCCTTATCTGCCGAAAGATTGCAGAGGGTGATGTGAAGCTTTCCGTCAGTGCCCATGGAGGCTGATTCCTGAAGAGCCGGCACCTTCCACTCATCCTCGGCTCCGATCGTCTCGTTCTCGATATAGCTTCTTACAAGCTCGGCATCCTGATGATACTTGTACATATCAAACACATGATAGGTGGGGGTCTTTATCATCTTTGCACCGTCCGTCAGTATCACGGACTGGAGCACGTTCACCAGCTGTGCGATATTTGCCATTCTTACTCTCCTGCAGTGCTTATTGAAGATGTTAAGATGGATACCGGCGATCAGCGCGTCACGCACGGTATTCTGCTGATAGAGGAAGCCGGGATTCGTACCCTTCTCCACATCATACCAGCTGCCCCATTCATCAACGATGAGTCCGACCTTTCCTTTGGGATCATGCCTGTCCATGATTGCCTCGTTTATGGTGATCCTGTTCTCGATCTCCAGGGCCTTGTTAAGTGTCCTGTACCATTCCTTTTCGTCAAACTCTGTTGCGCTGCCCTTGTTATCCCAGTCTCCGGGTATGGTGTAATAATGGAAGGAGAGGCCGTCCATGAAACCGTGGTACTGCTCGGGAGACTTGAAGCAGATCTCCATCACCTTATCAGGCCATTCCATATCGGTACCGTCCGAACCGCAGCATACCTTTGATATGGGTCTTGCGGGATCATAGTTGCGGACATAGGTCTGGTAACGGCGGTAAAGATTCGCATAATACTCAGGAGTCATGTTCCCGCCGCAGCCCCAGTTCTCATTTCCGACACCGAAATAATCGACCTTCCAGGGCTCCTTTGAACCGTTGGCCTCCCGAAGCTCGGCCATAGGGGAGACTCCGTCGAAGGTCATGTATTCCACCCACTCGCTCATCTCCCGCACGGTGCCGCTGCCCACATTTCCGTTCACATAGGTCTTGCAGCCCAGCTGTCTGCAGAGTTCCATATACTCATGAGTCCCGAAGCTGTTATCCTCCACAACTCCTCCCCAATGGGTGTTTACCATCTTCTTTCTTTTTTCAAGAGGACCGATGCCGTCGCGCCAGTGATACTCATCAGCGAAGCAGCCGCCGGGCCAGCGAAGGACGGGTATCTTTATGGCCTTCAGCGCTTCCACCACATCGCTTCTCATTCCCTTCACATTGGGGATATCCGTGTTCTTTTCCCCCACGAAGACGCCTTCGTAGATGCATCTTCCCAGATGCTCCGAAAAATGTCCCTGGGTCTCCGGATTGATGTGACCGAGTCTGTCATTGGGGTCGATAGTAAGCTTCATACTCATTCTCCTTTTCACCTTTATACGAAAGCCGCTTAAGCTCCCGGTTTAATACATTCTGTAGTTTCCGCTGAGGAGCATGTAAACAAAAAAGTACAGGCAGTTATCGTAATACCTGCGGTCTCCCTTTCTTAAGCCGCCCTTAAGGAAGAGCTCCACCCAGGGCTTTGCTGCCTCAGGCGCAAGCACGGCAGCCGATGCATTTGAGGCTGTCAGTCCCACGGGATGCAGGGCTTTCTCTTCGGTGGGCTCTCCGTCCGTGGTATAGACCGTCTTCCAGCTCCCGTCCTCCCTCTTATCCTCAAAGAAAGCAAGAATATGCTCCGCCTCTTCCTTAGCCCATGCGCTTTCCCCGTTCCATACAGCATCCAGCGCCACATTTATCATGGTCCTGTAGGCATCGCTGTAGTACCAGTCGTGTCTGCCGAAGATATCCTGCATCCCCGTAAAGGGGCTGCCGTCATAAGCAGCATATTCCGCGGAAAGCCCTGTTACGGGATGGCAGCACTTTTTCCAGTATTCACGGCTTGCTTTTTCAGCTTCAAGATAGAATTCCCTGTCGCCGGGCAGGGCATAGTCCGCATAGATCCTGTAAAAATGAGGCAGATGATAGGAAGGATCAGAGAAATCCAGCTCTGCCACAAAACGGATATAATGATTGTCAGGATCGAACATAGCCCGTCCCGCTGTTCCGTCAGAACCCTTACGGGCCATGGTATGCAGAAGCGCAGCCGCCTCTTTGTGATAATCAAATATCCCCGTGCCGTTGCCCCAGCGGTTTCCCGCAAAGATCAGAGCCATGGCGAAATACTCCTCACCGTCGGGAGCAGCTCCCTCGGCATTCTTACTTCCGTCCGTTGCACAGGACCAGGCGAAATAACCGGCCTGCACTCCTTCGGTCTGGTACATATATATTTTAGCCCATTTCCAGAGCCTGTCAAATTCTTCCTTATGATCGGTCTGCACGCACATCATCATGCCATAGCTCATGCCCTCGGTGCGGGCATCATGATTTCCCGTGTCCTCCATATATCCCATGTCATCTCCCGCAGGATGATAAACACGGTCTTCATCGCTTCCGTAAAACAATGTCTGAAAGATGTTCTCGCACTCACGGCGGGCATCCTCATCACTTATGCCATATGCTTTCAGATGATTGGTATATTCTTTTTTCATAATCCCATTTTCTCCTCCAGACGGGTAAATTCCTTAACAAAAAACCTGCTGTTATAGTGGAGCATCACACACTGGGTGAACAGGCAGATGACCCAGGCCCACTTCAGGTACCAGATGCTTATCACAAGCGGCACGATCACCATTGCAATGGCGATCAGCAGCCGTCCGAAATGCGCCGCAGTCAATCCGAGTGCTGCTTTCAATGCCTCTTTGTTACTGATCTCATAACGCGCTATTATCACGAAAAAAACAAGGAATATCATCATGTAGAAGATACTCAGCAGAATGAGCCCCCAGCGGTAGACTGCCGGGCTCTCATAGGAAAGCGCATAATTCCAGTTCCATAATAAAAGGCCGCAGCCCAAAACAGACACGATACCGGGGAGCAGTGTCTGTTTCAGGTTGCGTAAAAAGGAGGTAAAATATGTTTTAAAGACAGGTGCGGCTTCTTCCCGCACCAGCTTCATACTCACATAATACTTGGCACTTAAGGCAGCCCCGGCCGTGATGAGCGGCAGAGAGCAGATCAGGCAGAGAATGTTGAGCAAAGCATAGTCGGCGGCTCTGCTTATGGCCTGCATCACGGGGCTGTCAAAAGATAACCATTTCATTTCGTATCACTCCTTCACGCCGCCGATGGTAAGACCGGTAACGAAATACCTCTGAAGGAAAGGATACAGCATAACTATGGGCGCCATGGTAAGTATGGTCGCTGCAGACCTTACTGAGATAGGTGTGATATTGACACCGGATCCCGGAGTGGTGTTTGCGCCCGTGCTTCCCTTCAGGCTGGTGACCGAAGAGAGCAGCTTCATCAACTCGTACTGCAGCGTGGTGTACTGTGTAGCGAAACGGTTGTACAGCATGGTATCAAACCAGGAGTTCCACTGGCCTACTGCCACGAAGAGCGCCACTGTCGCGTACACAGGCTTGCACAGCGGGGATATGACCTTCAGGAATATGGTAAAGAATCCCGCGCCGTCTATCTCGGCTGCTTCCTGCAGTGAATCGGGAAGACCCTCCATATAGGTACGCATGACCAGCATGTTGAAACCGCTTATCATCGCAGGGATGACATATACCCAGAAGGTACCGGTCAGGTGCAGCTTCTGATAAAGGAGCAGTGTGGGGATCATACCGCCGTTAACATACATGGTGATGACCCAGAACAATGCCAGCTGTGAACGGAACACGAATTTTCTCTGTGCCACGATAAACGCCAGCAGCGCATTTGCAGCCAGAGCCAGGAGTGTTCCTATAACGGTCCTCAGCACGGAGATCAGTGCGCCCTGCATGATATCCTTCTTACCCAGCACCGTGGTGTAATTGGTCCAGGTGAACATTCTGGGTATGAGGTGCACGCCGCCTCTGACTGCATCCACACCGTCGTTAAAGGAGATCGCCAGGGTGTTCAGCACGGGGTACAGTGTGATGACACAGACCGCGATCATTATGATGGCATTACAGGTATAGAAGATTATGTCTCCGACCTTAAGCTTGCCATGTCTCTTCTCATTGATGGTAGCGACCTTGATCTTATCTTTCCTTACGGAGGTATCCAGGCTTATGCCGTTTTCCTGCCCTTTATTTTCCTTTGTCTCTTTCATCTCCATACCTCCCTTAGAACAGTCTTCCTTCACCGGTCTTCTTTGCTATGGCATTCGCTATCATAATGATGACGATGGAAACCACGCTCTTGAAGATACCGGCTGCGGTACCAAGTGAATAGTCATTTTGGCTCACGCCCCAGGTCAGCACGTAGATATCGATGGTATCCGAAACGTTCTTGACCAGACCGTTACCCAAAAGGTACTGCACTTCGAAACCTGCATTCAGTATGAAGCCCATGTTCATAAGAAGCAGAACTATGATCGTAGGTCTTAAGCTGGGCAGTGTGACATACCAGATCTTTCCCCAGCGCCCTGCTCCGTCAATGGCCGCCGCCTCGTAGAGGTTGGGATCGATGGAACTGATGGCCGACAGATAAATGATGGCATTCCAGCCCATTTCCTTCCAGAGGTGTGCAAAACACACGATACCCCAGAAAAGCTTCGGTGTTGAAAAGAACCCTATGGGATCTTTTATTATATGAAATTTGAGCAGCAGCTCGTTCACTATACCTGAATTGGAAAGTGAATCGTGAAGTATGCCCGTAACTATGATCCAGGACAGAAAGTGCGGCAGATAGGATATCGTCTGAACCACTCTCTTCCCGCCCAGGGAACGCATCTCGTTCAGCAGCACCGCAAAGGCGATGGGGAACAGCGTCGTGGGAAAGATCAGGTTCAGGAGTCCCATACAGAACGTATTTCTTATAACCCTTAAAAACGTAGCATCGGAAAACAGGAACTTAAACTTGTCAAGTCCTACAAAGGTCGAGTGGAGCAGACCATCCTTGGGCTTGTAATTCTGGAATGCCATGATCCAGCCCCCAAGCGGAACATAGTAGAACAGCAGTCCGTATGCTACGAAGATGATCGAAATAATGATCAGTACTCTCTGCCGGTACAGTATCTTCCTGTTGATCTCAACCTTGGATTTTGATTTCTTTTTTTCTTCCGGCTTACTCATATCCTCTCCTTACTTATAAGAAATGGCAACCATATACAATGCTGCTGTATATGATTGCCATTCCACACTTGACTTACTGCGTCGGTATTACTTGCCGGCTCTCCTGTCCAGCTCAGCCTGCATCTCGTTCAGGAAGTCCTGAGGAGTGCATGCGTTGTACGCATCCATGTAGCTTGCCCAGTCGCCTTCAAAGTCGGAGCTCATAACGATCTTGGGAAGCCACTCGTGCTTGGTCTGGCCCATCTTGGTCCATGCCACACCGCCCGGGGTGTCAGTGGTCAGGTTGTTGGAGAAGGACCACATCGGGAACCAGGGTGCATTCTCTTCCACTACGGAACCGATCATGCCGGGATAGGTGGTCACGCCGTATGCATTGAAGCAGTCCTTAAGAGGAGTGGACAGGCTCTCGAAGAACTCGGAAGGCTGCTCCTCAGGAAGGTTTGCGTTCTTGCCGTCATCGCTGGTGCCGCCGTACTGAGGCAGGTAGCTGTATACGCAGCGGTGCTTTGCCTGGTATGCGGGATCTGCCCACTGCATACGCATCTCGGGAGTTCTGTAGAACAGGCCCTGATCGTCTACGAGGTAATCGGTGCCTTCAACACCCCAGAATCTGAGGTTCAGGTTGTCCTGATCGAGCATAGCGTTAAGGAATTCAAAGGTCTTATCAATATCAGGATTGGTGGTGAGCACGCCGACACCGGAGCTTACGTTAAGGGTGTCGCCGTAGGTGTGCCAGCGCTGTTCCATGCCCTCATCGATGGTAAGTCCGAGAGGTACGAAGTTGCAGCCCTTCTCATCAAGGCCGGTCTGCTTGAAGGTATCATTGATGGTCATGAAATCCCAGTACTGATCGCACATTGCAAGCACGTTACCGTTGGAAAGCTTGGAGATGTACTCATCATAAGTCTGGGTACCGAACTCCTTGTCCACGATGCCCTTAGCGTACTCTTCGTTGAGCTTCTTGAAGTAACGCTTTGCGGTAGGAGTGGTGTTGTAGTCAACGATCTTAGGATTGGAAGGATCGCTCTTGTCGACTATAACGGAACCGTCGTTAGGATATCCATCCAGGAACTCGGGTGCGTTCTCTATACAGAAATATCTCCAGTCATCGCAGAGGCAGGTGTAAGGGATAACTGCCATTCCGTCATCGGTGGTAGGATGCTCTGCATAATATCTCTCGAGCAGATCGAAGTACTGGTCAAGAGTATGGATCTCGGGATAGTTGTCCCATGCAAGAACCCTTGCCTGGATCCAGAATGCCTCATCATTGTGGGTCGTGGAAGTAGGTGCGCCCTTGGTGTTCTGGAACACGTTGCACCAGTAGATGTGTCCGTCATCCTGACGGAACTGATCCCACTCTGCATCGGTGTAGTAGTTCTTAAGGTTGGGATACTTGTCCAGATAATCATCCCATGCTACCAGAAGGCCTGCATCGTAAAGCTGCATCATACCGTCGCCGCCGTCGATCAGGTCGGGATAGGTTCCGCTGGCGATGATGGTACCTACTGCCTCTGCAGCGGTCTGACCGGTCAGCCAGGTCTCCTTAACGCTTACGCCGGTCTTGTCAGCCAGTATCTTCTGGATCTCGTTGTCATCGTTGATCTCGGAACCGGGCATAGCGATGAACATAGACAGATTAAGAACCTCTCCGGATGCCTGAGTGCCGCCGCCGTTGGATCCGCTTCCGCTTCCACCTGCTCCGCCTGCACCACCTGCTCCGCCGTCACCGCCGCCGCAGCCTGCAAGAGCGCCAGCCAGCATCAGGGATGTAAGACCCAGTGCAACCGGTTTTTTCCATGATCTTTTCATAAATACCTCTCCTTTCCTCCCTTTAGAAGTCTCTGTTCCCGTAACCTCATTACGGGATCCGCTTTTTATGTTACACATTATATTCCCGGACTGTTTTTTTATCTCCCGACAAAATATTATAAGAAATCCGAAAAAATATAGTGAAAGCCCTTACAAAAAAATCAAAAAAAAAGCCGGCCAGCTTTTACTGGTCGGCATGCTCTCTGCGGTAATGGGACGGCGTACACCCCATGCGTTCTATGAACTTCTGTACAAAGTAATCACTGTCCTTATAACCCACATCCTCCGCTATCTGAAGTATCTTCTTATCGGTACGGATCAGCATCTTCGCAGCCTCCTGTATCCTGTAATCCGTCAGGTAATCTTTGAAGGACATACCGTATTTCTTTTTGAAGATCTGCCCCAGATAGGCATTGTTTATGTAATACTTCTGGCTCATCTCCCGCAGGCTTATGCTCTCGGAATCTCGGCTCCTGATCTCCTTTTCCACCTCGATGAGTATCCCGCCTCCGGCGCTCTTTCTCAGCTGCGAGATGTAATCCGCATACTCCGTGCAGAAGCGCAGCATGTATTCGCTGCTTCCCTTCTTTACGCCTTCTTCAAAGGAGCTCTCACCTATAAAATCCATGATCTCTTCCTGGTCCACCTCATCATCCTGTATGCTGGCAAGATGTATGAGCTGGAACAGCAGATAGCTTATATTGAAATTGATAACCTCTTCGGAGAGATCCTTTTCCCTGCACTCACCGTAAAAAGCATTGATCCGGCACTCTATCTTTTTGCTGTCATTCTCCTCTATCGCGGAGGTAAGAGCATCCAGATTGTCCTTGCATATGATGGACGCATTGAGACTGTTCTTTTTATCATAGACTCCGAACAGCCTGGTGATCCCGGCTCCCGGTGCTGCGGCGCCTGCAAGCTCATCCAGGCGCTTCTCATCTTCATTCCGCTTATCCCAGAGCCTGTGCACACGGCGTACAACATTCAGGAGCTCCTCCCGGTCAACTGGCTTAAGGAGATAATCCATGCTGCCGTACTTCATTGCCTGCTTAGCGTAGCCGAATTCATCAAAACCGCTGAGGATCACGATATATGCATCTGAAAGCTTCTCTTCTTTTATGGTCTCTATGAACTGAAGACCGTCGCATTCCGGCATACGTATATCCGTTATGATCATATCCGCCTTTTCCCTGCGGAGGAAATCCAATGCCGCTTTCCCGTTTGGAAACGTGGCCACTATCTCGCAGCCCTCGCTCTGCCAGTCTATCAGCACCGACAGTCCCTGCATGATAATAGGTTCGTCATCTACAAGTATAACTCTCATAAGCTCTCCTACATCATTCCCAGAGGGAATGAGATACGCACTGTTGTCCCGAGTCCCTTCTCCGACTCCATCTCAAATCTCGCCCTTCCCTTCGTGAGCAGTGATACCCGCAGGAACGCGTTCATCATACCCACATGCTTTTTATCCTTCATTTCATCAATAGTCACATTCTCGACCCGGTCCTGGATCTCCTTAAGCTCATCCTCTTCCATTCCGGTACCGCTGTCTTCCACCTCTATCTGAAGCCAGCCTTCCTCCTTATAGACCCTGACGAAGATCCAGCCGGGCGTGGCTTTTTTTTCGACACCGTGTACACAGGCATTTTCAACGAAGGTCACTATGGTAAGCTTGGGGATGGCAAATCTCCTGCAGTCCGCATCTACGGAAAAACTATAGTTCAGCCTGTCCTCAAAACGGTATTTCTGCAGCTGCAGATACGCTTCAACGAAATCCATCTCCTTCTGGACAGGGATGAGATCCTCCCCCCAGTTCACAAAGGTCCTCTCCATCACCGCCAGCCTTCCCACCATCTCGGCAGTCTCCGTTTCATTACGGATAAGGGAATGCATGCGTATGCTCTCCAGTGTATTGAAAAGGAAGTGGGGGTTGATCTGACTCTGCAGGGCCAGGAGCTCCGCATTCTGTCTGGAAAGGTTTATCTCCTGTTCTCTAAGCCTGGCCTTATACACATCCTGGATCAGCCCGTTCATACGGGCCGCCATGCGGTTATAGCTGCGTATCAGGTCGCTGATCTCGTCATTCCCCTCTACCCGTTCGATCACCTCAAGTTCCTGGGAATCCGGATTCTCAAAGCTCTTCTGAAGTCCCTCGACCCTTACGGTAACGGACTTTTCTATGAGCCTGAGCATTATCACCGGGAGCAGGAGATTGAGCACTACCAGCGCAATGACAACTGTGCCGTTCTTTCGCACATACCGCAGCAGCATCATGCTCCTGGGAACAACATATATCGTAAGATCCCTGCCGTAAAGATGTATCGGCCGGGAGTATATATCTTTGCCTTTGATCTTTTCCACTACATAGGGATCCTGTATGCGGTAATCTTCCCTGTTGGAAAGGAGTATCTTATTACCGTCACAGACATAGACCTCCGAATCAAGCCCGAGCGAGAGAAGATCCTTCTCAAAAGCGGCATATCCAAGCTCTATCATATAAAGCTTATCGCGGCTCCACCCTGAGTTGCCGTCTTTACGGATCATCATAAGTATCTTTCTGCGGGGTATCTTTTCGGAGCCTTCTATGGTACCGTAATAGAACAGCAGCAGACGATCCTTTCCGGATTTCTTGAGGAGCTGGTACCACTCTGTCCCCCATGCCTTATCCATCCTGTAAAAGCCGCTTCCGTTAAGTATAGTAGCGTTGTCGGCAAACAGATATATCTTCGCATCCTCTATACCCATGGTGCCGCCGAAGATCAGATCACTGTGAAGCTTATAATAGGCAGAGAAATACTTTGCCCCGCTGGCATAGGATTCGTTCAGGAAACTCTCCAGCACCGTACTCTTGTATATGTTTTCCGCCACCGCCATGGGATAGGAAAGCCTGTTCTGCAGCGTATAATCCACCGTATCGGCGATATTCTTCTGCATGTTCAGCATCTCCGCCCTGGCTGCGGACCTCACATTCATAAAGATGACGGCATCCGTCAGCACCATAGGGAAAAGGACCCCGACGATAAACAGAAGATAAAGCTTCTTCCTGAGTTTTAATCGGTTCAGGAACGCGATCATTTAATGACGATCTCCTCCTTAAGGCATTTCCTGCCGGTAAGAGTCTCACTGCGCGCATCCGGCTGCTGGCCGCCTCCGAAGAGGGTGTAGCTGCCGCTTAAGCGCACTCGCTTTCCGTCTGTATTAACGCTCTCGAAAGCAGTTGCGGGGATCGTTATCTCTGCCTCAGTGCTCTCTCCTGCTGCAAGTTTTACATGCTTAAAGGCACAGAGTGAATATCTGGGCTGTGCCGAGCTGTCCCAGCCGTTAGCTTCTGCTGCGGCATGGTTGCAGACGTAGATCTGAACCGTCTCTTCCGCAGGGAAGCTGCCTTCGTTCTTAAGCGAGATACGGGCCTTGACAGTCCCGTCCTCTGCTTCCTCACCTATGCTGAAAGCATCATAAGCAACCTTTGAATAACCAAGACCGTATCCGAAGGGATAAAGCGCCTCGCCCTCCATGTATCTGTAAGTACGACCCTTCATGGAGTAATCAGTGAATTCGGGAAGCGTACCTTCGTAGCTTACGGTCACCGGAAGCCTGCCGCCGGGCACACTCTTTCCGAAGATGATATCTCCCAGCGCCTCACCGCCGCATTCGCCGCTGTACCAGCACTGGAGTATGGCAGAGCAGGAAGGCTCCTGTTTGGACACATCCATGGCGCTGCCTGTATTTATGACAAGGATGATGGGCGTACCGGTCTTGCTCACCGCGTCAAACAGACGCTGCTGGGATTTAAGGAGATACAGGCTTTCCTTATCGCCTGCCGCAAATGCATTTCCGGCATCCCCTTCCTCTCCCTCTATGGAAGCGTCAAGACCCAGGCACAGTACCACAACATCAGAATTTTCAGCTACACAGACCGCTTCGCTGATGCGGTCATCGGGTTTTGCAAGAGGCTGTACCTCATCCTTGAAAAGATGGCAGCCTTCAGAATATAACAGCCGCACGTTCTCACCGGCTGCTGCACGGATACCGTCAAGATTGGTCACATACTTTGACGCGGTACCGTTATAATTTCCGTTCAGTACATCCACGGATGCCGCCGTAGGTCCTATAACGCCTATGGTCTTTATCTTATCCGCGGATAAGGGGAGCAGCCCGTCATTCTTGAGCATTACCACGGACCTGCAGCCCGCTTCATATGCCAGAGCACGGTGCTCCTTTGTATCAACATCCTGCCAGCCCAGGGCGTCATATCTGCAGTCATCAGCAAACATGCCCAGACGGAAACGGGTGCGCATCACCCTTACCGCAGCAGTACGGATCTGCTCCTCCGTGACTTTTCCGTGCTCATAGGCTTCATAAAGATGATCGTATACCCTGCCGGCATTCAGGTCACAGCCGGCGTTAAGCGCCTTGGCTGCGGAATCTTCCGCAGTCTCGCATACGTGATGATGCTCATGGAAATCCAGGATAGCGCCGTAGTCGGAAACCACATGCCCGTCAAACTTCCACTCATCACGGAGCTTTTCCTTCAGCAGGAAATTGCTTCCGCAGCAGGGTTCACC
Organism: Lachnospiraceae bacterium; assembly: GCA_017518185.1. GTDB lineage: Bacteria > Bacillota > Clostridia > Lachnospirales > Lachnospiraceae > NK4A136. The sequence continues at coordinate 25,513 of JAFWWB010000035.1, forward strand.
GTTGGTACGGTTATAGGCTCCCATGACGGTCTCCACATCTCCCTCACATACCGCAGCGCGGAATGCGGGAAGGTAAGTCTCTTCCAGATCCTTTGCATCCGCCTTCGCATCAAAGGAATGACGCACGGCCTCGGGTCCGGAATGCACTGCGAAATGTTTTGCGGTGGCTGCAGTCTTCAGATACTTATCCTCTCCCTGAAGTCCCTTTATGAAAGAAACCCCAAGCCTTGAGGTAAGATAGGGATCCTCTCCGTAGGTCTCCTGACCGCGGCCCCAGCGGGCATCACGGAAAAGGTTGATATTGGGAGACCAGAGGGTGATGCCCTTATAGATACCCCTGTCTTCTCTCCTGGAGGCTTCGTTATACTTGGCACGGGTCTCGGTGGCGATGACGTCTGCGATCTCCTGAAGAAGATCGCAGTCAAACATCGCCGCAAGACCTATGGCCTGGGGAAACACCGTAGCCGTGCCTGTCCTGGCCGTGCCGTGGAGTCCCTCGTTCCAGAAGTTATACGCAGGGATCCCGAGTCTTTCCAAAGCGGGCGCATCATAGATCAGCTGCTCCGCTGCCTCCTTTACCGTCATCTGCGCTACCAGCGCCTCTGCTTCTTTTGTGAAATCCCTGTGCATATCTTCTCTCCTTTATTTATCTGATATCAATACCTTTCCCTGCCTTACTTATTTGAAAGGGTTCTCGGTGGGATAAGGCAGGCTCTTAGGCTGGTTATAGTTTATATCCTCTACGGGCACGCCCAGATACTTGAACACTTCGAAGAGTGCCTTGCCGTGATGTCCGAAGGCAACCGCTCCGTGATGAGGATAGTTCTTCTCGATCAGCACGTGACGATAGAAACGTCCCATCTCCTTTATGGCGAACACGCCGATACCTCCGAAGGATCTGGTGGCAACGGGAAGGATCTCGCCCTCTGCCATGTATGCGCGGATCAGGCCTTCAGCGGTGCTCTGGAGACGGAAGAAGGTGATGTCGCCCGGCGCGATGTCGCCCTCAAGGGTTCCGTTGGTGACCTCAACGGGAAGGGCACGTGCCATGATCTTCTGGTTGCGCATCTCGCAGGATGCCATCTTCTTGGAGCAGGTATTGCCGCAGTGGAAGCCCATGAAGGTATCGCTGTGCGCGTAATCGAACTTGCCCTCGATGCTCTCCTTGTACATATCCTTGGGTACGGAGTTGTTGATATCGAGAAGGGTAACGATATCATCGGATACGCAGGTACCGATGAACTCGGAAAGTGCGCCGTAGATATCAACCTCGCAGCTCACGGGTATACCGCGGCCGGTAAGACGGCTGTTCACATAGCAGGGAACAAAGCCGAACTGGGTCTGGAATGCGGGCCAGCACTTGCCGGCGATAGCAACATACTTGCGGTAGCCCTTGTGTGCCTCAACCCAGTCAAGAAGGGTGAGCTCATACTGAGCAAGCTTGGACAGCACCTCGGGCTTCTTGTTGCCGGTGCCAAGCTCCTTCTCCATATCCGCAACCACCTCGGGAATGCGGGGATCGTTGTCATGCTTATGGAATGCTTCGAAAAGATCCAGCTCGGAATTCTCCTCGATCTCCACGCCCAGATTGTAAAGCTGCTTGATCGGAGCGTTGCAGGCCAGGAAGTTCATAGGTCTGGGGCCGAAGGTGATGAGCTTAAGATCTGCCAGGCTTATAAGGGCGCGGGCGATGGGGATGAAAGCGTTGAGCTCATCAGCCAGATCCTCGGCATCTCCGACGGGATTCTCGGGGATATATGCACGTACATTACGCAGCTTCAGATTATAGCTTGCATTGAGCAGTCCGCAGTATGCGTCGCCGCGGCCGTCCAGAAGTGAATCCTGGGTCTCCTCAGCTGCCGCAACGAACATCTTGGGTCCGTCAAAGTGCTTTGCCAGCAGGGTCTCGGAGATCTCGGGACCGAAGTTTCCGAGATATACGCAGAGCGCGTTGCAGCCGTTCTTTTTGATATCCTCAAGGGCCTGCACCATGTGGATCTCACTCTCCACTATGCAGATGGGGCACTCATAGATGTCTGCCGCATCATACTTTTTGGCATATGCAGCCACAAGCGCCTTGCGGCGGTCCACAGAGAGACTCTCGGGGAAGCAGTCCCTGCTCACCGCCACGATACCAAGCTTTACCTTTGCAATGTTTTCCATTTCTTTTACCTTCCTTTCCCTTTTTATAGGATTGTATTATTTTGCCCGGAATGATGTACCTTCCGTGGCTTTGTTTCTGTATTATGCGTGTAAGAACTCTATATCCTTAAGACAGCCGCAGCCTTCTCCGCGGTAGGTCAGGTACAGTGCCGTCTCACCATCGGGAAACGCAGCTTCAGCCTGTGCCGCCGTCCAGATATTATTGTACACCACGCTTATGCTGCCCAGCAGTTCCCCGTCAAAGGCCGTCCTTATCTCAAAGACGCCCTTCATATACCCGCGGGTATTTATACGAAGACCTGTGGCTCCCTTTGTGCTGAAGCTTTTGAAGCCCATGGTGACCCCGTCCTTTATATTGGCGATATAGCTGCTTCCGCTCATCCCGTCAGCCCCGTCCTGCATCACATGCGGCGCATTGCCGTCACCCACATACATCTCATGCTCTTCGGTAAAGAGATGGCAGGCTATATATGCCGGATAGGGACCGATATCGGAAAGCGGTCCGCCGTTCAATCCGCAGGAGCTCATGGGCACCTGGGGTATGCCGCCCTTTTCGTCAAAGGTGATCTTCTCGGCACAGCCCTGTCTTGAATACCAGTTCCCGTTGGTGTGCCTGTGATAGAAGATGTACCAGTCAGAGCCTATCTGCTCGATACTGCCGTGATTGTTGGCTCCGTATGCCATAGACATATCCGCGGGCTTGCCGCTGTCTATTCCTATGTCACAGTTACTCACGATCACGCCGCCGTAAACGTAGGGTCCGTCAATCTTATCCGAAACCGCATAGCACAGTTCATGCATGACCTCGGAAGAGTATACAAAATAGTATTTCCCGTTCCTTTTCCTGATGGATGATGCTTCGAAAAAGGCGTGGCCCTCAAAGCCGGTACCCTCAGAGTATGCAGATCCGGGCACAACGATCTCAGGTCCTTTCAGTACCGTCAGCATATCACTGTCCAGTACCGTGAGCATGGACCCGTGACGGCTCTTATCTCCCCGGCCCGCAAAGCCGGTAAAAAGATAAAGCTTACCGTCCTCTGCAAGCACTCCTGGATCGAACTGGGGCTCGTCCCCCTCCTTCTTTCCCAGAAGCGTACCGTCGGGATAATGCACGTTCCCCAGGAACTCATATTTCCCGGCAGGGCTGTCGCACACTGCCACGGAGACATAAGGCAGCTTGTCAAGTACATAATAAAGATAGTAACGTCCGTCTGTCCCCTGCGCCACATCAGGTGCATACAGACACATATGGCCATCCGGGTTATCCGGATCCTGTGTCTTTTTGTAGATGACTCCCTCATATCTCCAGTCTTTCAGGTTTCCGACGGGAGCCGAATAGCATATATAATCATTAAGACAGAATACCTGTCCGTTATAACGGTCATGTGATCCGTAAACGTAAACCCTGTCTCCGAATACATGAGGTTCACCGTCAGGGATATATTCATGAGGCGGCAGATAGGGATTAAACACCTGTACGGGCCTTATCACCTCCTTGCTTCCTCTGGGGCCTCCGCTTTCAAAGTTCATTTCGAAAGGAGCTTCGCCGGTATACTGCTCCCACACAGGCTGTTCGATACCGTCGGAGTCCAGGCAGTTGGGATCACCGGTCTTTACAAAGGCCGCGATGTAGTTCGCCATCTGTCTCGCCAGATCGAAATGCCTGCCCCGGAAAGGCCTGTGGCATTTCATAATAGTCTCAAAGAAGAACCAGAGATCGCTGGAATGGAAGCATCCGGGATGGTCGTCTCCCGGCATGTCGGGTCCGAAGCGGTAGTAATACAGCTTTCTTCCGGGATCCTTTGAGAGCAGTGCCTTAAAGACTTTCTTGACCGAACGCTCCACCACGTTCACGTTATTCTCTATAAACTCGTCCGTAGTATTCCCGCTTATAACGGGAATATCCGCGCACCTGCCCTCCATGAACTTATTCGTGGGATCCTCCCTGCAGAAATAACCGTCCTGTATTCCTGCAAAGAAACCATTTTCAGACCTGTATGCGGCGTACTTATCCCTTATCACCGAAGGATCAAGGGCCCGGGCCTCCTCAAGAGTGGAGACGCCCAGATACTCAAAGAATTTCTTTCCGCGTTCCTCCGCCTGCGAAAGGTTCAGGGGCAGAAAGAGATCGGGCAGTTCTTCGTTTTCCTCAAATCGTATTATCCCGCTGTATATTATGGCGCCCTTTATCATTTCGCGGTTTGCATCACATGCCAGCTGGTTCATGACACTGGCGCCTCCTGCAGACTGTCCCGCGATGGTGATGCGCTCCGGATCGCCGCCGAAGGCTGCGATATTCCTGTACACCCAGCGCAGTCCGGCCTGCTGGTCCAGAAAGCCGAAATTGGCCGGCGCTTCCGGCGCTTCCGCAGTGATCTCGGGATGGGAAAGGAAACCGAAGGCGCCAAGGCGGTAAGCAACGCTCACCACTATGATGCCCCTTGAGGCAAGCCTTTCTCCGTCAAACTCCATCTCCGAGGTGTAGCCCCACTGAAAACCGCCTCCGAAATACCAGACAAGCACCGGCAGCTTTTCGTCCGTGCTTTTGGCCGGAGTCCATATGTTCAGATAAAGACAGTCCTCGCTCATCTCTATTTCGGGATCCACATGCCATTCCCTGCAGTAGATGTCATCTCCCACTCCGGGTGTATCCTGGAATGAGATGGGCGCAAAACGCGACGCATCCCGCAATCCCTCCCACGGCTCGCAGGGCCGGGGGGCACGCCAGCGGTCAGCTCCCACGGGGGGAGCCGCAAAAGGAACGCCTTTAAACGCTGTGATGCGGGGATCCGCCGCAGGTATCCCGCGGAGCATTCCACTTTCTGTCTTCGCTGTACGGATCATCTTTATCTCCTTGTAACTATTACAATATTATCGTAATCCACTTTACATTATAACTTCGGATATACCGGCTTCAGAGCGGGATATATCTCACGGAACACCTGATAGCGTTCCTCATACTTTTCTGCTATATCCTTCTCAGGCTCCACGGTTCCTACGGTCTTTACGATACGCTCCGCCGCTTCCTCCACGGAGGCAAAGCGTCCGCAGCCCACAGCCGCCAGCATGGCTCCGCCGAGAGCAGGACCTTCCTCACTCTCAATGGAATCCACGGGAATGTTGAGAACGTTTGCCATGATCCTGCGCCAGAGAGGACTCTTTGCCCCGCCGCCGCAGATCTTGGTCCTAGGAACCGCTATGCCGGATGCCTTTGCAACCTCAAAGGAATCCCTGATAGCGAAGGACACGCCCTCATATACGGCCTGTAGCATATCGGCACGGCTGGTATCCAGGCTCATGCCCACGAATGCTGCCCTTGCATTGGGATCATTATGGGGTGAACGCTCTCCCATAAGGTAAGGCAGATAGAATACCCTGTTGGTCCCCAGCTCTTTTATCTCAGCCTGAGCCCCTGCAAAATCCTTATCCCTTAATATATTGCCCATCCACCACTGATTGCAGGATGCTGCGGAAAGCATGCAGCCCATGAGATGATACCTGCCGTTTGCATGGTCAAAGGAGTGAAGTGCATTGTGCGCATCCACGGAATATTTATCAGACGAGATGAAGATAGTGCCGCTGGTGCCCAGGGAGATGTTGCAGTCTCCGTTGCCGACGGTACCCGTACCTACCGCAGCCGCCGCATTATCACCGGCTCCGGCGATGACCTTTACGTCCGCACCAAAGCCCAGCGCATCCGCCATATCCTTCCTGACGGTACCTATGACTTCATAGCTCTCAAAGAGCTGCGGCAGCCATTCTTTCTCCACGCCGCAGATCTCACACATCTTTTCGGACCACTTTCTGTGCTCCACATCCAGGAGCAGCATTCCCGATGCATCCGAAAGGTCAGTGGCATGAACACCGCTGAAACGGTATGCCAGATAATCCTTGGGAAGCATTATCTTCTTTATCTTTGCAAAATTCTCAGGCTCATTTGCCTTCATCCAGAGAAGCTTGGGCGCTGTGAAACCGGCAAAGGCAATGTTTCCGGTCTCTGCGGAAAGTACATCCCTGCCTATATCGTTGTTAAGATATTCACATTCCTTCTCTGTCCTTCCGTCATTCCAGAGGATCGCGGGACGTATCACCTTATCCTCCGAGTCCAGACAGACCAGTCCGTGCATCTGTCCGCCAAAGCTTATGCCCCTTATCTTTGATTCCATACCGGCCACCAGTTCCTTAAGGCCGTCAAGGGACTTTTCATACCAGTCCTCGGGAGCCTGCTCCGACCAGCCGGGCCTAGGAAATGAAAGGGGATATTCACGTGAGACCGTGCGTATGATCTTCCCTTCTTCATCCATGAGGATGATCTTAACCGATGAGGTACCGAGATCGATACCGATATATCCTTCCTGCATAACTGCCTCCTTATGATCTGATGATCAGCTGTTCTTTATATCGATGTTCTCTCCGGTGAGCCCCACATAGGCTCCATCCTTTGCTTCCGCACTCTCTGCATGGGCAAGAAGCCACTTGTTGCAGGCGGTGAGCCACTTATCTTCCTCATTTCCGGCTGTAAAGGAAGGCTTGGCGGTATTTGTTCCCTTAGGAAGGACTATGGCCACACGGAAGCCGTCTGCGTTGTCCCTGCAGGGTGCATAATGCAGTGAAGTGGCATAGACCTCTACGCATACTCCTGCGGGAGCATCAAAAGCCTTTACCTTTGAGGTGTCCAGCTTTCCGTCCACTATGTCATCCGCCTTCGCAAGGAGCAACACAAAATCGGTAGTGCCTATGTTGATCTCGCTGTCCCTGTGGTATTCAAGGCAGTTGAGCTTTGTATTGCGTCCCCAGCACATGCCAAGCTGTACAGGCATGCCGCCGTAGGCCCTGAGTCCCAGTTCCTTAAAAACCGCACATTTTTCCAGCGCATCGATGGCGGGTTCATAAGCCACTCCGCTCTCGGGAAGGGCTATGTTCCCCATGGCGCTCTTAAGCTCTTCCGTATCATAGCCTTCAAGGACCTTTCCGTAGGCCGCAAACTGCGGGTCGTACACAGAATATCTTTCCATATCAAACCTCCTCATGATCTGGGCTTTTCATTCAGATTAACATGCCCGGTGTTATTTCACAACAGAAAAAATATGGTTTTCTCCCACAACTATAATTTGCGGGGAGAATAACCATATTTTTTCCCACTGCCTTTACAACAGCGCACCGCACCTGTTTTTTTCCTCCTCAGCGTCCGGCTTTCATTGCTTTCTTTCTCTCATACATGGCCCGGTCTGCCCTTGAGAAGGTATCCCCCTCCCTGACAAGCTGATCCCGTAAAAAGAAACCGAGCTGCTTCATATTTTCTATGCTCTGTTCCTTTGAGCTGTCCTTCATACCTCTCTCCCCCGTAAGATTTCTGCCGGGTACGGGGACATCCCCCTATGCCCGGCAGGGTATGATAGATAGATTTACTTTACTGTCACGTTGATGGTTATGGTCTTTCCATTGACCTTTGCCTTGAGGGTGGACTTGCCCACACTCTGTGCGTGGATCGTATTATCCTCGTCGGCATAGGCCACGGCTCCCTTCGAAGCCTTGAAAACAGGGTACTGGTATCCGTACTTGAACAGTATATCTGCCGACTGCCCGACGTTCAGCGTGATGTTGTATACGTTAGTCTTTTTCTTTGTAAAGACCGAAGGATCCAGTTCAAAGTCTTCCACATAAACATATACAGCGTACACGCTGCCGTTCTTGTCCTTTCCGGTCAGTTCGTACTCACCGGGCTCCTTTGGTGTAACATAAGTCCCTTTGATCTTAAACTTATCCTTGTCCGACTCTGATACGGTCCACTCGCTGATCTTCACACCGCTTATCTTCACGTTTTTCTTCACCCCGGCAGTCATGAGGATCTCCCTTTCGGTCAGCGGTGTGGACTCTTTGACCTTAACCTTTCTGTTATAGGCCTTTCCGTTCACATATGCTGTTATGGTGACGGTTCCGGCCGTCAGGCCATTGACCGTACCGTCATCCTCAACCATGGCCACATCCGGAGCCGAGCTGTAATATGCCACGGGAAGGTCCGGATCCCCCGGGTTAAAGCCGCAGTTTACTTCCTTGCCTGCTTCTATATCAAGTGTTCTCTTAACAGTGAATCCGGGTGCTACTACCCTGATGGAGATGGTCCTGTTTCCGTCGGTGATCCTTGACACCACTCCGTCCTCAGTGACCTTCTTTGCCTTCACAACACCCTTTCTGCTTACGCTGACGTATTTCTTATCCGCGCTCTCCACGCTCTTCCAGCCGCTTCCGGGCATGGTGAACTTCTGCCCCTTTACGAGGGTAAGCTTTGTTACCGCGCCAAGGTTCTCCGGAACGGGATTGAGCGCCGAAGGCCCGGGGATATCGGTTCCCGCAGGTATCACACTCTCTATCGTCTCGCCGCAGCCCGCACGTCTGCAGTGATAGACCATCTTTCCATCAGTGGAAGCGGTGGGATATACTACTATCTCTCCCTCATCCCAATCATGACCGAGCGCAGGGATCACCAGAGCACTTTCCTCTGCCTCAGCAAAACCATCCCCGTCTTCCTTAAAGAGCTTATGGCAGATGCTGCACTCATAATGGGCATACACTCCGTCCTCAAGGCACTTTGCACTCACCTCGGCAACAGCTTTGAGAGTGTCCTTGTTGTGCTTATGATCTCCTACGATGTTAAGCGCGATCAGATAGTCCTTATAATAGGGTCCGCCGTTGACGTTTATATCAAGCACGGTATCCAGGGCATCAGGAGCGGTTCCCTCTTTAACGGTAAAGTACAGCATACCGGAATCTATCTTCGTGCCTTCCTCCAGCTGGTAATAAGCGGGATTAATGGTCACAGCTGCCATATATGCTGCCGGAGCGGCGTATGCCGCAGGTAACGTCCAGACCTGCGCTGTTCCGATCTTATCTTCTCCGAGTACCAGATAGAACTCCTGATCCCCCCATTCCGCTTTACTGATATTTACCGTAAGTCCCTGAGGCTGTGATATGAGCCTGTAACCTGCGGCATCCTTGCCCGTAAGCTTTATGCCTGTTACTGTCACGGCCTTATTCTGGCCAACATCCTCATCATCCATGAGCGCCTGCATCCCGCTGAGGTCAAGGCTTACATCATCGCCCTCTTTCACTCCCGAAAGGGCCACATTCTTAAGCTCAACGCTCTTGTCGCCGCTCTTATATTCACGGTCAACAGTCTCCGCCGTGACCGTAAGTCCGATGAGGGGCTTTCCTATCTGCACATACGATGCCTGCTTTCCAGCGGCATCAGCGATAACGGTGGCTCCGTCTATCACCTTTACCGTTCCGTTTTCGGGCTCGATGACCGCGATATCATCCGAAAGATTGATAACATTCGTTTCAGCTGAAAATATCTTTATGGCAGCGCCGTTTCCGGTGACAGTCAGCTCGCAGCCATTCAATGCCAGCGCCTTTCCGGCCGATATCGCATTTCTGCCTGTGGACTTAAGCTCAACCCTTGCATTATTGATCTGCAAAAAGGAAGCCGAAATACACTGTGTGACAGTCTGGGCACTGATAAAGCTGTCAGCTCCGTTGATGACCAGACCTCCGTCCGTGATCATCCCTCCTTTTCCGGCAAGGATACTGAAATCACCGCTGATCTCGGATATAGCCGTAGCATCACCACTTTCTATGGCTATGGTGCTGTACTCGCTGTTAAATGCCGCGTTGCCCACGATATGAAGAGGGATCTCCGAGTATATGAGTGCTCTGTCTTCCGACTCACCGATCTTGTGGCTTCCGGCTATAGGTCCCGGATCCTTAAAGCTCAGGGTGGAGCTTTCCGGATCAAAGGAAACACTGCCGTCCCCGAGGATATCATCGAAGTTTGAGGAGGTGACCCTGGTACTTCCTATCCAGAGGTCATAACTCTTCTGGCTGAACTTGACACTTTCTACCGGCTTGCCGTCACCGTCCAGGACGGTGCAGTATGCCCTGCCATCCGAAGGTCTGCCTATGATAGCACCGGCAGGTTCCGTGATCTCAATTCCCTTTCCGGGGATCACATTGTATTCTTCCTTTTGACTATAAGATACCACGGCATAATTCCTGCCCTTTGCCGAGAATTCTCCGCCGTTTATCATTATATCGCCGTCACAGTATATGCCATACCCGGCGATCCCCTCGGTCTCAACCTTCCCGGCCTTCTGTATATAGTCGCCGGCCTTCCCGATCCCTGATCCTTCCCGGCCGATCCCGTATTTTCCACCCTTGGCATAAAGGACCGTATCCTCTCCGTCTATAGTCAGGGTTGCATTATGAACCTCCAATGCTATCTTATCTTCCGATGTAAACTTAAAATCCCCCTGTATCTCGGTATCCCCATGTATGGATATGACAGAGCCGGTATAGTTTTTTATCTCGGCATTTCCACGTATCTTCAAAGGGATCCTGGAATAGACCAGATCCTTTATCTCTTTAGACTTGGCGCTGGGGCCCGGGATATAATCTATGCCCTTTACATTCTTGAATTCAAGTATGCCTGTTTCAGGATCAAAGCTTGCGCTTCCGCCCTCCCTTATATTGGGAAGGGAATCCAGATCCTGCGTACCGATCCTCTCCCCTCCGATCCAGAGGTCATAATACTGTCCGGGATAGATACCAACATTTGCAGCTACTTTGCCGTCGCCGTCGACTATGGTCTTTTTGCTGTCGTCTACAACACCTTCCTCCGGCACCGTAATGTAAGTGCCGTCCGTAACTATACAGGGACTTGAAGAGGATCCGACTGATAAGGCTTTATCATTTCCGGAGGCGCACAGGGATCCTGCAACATTAAGCTTTCCGGAGACAATGGATATCCCCCAGCCATCAGCCCCCTCAGGACTCATCACACCTTGTGCCTCTACATGAGCATCCTTGCCTATTGATATGTCCCCGTATGACTTAATGGCAACGCCATCGGCGTCAGCCACCTCCGACCAGGCATCGATGTAGGCATTTACCTCTCCGGAAAGTATTTGGATCTTCTTCCCACAGTCTATCGCTATCGAGTAATTGTCGCAAAATGAGCCGTATACATTTACGTTTGCGCCATCGACGGTAAGATCATATTTTGACACAAGCTCTCCGCAAGACGTTGTTTTTGTTATTTCCGAAGCGTCTATCTCGAGCTTCAGTCCGTAATAGGTAAGACCCGAGTATACTGCGCCGGGGCTTTCAAGATCCAGAAGACCTTCGCAATATAAGCCCGCTATCCAATTGGCTTTAGTATTAGTGGCTCCTTTGATATACAGATAGCCCATGACATTTTCGCCGTTATTAGTTGTATTCTTTATCGTAAGATTACCCTCAGAGTAAATACCGTAAGCATCCTCTCCGTCTAATCCGGCCATGGCTATCTGGCATTCTCCAACAACCTCTATATAGAGCCTGTCGCCCTTAAAATCTATACCTATGGAAGTCGTACTGTTACCGTCAAGCTTGATATTGTTGAGCGTAAGGGTAAAGGTCTTGGAATCATAATACATGTAATCCTTATTCGCACTGCTTGCATATCCTCCGGAAGATGTGAGTTTTCTGTCCTTATGGTCAGCTGTGAGCATATTGATACCATTGACGATTAGCCTGCTTACCGCACCATCGGCATCTATATCCTCGTCTATGGGATCGCTCTCATCATAAGAAGCCTCATCCGGATACGCAGACTCACCGGCCTCAGTATCATCGGGATCGGCTGATGCAGCCTCCTCCGGACTCTCCTCATCCAGGGCTTCTTCGGCTTCCTCAGCCTCCCCGGCTTCGGAACCGTCTGATACTTCGGTTTCCTCCCGGAGATCAGAAGACTCAGGATCATCCGCTGATTCAATAAGCTCCCCGTCATCTTCCTGAGACTCAGAGATAAGCTCATCATCGGCTTCGGCATTTTCTTCCGCAATCTCCTCACCGACAGCTTCGGAAGCTGCCTCGTTTTCTTCTTCGGCTGCATATACCCTGAAGCCCGCATCGCCGATGGAACCGGCGCACAGGATCACAGTAAGGAATGCAGCCAGAAATCTTTGCATTTTTTTCATGTCACCCTCCTAGTAAAGAAATTTTGGATAAAAACATACATGATGATCATACAACAGATGAACGTCAAGTGCAAGGATCAAAAAAAGAACCGCAAAAGCGATTCTTTTTCAGTGGACCCTCGGGGACTCGAACCCAGGACCGACCGGTTATGAGCCGGTTGCTCTAACCAACTGAGCTAAGGGTCCATCTTTAATTATAAAAGCCGATGATCGGACTCGAACCGATAACCTGCTGATTACAAATCAGCTGCTCTGCCAATTGAGCCACATCGGCGTTCATCCTAAGGAGGGACCCACGAAGTGGGAGGATTCCTTAGGATATTCGCAAGGGGGGA
>JAFWWB010000036.1 GCA_017518185.1 Lachnospiraceae bacterium
GGAACTTAGGAATGAGCGGAGAACGCATACAAGCAGCCCTGAACAAGTTGAAATTGGATGCCATTACAGACGAAATTTATAGATTTATGGATGTGTATGACACGGATCAGTAAATGATCATTAAAGCATTCAACATCGAGATTCCGGCCAAACTATATCGCAGGACTGAATTGAAAGAAATCAAGACCGGAACGAAGATTTTCACGTAGGTACTTAAAAGTAGGTACATTTTCTCAAAAACTGAAAAGCATTAGAAATACTACGTTTTAGCGCTCAAATCAAGGAACCGGAGCCCAACAGGACTCCGGTTCTACCTTTTTAAGTGGCAAACTCGGGTTTTACCACGAAAAGCCTATAATAGCAATATGCCGCGGTTAAACCGGCCCTTCAGTTCTCCCGCCCTTTTCCCATGAAGATGCAGGCCAGGGTACCGGGGCCACAGTGGGCTCCGATCACGGGCCCCACTATCTGGATCCGTATATCATGAAGGGCAGGGATACGCTCTTTCAGCATACCGGCCAGTGCCTCAGCTTCTTCAGGGACATCACCGTGCATGAGGATAAGGGTCTGCTCCTCCGGATGCTCGATATCCCGGGCCGTGTATTCCACTATGGTGTTCAGCGCTTTTTTCTGCCCGCGCACACGCTCAACGGATTCCATCTTTCCGCTTTTTCCTATACAGATGATGGGTTTTATATTCATGACGGTACCGAAAACAGCGCTGGTAGCAGTTATACGTCCGCCTCTGGCCAGATACTTAAAGTCGCCCACGGTCATCCAGACCTGGGATTTCATTCGGTTGTCCAGCACCCACTGCGCCACTTCCTCCATGGGACGGCCCTGTTCATAAAGCTTATGTGCCCCAAGCACCAGAAGAGTCATGGTACCTGATATGGAAAGCGTATCAACAACCATAAACTTCCTCTCCGGATACTTTTCCAGCAGCTGCTCCCGCGCCTCGTTCAGATTGGCAAAGGTTCCGCTCATGGCGGACGAAAAAGCGATGAAGAGTATATCCTTTTTGCTGATCACCGGTTCAAGTATCTCCAGATATGCTTCCACAGGCAGCAGAGAGGTAGACGGCACCGAACCGGCCCGCATGCGGTCAAGCAGCCTCTTCTCTACATCACTGCGGCCATTGTCATCCATGCACGCCCGGTTATCAAGCGTATACGGCATGGAAACAACGGGTATATTCATCTCATCCGCCATATACCAGGGCAGATCGCTGTCCGAATCCGTCATGAACACGTAATCCTGTTCCATATCCTTCTCCTTATCCCGAACCCCCGCTTCCAACATCGCAGCATAAGTGTTATAATATCCCGCGATTGTTGAAAGGAGTTTTTTATGTTCGCCATAAAACTTATAGTCTGCGCCCTTGCCGGCTACGCACTGGGCAACTTTTCCACCGGCATCCTCGTAGGAAAGCTCTTCGCCCATAAAGACATACGCGAAGTGGGCAGCGGCAGCTCCGGATCCACCAATGTCATACGCAGCTTCGGGCTCCTTCCCGGGCTGCTCACGGTAGCAGGAGATTTCCTTAAAGGCCTGGCAGCCGCACTGATCGGTCAGGCTCTCTGCGGAACCGCCGGGCTTCTGGTATGCGGCATCGCGTCAGTCATCGGCCACGACTATCCCGCGCTCTTCGGCTTCAAAGGCGGAAAAGGCATCATCACCTCTCTGGGTGTTATCCTTGTGATCGAGCCCTGGCTTGCTCCCGCTCTGTTCCTGCTTGAGCTCCTGATCGCAGTGGTCACAAAATACATGTCAGTGGGCGCGATCATCATAATGCTGCTGTTTCCTGCCGCCATCGTTTTTCTCTTCAGCCAGAACCCGGATTTTTTACTGCTTCTTGCAGGTTCCCTGGTGATATCGGCACTGGCCATATTCCGGCATAAAGCCAACATCGTCCGCCTTATACAGGGCAAAGAGAGCCGCTTTGAGGCTGAAAAGATCCTTAAGTCTAAGCGCCCCAGATAACGGTAAGGGAGAGCCCCAGGAAATAATGAGGTATGCAAAGTCCCCAGATAGTTCCCTGCCTGCTGTAAATAAATCCGAAAACGCTCAGAAGCAGCGTGGCGCCTATCATGAAAACCAGCCCCTTATGCAGGTGCAGTGCACCGAAATAAAGTGATGAGATGATGATGGCCACCACATCGGGAGTATTCTCCGGCAGCACCATCCTAAGTGCCCCCTGCATAGCTCCTCTTGTTATGAGCTCCTGCGAAAAGACAGTCAGAGGGTATATCGTTTCTCCAAGGCTCCACAGATCCCAGCGGAAAAACGGGGCTTCCGGATCCATGACACCGTTTTTCCTGAGCAGCAGCTTTACCGTCAGCATTATCATTATCATAACAGCCGTAAGCAGCGCATTCGATAACAAAGACTTTTTCAGCCCCTTAGTACCAAGACCGAAATCTGCTACCGTCAGGCTTGTAAAGCGAAGTCCGAACAGTGTGCCTATGACGCCGAAGGTCATGAAAACCGTCGTCATATTCTCCGCCGTGAGCAGATTTTTCCCCGCAGCGATCCATATACAATAGGCAAAATTATAGAGCACAAAGATCGCCAGCATGGCTATGAGGATCTTAGTTGCATCGAAATATCTTATCCTCAGCCGGTGCTCTTCAGTGATATCCGAAAACTGCAGTATCACTCCTATCTTTTCACGCTGATCCTCCGAAAACGCATAGGATGAGCTTATCTGAAGGAAAAGCTCCCCGCCCTCCGGCAGCTTATAGCGCAGCTCGCCTTTATGCACCCTGTCTTTATCGTACACGCTGTCCAGGACGAACTGATGCAGCTCGTCATTTCCTTTGTCACCGTCCATCAACAGGGCATACTTCATGCCCGTATGTATGTCCTTCCTGCCCAGCAGTTCCTCCACCCTCGGATTAAAATACACAATGCTTCCCGAAGTATCCACGAGCATGACGGCATCCTTAAGATCCCTGGTGATCCTGGATACCATTGCCATATCAGTTCTGCCCATGCCCTCTTCAGCCATCATTCTCCTTCCTCCCGTTCAGGAAGCCTTTGAGATATGCTTTTGCCAGTTCTTCCTCGTCAACCCCGTATTTATCCGCAAGAAAAGCAAGTACATCAAGAGGAAACTGTGCATTCCCCTTTTTCACTTCCCTTCCCCTGACACTGCCCAGGCCGTAGGCCTCTATCTTCAGCTCTATGGGATCGACATCTTCCTTCCAGTAGCTGAGCATTTTCCTGTGCCGTCTGGCATTCAGTGCGTTTACGGCAGCTCCGAGGAGCAGGCTCACGAGGAATCCCATGATCAGGAGCACGATGATAACAACAGCTATGGGTATGTTCTGCTGTGTCAGCAGATATATGTCAGGCCAGCCTCCGTTTTCCTCACCTACTATCACCACATTGACAAAATAGACCACCATGTATGCCGTAAAAGGTATCATGCCGATAAAGCAGTCCTTCAAATTAAAGCGGTGCCTGTTTTCTATCTGCAGGAAAGCAAGCAGTATAAGGATCGGGCTCACAACATGCAGCAGGAAATTGAAGCCGCCGAAAGCGCTCTTGGGATCTGCACTGCTCATAAAAGCCATCACAAAGACCATCACGATGGTTATCGAACACACGGAGAGATAATGCATGACGGCTACCCATTCCGGAAGGATAAACTGCTTCTTCCGGATCCCGTCCACGGCAAAGGGAACGACGAATGCCGAAGTCGTCAGCGCCAGCGTATTGGAGATCATTGTAAAATATATGAAGGAATGAAAACCGTCGGCATGCAACACTACCACCGTATTGATAACACCTGCAATAATGCCCGTGAAAGAAAGGAACAGCGTGAGCAGGCAGCAGCACAGCGCGATGATGCTGTGATAACGGTACAGCTTTGTCATGTATTCACGGTTCTGATGTGTTGTTTCAGGTACAGATCTCACTACTTTCTGCCTTTCTTTTTCTCTTCAACGGCAGCTTTATACAGCCTGTTTACCGCTCCTGCATAGGCATCAACCGAAAAATTTTCTGCTTTGGCGGCTGAGCTCCGTCCCATCCCGGCGCGGAGTCCTCCGTCCCTTAGAAGCTTAAGAGCGCAGGAAACAAACTCCCTGCCCGAATGCCATGCAAAACCGTTGACACCATGCTCAAGAACCCCTTCCAGGCATCTGTCTGCACTGCATAAAAGCGGGAGCCCGGCACACATCGCTTCGAGGTAGCTCATACTGTGTACCTCTGAACGGGCTACGGCTGCATATATATCGCCTGCCGCAAAATAACGCCAAACCTCTTCAGGTGCTATCCTGCCGGTAAATATAACACAGTCACGGATACCAAGCTTATCCGCCAGCCTCTCCAGCCTCTTTTTATACGGCCCGTCCCCGACTATCAGGAATCTTACATTCTCCCTTCTTCTGAGGATCGCCGTAAAGAACAGCAAAAGCTTATCTATCTGTTTTTCAATGCTGAGTCTGGAGACCGTGACCAGCACTCCGGTATCTTCCGGAATGCCTAACGCCCTTCTGAACTCACTCCTTTCACTGTCCGTGAACCTGTTTTTATACTTTCCGGTATCCACACCGTTCGGGATGACCACAAGCCGGTCACGTACCTTCGTGAGAATAGGAAAGTCCAGCGCTTTGGCCGACGGAACTATAACTTTTACAGCCGGCCCATATAGTCTGCCTCCCACATATACGGAGACAGCTTTAAGCATCGGCAGTGAAAAGAATTTTCCGAAAGCATAAAGGTCATAAAAGGCATGACAGGTCTTTATGAGTACTGCGCCTGTATGTTTCTTTATCTCCAGGGCCAGGCTGTATGCGGAACCTTCTGTATGGACATGTATCACATCGGGTTTCCAGGCTTCAAGGCTTAAGACCAGGGGATCGTTCTTCGCAAAGCTTATGCGCATGCCCGGATAATACAGGGCCGGATACGATCTGATATAGTAATCATCTCCTTTTCTGAAGGAACTGTTCCTGTCAGAAAGGGAAAGGGTCCTTACCTCATGCCCCAGCCGTCTCAGGCCGGCGCTCAGAGCCAATACAGAGGTCGTAACACCGCTCACATTATACAGATTGCAATCCGTAGCTAAGAGGATATTCATAACAACTAACGATTATACAACCTTTGGGCCTCTTTGCAAATATCAACTTTCAACATCCGTTTTGAATAAAAAAAGACCGGCGCGATGCCGGTCTTTGTGATGTATGATCACGCCTCCCGAACGTGTTCTAAAGCCTGGCGCATCATGGAATATACATGATCGTCCGCCAGGGAATAGTATACCCGCTTACCGTCCCGCCGTCCTTTCACCAGACGCCCGGTCTTCAGGATACGCAGCTGGTGTGAAACTGCGGACTGGCTTATGTTCAGAGCCTCCGTCAGATCCTCCACACATCTCTCGCCGCCGATCAGGGCGCAGAGTATATTCAGTCTGCTGACATCTCCAAAGAGCTTAAAGAGCTCGGAGCAGTCATATATCTCCTCCCCGTCGGGGTATTTTAAAGAACCGGTATCCATATCGTCACACCTTCTTTACAAATAGCGCCCTTATGGCGTTTATCACCGCAAGCACCATAACTCCCACATCCGCGAAGATGGCCATCCACATATTGGCTATGCCGAAAGCCCCGAGGATAAGGCAGAGCAGCTTGATGCCTATGGCAAAATAAATATTCTCATAAACTATGGTCATACACTTTCTTGAGATCCGTATGGCCTTGGCGATCTTGGCCGGATCGTCGTCCATAAGAACGATATCCGCGGCTTCTATGGCAGCATCGGAACCCAGCGCCCCCATGGCTATGCCTATATCCGCCCTGGAGAGCACCGGCGCATCGTTGATACCGTCGCCCACAAAAGCCAGGATCTCCTTAGGCTTCTTATCGGCAAGAAGCTCTTCCACAGCCTTAACCTTATCCTCCGGCAGCAGTTCGCTCTTTACTTCATCTATGCCCAGCTCCGCGGCAACGCTCTCCGCCACCTTCTCCGAATCGCCGGTGAGCATGACACTCCGCCTCACTCCGGCCTTCTTCAGTGCCGCCACTGCCTCCCTGGCAGTGGGCTTGTTCACATCCGAGATCAGTATATGCCCTGCATATTCACCGTCCACGGCCACGTGCACCACGGTTCCCACATAATGACAGACCATGGCTTCTATGCCCTTCATGTCCATGAGCTTACGGTTACCGGCAACTATCTCCCGTCCGTCCACTATGGCCACGATGCCGTTTCCGCCTATCTCCTCAACGCTTCCCACCCTGTCCTTCATGATGCGGTGCTCGCCTCTGTACATCTTCTTATCCGTCGAAGGCACGGGAACAGCTATACCGGTATCAGGATCCGTTTTCCAGATCACGCCCTCCTGATAGGTCTTTATTATGCTCTTCGCAATGGGGTGGCTGGACATGCACTCGGCATGAGCCGTATATTCCAGCAGCTTTGCATTATCGATGCTGCTGTGATGAACGCCCTTGACCTCAAATACACCTTTTGTCATGGTGCCGGTCTTATCAAAAGCCACGATCCCTGTCTTCGATAGAGCTTCAAGATAGTTGGAGCCTTTTACCAGTATACCGGCGTTTCCTGCGCCGCCTATGCCGGCAAAGAAAGTAAGCGGTATGCTTATGACCAGTGCGCAGGGGCAGCTTATTACCAGGAAGGTCAGCGCCCTGTATATCCACTGTCCCCAGAACATTCCTTTACCGAATATCATAAGAAACAGGGGCGGCAGTATGGCCAGAGCCAGAGCGCAGCCGCACACCGCCGGCGTGTAATACTTTGCGAAACGTGATATGAAATCCTCGGACTTTGACTTTCTCGAAGAGGAATTCTCCACCAGCTCCAGTATCTTTGAAACAGTGGATTCCCCGAATTCCTTAGTGGTCCGGAGCTTTATCACTCCTGTCATATTTATGCAGCCGCTGATTACCTCATCGCCTTCACCGGCCTCCCTGGGAAGGCTTTCTCCGGTAAGTGCCGAGGTGTTCAAAGTAGTGCGGCCCTCGGTGATGATACCGTCGATCGGAATCTTCTCCCCGGGCTTGACCGTAACAACGGTTCCTATCTCCACCTCATCGGGATCCACCTGCACAAGCTCTCCGTCCTGCTCGATATTGGCGTGGTCCGGTCTTATGTCCATAAGAGCCGAGATGTTCCTTCTGCTCTTTCCCACCGCATAGCTCTGGAAGAGCTCACCCGTCTGATAAAAGAGCATAACGGCTATAGCCTCGGTATAATCGCCGTTCTGCTCCACCAAAGCAACGGCTATGGCTCCCACGGTCGCTACCACCATCAGGAAGTTCTCATCAAAGACCTGCCTGTTAAGTATGCCCTTGAAGGCCTTTCTCAGGATGTCATACCCCACGACCAGATACGGTATCATATACAGGATGAACCATACCGGCTCCCGGATCGCCCATTCGTTGATGATCTCCCCTTCTTCCGTCCTGTGTTCGCCAAAAAAATCATACGCAAAGTGCAGCGCTATCATCAGCGCCGCAGCAATGATTATCCGTATGAGCATTTTTTTCTGTTTCTTATTCATCGTTCCGCTATACCTTTTACATTTTGGGATTTCACAAGGATTGCTCCTATGCTTCGCAGTTCATGCGGACTCCGCTCCGGTCAGTACTTAACGCGTGCCGCCGGATCGCAGCCACCTACAGAAATATCTCGCAGTCGTCCTCAACCTTCTTGCAGTTCTTCAGTACTTCCTTCATCACTGCATCCACATCGGCGCCCTCTTCAAATTCCACGTTCATCTTAAGGCTCATGAAGCTCACGCTGCAGTCCTTCACTCCCGCCGTCTTCTTTGCGGCGTCCTCCATCTTGTTTGCACAGTTCGCGCAGTCCACGTCGATCTTGTATGACTTTTTCATTGCCTTTCTCCTCCTGTTTTGTTGGATTTGATTTGTTATTTACATATGCGCAGTTGTTCATATGTTGATGCCATTATACATCATTTTCCAGAGTTGTCAACTGTTTTTTTTGTATTTCATTACGTTCGCACGGCCCGTCCGGTGGGAATCTTATCTCATATGCGGGTGGAGCAGCAGATATTAACATCTAAGCGCATGAGTATAAGTGCCCGGCTACGCTGCGTCGCTTTGCAGCCTGGTGAAAAGTGCGCAACATCATTGGCATCTCCCGGAACCGGTCGATATTCGGCATCCCTGCCTCATATCTCCCTCTCTCGGCCATCCGGGCCTCGAGTTCCTGTATGCTTCAGCACTTTTCGAGGCTGCATGAGCTCCTCCGCTACCCGCCTTGCCCTTATACTTCATGCGCTTAATATTCAGATAATCCTGCTGCTCCCAGCCTTTGTTTTCCTCTCCCACCGGCCCGGCCGGCTCACTCCATTTCACTCTCGTCCGGAGGAGGTAAGGTAGTGTAGTGAGGGGCGGCAGAAAGCGGAGAAAAGGAGCAGGAATGAACGGACACCGCAGCTTTAGCCGCAGCACTTAGCGAGCGCGAGCGTCCAACCTTGCCCGAGGTACTGTTCGAGCGAAGTTCGCGCCATTATAGCGCGAGCGAGCGAGTTGCCGAGGGCAAGTCGGTTTAAGGACACGAAGCGCGAGCTTACGTGCGGAGGCAGTCAGCAAGGTATCCGTTCATTCTGCTCCGATCCCATTTCTGCCGCCCGGAACGGAACGAACTATCTACACTTCCCGGGTCGCCTTCTTCAGCCACTCCCGCTCTTCCTCATTCATAAGCGGCGACAGTCTTTTACAGACCTCCGCGTGATATTCGTTCAGCTGCTTTCTTTCCTTAGGCTCCAGTGCAGCCACATCTATGGCATCCAGATCTATGGGGACCCAGGTCAGAGGTTCAAAGGCCAGGAACTCCCCGTCCCCGTTCTTCTCCTTCTCAACACAGAGCAGTATGTTTTCGGTACGTATGCCGTGGCTGCCTTCCACATAGATACCGGGCTCATCAGAAACGAGCATCCCCGGTTCCAGCACCGCCTCATTCTCAAGAGGCTTCCATCTTATGCCCTGGGGCCCCTCATGGACATTGAGCATATATCCTATCCCGTGCCCGGTCCCGCATTTGTAATCCTTAAGCAGCTCCCACACAGGTCCTCTTGCCAGCACATCCAGGTTCCTGCCGGTACAGCCATGAAGAAATACAGCATTCTGAAGGGCCAGGCAGCCTGCCGCCACTCTTGTAAAGTCACGCTTAAGCTCTGCGGACACATCACCTATGGCAAGGGTACGTGTCACATCAGTGGTCCCGCCTTCATACTGCCCGCCGGAATCCACAAGGTAAAAGCCGTTTTCGCCTATTGCAGCATGATCCTCTTCCGTGGCTTCATAATGCATCATTGCCGCATTGGGGCCAAAGGCGCTTATTGTCGAAAAGGATAGACCGTTGCAGCAGGGCATGGCCTCACGCATGCCGTCCAGCTTATCCGCCAGCAGTTTTTCGTCCGAAGGCGTCTTTCCGGCATTCTCCTTCACATATTTCAGGAAGGAGGTAAGCACCGCGCTGTCCTTAAGATAGCTCTCCTTTATAAGCTCTATCTCTTTTTCGGTCTTTACCGCCTTCAGCTTTTCGGAAGGGTTCACAGCTTCTATGAGCTTAGCCGAAGAATGCTCCAGAAGCCTTACTGTCAGATAATCCGTATACTCCGGAGATATCAGTACCTTTGAAGAAGGATCCTGCTCCTTAAGATCGTTGAAGAAATCCTCATAGTATCTGAGTACGATATTCTCGTCCCAGGCGTAGTCGCTGAGTTCCTCGGTGACCGCATCCTCTTTAACATAGAGGATCACGCTGTCCTCTTTGATCACCGTATAGGCATAGGCCACGGGACAGTATTCGATGTCTGCTCCCCTGATATTGAAGAGCCACATCTGGTCATCCAGTGAGGACAGAATATGGGTATCTGCTCCGGCCTTCTTCATGGCTTCCCTGATACCGGCAAGCCTTTCCCTGCAGGACGCTCCTCTGAGCTCCTCAGGCAGAAGCCGTATCTCCCTGGCGCTGTCCGCCGGTCTGTCCGTCCAAATGGCGCTCACCAGATCCTGTCCTATACGCAGCGAAGCCCCGGCATCAGCTGCGGCCTTCGCAAGCTTCCGCCCGTCCTTCGCGTTCACCAGGCGCCCGTACAGATATATCTTTTCCCCTGCCGATACGTTCTTTCTCACATATTCGTCAAGCTCGTCAACACCGGGATCTCCCATGCGCATCACGGTTATTCCGGAGCCTTCCGTTTCCTTTTCGGCCTGTACATGATAGCGGCCGTCAGCCCAGAGCAGAGCCTTATCCATGCCTATGAGCACAGTTCCCGCAGAGCCCGTAAAGCCGGTAAGGAACTCGCGCTCCCGGTAATGTGCGTTAATATATTCGGAACCATGGGGATCGCAGGTATAGCAGATGTACCAGTCTGCCCCTGCCGCCTTCATAACATTCCTCAGTCTTTCGATGCGTTCAGCTGCTGTATTCATATCATTTACCCCCTATTCGGCGGCATGAGGTGGCTCCGAAGGAGCCGGAGCCCTGATGCCTCTTTTCTTTTATACTTAATACCCTCATAATAAGATAACGGCCCGTATAACAACGGGCCATGATATTTTTATTCTTTCTTTCCGAAGATCTCCATGGTTGCAGATGCGCCTATGCGGTCACAGCCGGCATCATAGAAAGAGGCAAGCGCTTCGGCATCCCTTATGCCTCCTGCCGCCTTGATCTTTACATTACTGCCGATATGCTCCTTCATGAGCAGCACATTCTCAAGTGTCGCTCCCGCGCTGCCGAAGCCGGTTGAGGTCTTTATATAATCCGCGCCTGCTTCCGTTACGAGCTCGCAGGCTTTTATGATCTCATCTTCATTGAGATAGCAGGTCTCGATTATCACCTTAAGTATCCTGCCGGCGCTGCATTTGCGCAGTGCCAGTATCTCTTCGCCCACATAGCCGTATTCCCCGGCCTTCATACGGCCGATATTGATGACCATGTCGATCTCATCCGCGCCGTTGATCATGGCGTTTTCCGCTTCGAATATCTTGGCAGCGGTAGTGTTATATCCCAGAGGAAAGCCGATGACAGTACAGATCTTCACTTTATCACCATATTCCCGCTTCACATCGCTTACATAAGCCGGAGGGATGCATACCGAGGCGCAGCCCAGGGATATGGCTTCATCGCAGAGCTTCCGTATATCCGCCATGGTTGCTACTGCCTTGAGGTTGGTATGGTCCACATGGGAGACCATCTCCGAAAGCCGTTCGCGTCCGGGGCCATCCTTTACGTTTGTATCCGCCTTTTCTTTCGCTCCGGAAAGCTTGAGTCTCATATCCTCCATCTGCAGCACCTTTTCTATCCTCGAGAGCATCACATCGGCCTCGAAGGGCTTGGTGATGAAATCCAGGGCTCCCATGCGGAGGCCCTTCATCTCGCTGTCATTCTCCGTATCCGCGGTAAGGAATATCACGGGCACGTTGGCCGTTCTGGGATCCAGCTTTATCTGTTCCATGGTCTCATAGCCGTCCATCTCAGGCATGAGTATGTCCAGCAGTATGAGGTCCGGTATGGTCTTTTTGAGAAAGGCCAGCGCCTGTTTCCCGGATTTTGCCATGGAAAGCTGGTAGCCGGATTTCAGTACATCCGCCGCGCTCTTGAGATTAGTGGTGTTGTCATCCACCATTAAGATATGCTTCATCATTTTATCCCCAGGAAATCCAGCACCTCCCCTTCCATGCCGGATATCTCGCATACGTTATCATGAAGTACGGGAGCCGTAAGTATATCCTGAATTGCAGGGGGGATCTCCACTCCCGATATGTTCTTAAGCCTGTCTATAAGCTTAAGGTCGTCCTTTTCGTCAAGTTCAGGCTCTATAGCAGTGATCACGCTTCTGAGGAACTTATAGGGACTTGCCGTGGAAGCTATCACAGCCGGCGTCTCATCCCCGGTCTCAGACCTGTATGCGTCATAGACAGCGGCGGCAACAGCCGTATGGGGATCGATGACATAGGAATGCTCCTCATACATACTCTTTATCTTGTCCGCGCAGCGTGCCTCATCAGCGTATGCGCCGTAGAAATCGGAAAGCCGTTCTCTTGCTTCTCCGCTTATCTCATACCTGCCCTCACCGGAAAGAGCCTCCATAAGCTTCTTATCCTCTTTGTCATCACCGCCGCAGATACGGTAGATCAGACGTTCCAGATTGCTGGAGATGAGTATATCCATGGAAGGCGAACTGGTAAGAGTGAACTTTCTCTCGCCTTTGAACTCGCCGCTCTCCTCATCCAGGGTATGGAGCCTGTCATAGACACCGGTCTTAAAGAAATCGTAAAGCACCTTATTGGTATTGGAGGCGCAGATAAGCTTTCCTACTGGCAGCCCCATGAGCTTTGCATAATATGCCGCCAGTATGTTTCCGAAGTTACCCGTAGGCACGCAGATGTTGATCTTATCCCCGGCCTTGATCTTTTCCTCCGCCAGAAGCCTGGTGTAGGCATATACATAATAGACCACCTGGGGAACCAGCCGTCCTATGTTTATGGAGTTTGCCGAGGAGAACACAAAGCCTGCCTCCTTAAGGCGAGCCTTCGAAGCCTCATCCCCGAACATCTTCTTTACGCCGGTCTGGGCATCATCGAAGTTGCCCTTTATACCGATGACCTTAACGTTTTTACCGCGCTGGGTCACCATCTGCTTCTCCTGTACCACGGATACGCCCCCCTTGGGGTAGAACACTGCGATCCTTGTGCCGGGAACGTCTGCAAAGCCCGCCAGCGCAGCCTTTCCCGTATCGCCGCTGGTGGCTGTAAGTATCACTATCTCTTCCTTAAGGCCATTCTTCTTTGCCGAAACGCCCATTAGATGAGGCAGTATGGAAAGGGCCATATCCTTGAAGGCGATGGTAGGACCGTGGAAAAGCTCGAGATAATAAGCCCCTCCCGCATTTACAAGCGGCGCGATGGCCTCAGTGTCGAACTTGCTGTCATAAGCCCGCTCTATGCAGCCCTTCAGCTCCTCTTCGGTAAAGTCCGTAAGGAAGAGCTTCATGACCTCATAGGCTACGCCCTTGTAATCCAGCGTCTTAAGCTCCTCCGGGCTCTTTTCAAGAGCGGGGATCTTATCAGGCACAAAAAGCCCTCCGTCATCCGCCAGACCCTTCAGTATGGCCTCCGATGCCGAAAAACTAACGTCATTATTTCTGCTGCTGTGGTAACGTATATCCATTTCACACCTCTCCGAAAATTCATATCTATATTCAAGCAGTTATTCTATCACTTCTATGGAAATCTTTCAATGATATATGTTTACCTCGGCATGCCTATCTGTTATAATGCACGTATGAAGAACGAAACGGCGGGTGTGTTCACCTCAAAAAGAAAGGACGGTACCGTTTTTTACCGTTCCTCCATAACCTTCAGGCGCAAGCACATAAGCCTCGGCAGCTTTGAAGACAGCGAATCGGCCCACAGGGCGTACACCCAGGCCCGTCTTCTTCTCCGTGACATGAACGTGGGCGTGCTTGATTACCGCGCCGGTTCCCCACTGCCTTTCGAAAAATGGGTCTGTCTCGTCAACTTCAGGGATAACGGCATCTATATCGCCAATCCCATCTACATAATGCGCAAGATGTTCAATTACTATCTCTCACCGGAAGAGATACTTAAATTCGATGCCGATGAGCTGTTCTACTACAGCTCCCATAAGATCATGCGCCGCGGGAACCATTTCTTTGCCGCGGATTACGGAATGCAGGTTAATATACTTAACCGCTACGGCATTAGGAGCTACGCCGTAGAAGGCCGTGATTATTTCTTCCGTAACGGGGATGTACTGGATTTCCGCGCTTCCAACCTGGATATCGTGAACCGCTACATAGGCGTCACAAAAGAGATAAAGCGCGGTAAGGTCATCTATCGTACGCGTATCCATGTCCGCGGCAATTTTATCGTTGGAGATTATGAGACCGAAGATGAAGCGGCCATCGCCTACAACAAGGCCGCCGACATACTCAAGCTGAAAGGATCCTCAAAGAATTACGCCAGGAACTATCTCGAACATCTGAGCAAAGCCGACTATGAAGCTCTCTACTCGGCAGTTAAGATATCTTCTAAACTGAGAACGGCGGTGCTGTGATATCCTTAGCCCCGATCACCTCACCGAGTAATCCATGAAGCTCATATCCAGGTGCACGCCGCCCTCGACTCCGCTTAATTCACCGGCATCGTCATACTGCCACATTACGAATGGATAGGGAAAGTCCGGGATGTCCTCCTTCCCCACATACCAGATATCATAACCTATCATGGAACCCAGGCTGTACTTCGTTATCAGCGTGGCCTTATCCGCCTTGAGTAGAGAAAGATATCCCTTTTCCTCTATCCTGTTCATGAAAGCCAGGGCGCAGTTGGTCCTGGGCATCTTCTCAAGATCATCGCACCGTGATCTCCCATCTCCCAGCTTTTCCGCCGAAATGGCAATGGGATATTCCAGGGTGATCTCATTTACGCTTATGGTTTCCAGGCAGAAATCCGCCTCCTCGGCCGCCTCCTCCGGACTTATGGCAGAGCTTACGAAATAAACACCTATATCCAGCCCCGCATCCCTCGCTGCGGTATAATTCACGATAAAACTGTCATCCAGGCTTATCTCTCCGGTGGTATAGCCTCTCTGCCCAAGCCGGAGCATAACATAGTCCACTCCCGCTTTTTTCATGCGTTTGAAATCAACAGTCCCCTGTTCCTTGGAGATATCAGCCCCGGAAAAGCTCTTCTTCGTGCCATTCACATAGTACTGCATAAAGGGCTTCTGATATACCAGCCCCGAGAGATCATAACCGTGTCTCGCCAGATAGGGATTGATGTCCACTCACTGCTCGCTGCCGTCCTCCAGAACTATACGGGTGCGGGTCTCTTCCTGCGTGCTCTCCTCCGTCTTTTCACTTTCGGCCGGGGTTATACTGTCATCCGGCATGATATTGCCCCAGGCGGATTCGCTGCCGGCCTCTGCAGGCTTCTCCGCAGGCGATGGTGTGGAATAGGCGTCCCAGAAGTTAAGATCCTCGGCCCTTCGTTCGCTGCCGGAGATCAGCTCTCCCACCTTCGGATCCTTGTAATAATCAGATACCGGTGCAGGTGTCACCTGTGCACTGCCGCCACGGCTCTCCTCCCGGTTCACTGCCAGCACTATCATTATGGTCAGAAATACAAAAAGCCCCGCCATTATGGCGGCGGAGCGCATGGAGTTCTTCCTGCCCCTTTCGTACTGGGGCGAAGAAAAATCTATCTGTTCATCAAAATCTTCATCAAGCCTCAAATTTTTTTATCGCTTTCTTGGGACACTTTTCGGCACAGCTGCCGCACTTTACACATTTACTCTGGTTGATATGCGCCAGGAACTCCGCAACCTCTATCGCCTCAGCCTCGCAGTTCTTTTTACATATACCGCATCCTATACAGCCCACCTTGCACTTCTTCATAACATCCGGCCCCTTGTCTTTAGAGGAGCAGGCCACCGCGAACACAGAATCCGCGGGGATAAGCTCAATGAGATGTTTGGGACAGGCCTCTACACACTTGCCGCAGGCTTTGCAGGCATCCCTGTCCACCACGGCTATGCCGTTTACCACATGTATCGCGTCAAAAGGGCAGGCCGCCACACAGCTCCCATATCCGAGACAGCCGTAGCTGCAGCTCTTCTCACCGCCTGCGGGAAGCATGGCCGCCATACGGCAGTCCTCCACGCCGTGATATTCATAATCCTTTCCGGCCATTTCGCAGTCGCCCGCACATCTGACAAAGGCAGCGAGGCGCACACTTTCGCCGGCCTCGACACCCATTATCTCCGCCACTTTCTTCGCAACCGCCTCACCGCCCACGGGACAGCCGTTCACGGGAGCGTTTCCCGCCACTATGGCAGCCGCAAGACCGGAACAGCCGGGATATCCGCAGCCTCCGCAGTTATTGCCGGGGAGCACGCCGGTTATCTTATCCTCCCTGGGATCGCTCTCCACATGAAAAGCCTTTGCCGCGAAGCCCAGAAAAAGGCCCAACAGCAGTCCGAGTATCGCTATAACAAGTACCGCCGTTATAATCGCATTAACATCCATCTTTGTACCCCACTCAAAGAAGTCCCGAAAAACCGCAGAAAGCGATGGCCATGAGACCTGCCGTAACAAGTACTATGGGCATGCCCTGAAAAGCCTTCGGGACATTATTGTAACGCATCTTCTCCCTTATGCCCGCAAGTATGCAGATAGAGATTGCAAAGCCGGCAGCTGTGGCAAAACCGTTCACCACGGCATAGAGCAGGTTGTACTCCTCCTGAACATTGGTAAGGGCCGTACCCAGCACCGCGCAGTTCGTTGTGATAAGAGGAAGATATACACCCAGTGATCTGTACAGGGAAGGGATGTTCTTCTTAAGGAACATCTCTACAAACTGGACCAGTGCCGCGATCACCAGTATGAAGACTATGGTCTTCAGATACTCAAGCCCGAAGGGTTTAAGAAGAAAGCCGTAGATGAGCGCGCTGACAAGGCTTGCCAGCGTGATGACAAATATGACGGCCACGCCCATGCCCCCGGCGGTCTTAAGCTGCTTGGATACCCCCAGAAAAGGGCAGAGCCCGTAGAACTGGCTGAGCACCACGTTGCTCACCAACGCAGAGCCTATCGCTATTATCAGTAATTCAGAGATCGTACTCATTCCTTCTCTCCCGCTTTTTCATCGTAGAATTGATGCACGCAGCCGTCGTCTCCGCAGGATGCGCAGTCGCTGCCGCAGCCTGCCTTTATCTTACTCTGCTTTCCTGCCTTTATCTGCTTATCCCTTATAACAGACATAAGCGCGTTAAGCGCCGCCAGCACAAAGAACGCTCCGGGGGCCATTACGAATATGGCTATGGGTGCCATACCCGCACTCTCAAGAGGCTCCCTGAAGCTGTAACCGAAGACCGAAAAGCTTCCCAGTATCTCCCTGACGCAGCCTATGAGAGTAAGGGCCACGGTAAAGCCCAGTCCCATGCCAAGGCCGTCCATCAGTGATGCGAACATACCGTTCTTGGAAGCAAAAGCCTCAGCGCGGCCCAGTATTATACAGTTCACCACGATAAGGGGAATGAACATTCCCAGCGCCGAGTTTAACGCCGGAAGATAAGCCTCCAGGAACTGCCCCACTATAGTCACAAAGGAGGCTATGATCACTATGAACGCCGGGATCCTCACCCTGTCGGGTATCACCTTCCTGAGTGCCGAGATTATCACGTTCGACAGCGCCAGGACCACCGTGGTGGTAAGCCCCATGCCAAGACCGTTTATGGCCGACGTGGTCACTGCCAGAGTGGGACACATTCCCAGCATCAGCACAAAGGTGGGATTCTCGCTTATGAGCCCGTTTATAAACGGTTTAAAAACACTTTCCTTCTTTTCCATACTTTAACCGTTTCCTTACTTCGAATAGTTTTCCCTGTAAAACTCAAGCCCCGCGTTCACTCCGTTCACAAAGGCCTTTGTGGTTATCGTTGCGGAAGAGATGGCATCCACCTCATTCTCCGCCGAGGCTCCGCCTCCCTTTACATATACAAAGCTCTCCGCCTTCCTGTCCTTAAACTGGGGAGCCAGCACATCTGCCGCCTGGAGTCCCAGGCCCGGAGTCTCCGATGTCTCAAGAATTGATACGCCCTTCAGCCCGCCATCTTCTGAGATGCCCATACCGAAACGTATGGTTCCGCCGTAGCCTTCCTTGCTGCACATGTTGAGCACCACCCCAAGGGCATTTCCGTCAGCATCCTCGGCGGAGTAAACAGCTTCGACGCTGTCCTTTGGATAGTCCGCCAAAAGCGCGGCATCTGCATCCGCGGGCAGTTCCATCGGCACAAAGTTCTCTGCCTCCGGAAAAACTTCCCTGCAGGCATTCTCCACAGCCAGTACCTTCTGCTGTTCTATGGGCTCCTTTGTCACCTCATTTACCACTGCCAGCAGCACACCCGCTACAGCAGTTATGGCAAACAGTATTAATGCTTCTCTTATAATGCTCTTCACTTAAGCCACCTCTTTCGCCGGCTTCTTATAGCCGAAATGCCTGGGTACAGTGATCTTCTCGATCAGCGGCACGATAAGGTTTCCGATGATTATGGCATAAGACACGCCCTCGGCTCCGGGGCCGAAGACCCTGAAGATGCCGGTAAGTATACCAAGGAAGATACCGTAGATCACCTGTCCCTTGCGGGTTATGGGTCTGGTCACATAGTCGGTGGCCATAAAGAATGCCCCCAGCATAAGGCCGCCGCCGTAAAGCTGTCCGCCAAGATAGGTGATATCAAATCCCCTGCCGCCGAATACCGCTGTGAAGGCCAGCAGGCTTACGATATAACAGAGGGATACATGCCAGGTGATGACACTGCAGGCTATGAGGAACACTCCCCCAAGAAGCAGCGCAACGGCCGAAGTCTCGCCTATGGTGCCGCCCTCGTTTCCGATGAACATCTGCATAAGGTCAACACTCTCTCCGGCTTTCAGCCTTGCCAGCGGCGTAGCGGAGGATACGACATCGGCTCCGCCCCAGCCGGGTTTATAGGAGAAATCCGTCATGTATCTGGCGAAGGAAAGCACCAGAAAACAGCGCGCACCAAGGGCGGGGTTCATGAAATTCTGTCCGAGGCCGCCGAAGAGCATCTTCACCACCACGATGGCCACAAAAGCGCCTATGACCGGTATCCAGAGAGGAACCGCAACAGGCAGGTTCATGGCGAGCAGAAGTCCTGTCACCACGCAGGAAAGATCTCCCACTGTGCTCTTTTTCTTTATGATCTTATCGAAGCCCCACTCGAAAAAGATGCAGCATGCAATGCTTATGAGGGTGATGATAAGGGCCCTGGGGCCGAAGTGCCATATGCCATATATCTCTGCCGGCATCAGCGCTGCTATCACCATTCCCATAAGATAAGAGGTGCTCACCTTATCCCTTACATGGGGTGTGGGAGAAACGCTTTTCAGGAGCTGTGCGGTCTCCTTCATCTTCTCTCCCGCTGTTTTTTCCTTATTCTCGGTATCGCTCATTTCTTTTTCCTTTTAGCCATGACCAGGCGTCTCATTGTCTTTATGGACTGGGCCAGCTGCCTCTTGGCCGGACAGACATAGCTGCAGCAGCCGCATTCAACGCATTCCATTCCGTAAAGGCCCAAGAACTCCTCTTCGTTAAAGTGCGCCGCATGATCCGCGATATGCGAAGGGATGAGTCTGGAAGGACAAACATCCACGCACCTTCCGCAGTTTATGCACGCCGAAGGCTCCCACTTTGCCACCTCATCCGTGCTCATGCAGAGCAGGGCCGAGGAGCTTTTTGTCACCGGCACATGCAGATCAAACATGGCAAAGCCCATCATGGGGCCGCCTGAGATGATCTTGGCAGGCTCCGTCACAAAACCTCCTGCCGCTTCTATGAGCTCTGAATAATCCGTGCCCGTGTACACCTTGAAATTCCGGGGATCCTTTACAGCATCTCCCGTCACGGTAACTATCCTGTGTATCAGCGGCTCCCCTTCCGTCACGGCATTGTTAATGGCTATGACCGTATCAGTATTATTCACCACGCAGCCCGCATCCGCCGGCAGCATCTTCGAATTTATCTCACGGCCCGTTACGGCAAATATCAGCTGGCGCTCTGAACCCTGGGGATACTTGGTCTTCAGGGCTGCCACGCTTATCCTTTCTTTTCCCGCTGTCTTCTCCTTAAGGAGCTTTATGCAGTCGGGCTTGTTATCCTCTACCGCCAGCACGCCCCGCGCATTATCGAAGAGGCTTAGCATGATCTCCAGGCCGTGGACAAGCTTATCCGGTTCCTCCAGCATCTTCCTGTAGTCACTGGTAAGATAGGGCTCGCACTCGGAACAGTTCACGATGATGGTATCGATCTTCTCAGGCTCTTTGGGTGAAAGCTTCACATGCGTAGGGAAGCCTGCGCCGCCCATGCCTGTGATACCGGCATCCCTGATCACTGCCAGCACTTCTTCACGGCTCATCTGCTCAAAGGTCTTGTCCGTAAGAGGCTCTGCCTTCTCATAGAACCCGTCATTCTCTATGATGATGCAGTCCACCATATCACCGGTGACGGTGCGCCTCTTCTCGATCCCCTTTACCGTGCCTGATACGGAAGCGCAGATGCAGGCCGAGACAAAACCGCCTGCTTCGGCGATCCTCTCTCCCATAAGCACGCGCTGGCCTTTTTCCACTATGGCCTTTGCGGGCGCACCGATATGCTGACTGAGGGGATAGACCAGATCCCCCTTCGGCTTGTATTCTTCTATCGGTTTATCTTTGGACAGGGCCTTCCCGTCAAAGGGATGCACCCCACCCCTGAATGTAAATAGTGCCATAAACCTTCTCCTGTTTCAAACGGAGATAAATATATCACATTTTTCCACTACAGTCAAAAAAAACACTACAGCTTTTCCGGAAAATGTGTTATGATATCAGCTGATGAAAAAAATCCGAAAGGAATGCAAGTATGAAGACTATCACGGTTCCCATAGAGGATTCGCCCGCTTACCCCATAGAGCAGCTCTTAAATGAGGGGACAACCCTGTCCGAGGTGCTCTTCGTGGATATAGAGACCACCGGTTTTACCGCTTCCGGCTCCGCTCTCTATCTCGTGGGCTGCGTGTATTTTATGGATGAGAAATGGACCTACACCCAGTTCTTTGCAGAGAATTACGACGAAGAGCTTGCCGTGCTCACAGCGTTCTTTGAGTTTGCGGTAGACTATAAGTTCCTCATCCATTATAACGGCAACCGCTTCGACCTGCCTTACTTAAGCCAGAAGTCAGCGCAGTATTCCCTTCCCTATTCCTTCGACCGCTTTGACGGCATAGACATCTACCGCCGCATAGCGCCCTACAAGGATATACTGGGACTTCCCGACCTAAAGCAGAAGACGGTGGAGGAATTCCTGGGGCTTGAAAGGGATGATAAATACAGCGGCGGACAGCTCATCAGCCGCTATCACGACTATGTCTGTGAAAAGGATCCGGCTCTTCTTGACGAGCTTCTGCTCCACAATGCGGACGACCTTAAGGGCATGTTAAAGGTCGTATCCATGCTGGCATATCCGGATCTCTTCTTAAAGCCCCTCAGGGTAATGAAGGTGCATGCAAACTATTTCAATGATGTGAACAAAAAGCGCAGCCAGGAGATAATCCTGAAGCTCCGCTTTACTTCCCCCCTGCCCAAGGCTATATCACTGAGAGCTCTTGGCTGCTATTTCTCCGGAGAAGGCATAGACGGTTCCCTTAAAGTTCCTCTGTTTGAGGAGGAGATGAAATACTTCTACTCTAATTTCAAGGATTACTACTATCTCCCTGCCGAGGATACTGCCATGCA
This sequence comes from Lachnospiraceae bacterium, assembly GCA_017518185.1. Lineage (GTDB taxonomy): Bacteria > Bacillota > Clostridia > Lachnospirales > Lachnospiraceae > NK4A136. The sequence continues at coordinate 21,329 of JAFWWB010000036.1, forward strand.
CAAGGCCATTGCAGGATTTGTGGACAAAGAACACAGGGTACAGGCTACCGCTTCCAACTGCTATACAAGAAAGAAATCCTTCTATCTGCCCCAGTGGGAAGTGCTCTTTACACCCTTCTTCAAAAGGGAATACAGGTCAAAGGAGCTTTTCTTCGAGCTTACGGATGAGTTTAAGAAGAGCCGTTCCGGCTTCAACATGTATGCGGAGCACATCATGAGCAGCATGTTCCAGCACAGGGATGATTAGTTTGACGGACGCCGGTTGCGGATCACATGATGCCCTTACCGGCTGATACATCAAAAAAGCCCCCTTTGTACGGGGGCTTTTAAAATGTCTCATGATGTGTCCTTTGGGGACTAATATGATCAGGTCAGTCTAATCTTTCATAGAAGAAGGAGTTCTTCCTTCCGTAATTCATCTTCTGGTAGCCGGTTATCTGCTCGGTGGAACCGATAAACAGTATGCCCTCGTGCACCAGGCTGTCATGGAAACGGCGGAACACCTGATCCTTGGCATCCTCGGTGAAGTATATCAGCACGTTACGGCAGACTATCATGTGGTAATCCTTCATGTAGTCCCTGGGCTCCAGAAGGTTGGCCTTCTTGAAAGTTACCCTGCTCTTTATCTCGTCGCTCACCGCATATGCCACCTTAAGGCTGGCAACCGGATCGGACTCGCCTATGGGCTTTACCGCATCCATCTCCTTATCGTTGAGCTTCCTGAAATACTTTGCCTTCAGATCCTTGGGAACTCCCGCAAGGGATTTCTCATCATATATGCCTCTCTTCGCCTTCTGAATGATGGTGGCGTCGATATCAGTAGCATAGATGCGGATCATGTTAAGGGGCAGGTGCTTTGAAAGCGCCATGACCAGGGAATAGGGCTCATCACCGGTAGAGCAGGCTGCAGACCATATCTTCAGGTTCTTACCGAAGCGCTGGATGAGCATCGGGATAACCTCTTTATCCATGAACTCCCACTGATCCGGATTCCTGTAGAATTCGGATACATTGATGGTGAAGTGATTGAGGAACTCCTCCATCGCATCCCTGTCCGTGGAAAGAAGCTTTATATAAGTCGGATAATCCCTTATCCCCTTTTTGGTGATCAGCTGGTCTATACGGCGCTTCATCTGCGCTTCCTTATAGGCGTTCAGATCAACCTTTGTAAGCTTCAGGATCTGGTCTTTAAGATAGCCGTAATCGTTGACTGCCATTCCCTTACTCCTCTGTGTTATTCCTCGGTGGTCTCAGTTGCCTCTTCCTCCTCGGGAAGAAGATCCTTCATGCTGAGGGAGATCTTATGCTCATCGATGTTCACATCAACGATCCTTGCCTCGATCTCCTCGCCTACCTTGAGCACATCGGAAGGCTTCTCGATGTGCTTGCGGCTTATCTGGGAAACATGGAGCAGAGCATCCACACCCTCTTCAAGCTGTACGAAAGCACCGAACTCGGTCATACGTGCAACGGTTCCCTTCACAACGGAACCTACGGAATACTTGCTCTCAACGCTGAGCCAGGGATTGTTCTCATCAAACTTTGCGGAAAGCGCGATCTTGTCGCCCTTGATCTCCTTGATGATGACCTTCAGGCTGTCGCCCTTCTTGAATACGTTCTGGGGATAATCGATGCGCCCCCAGCTCATCTCTGAAATGTGGAGCAGTCCGTCGATGCCGCCTATATCAACAAATGCGCCGAAGCTGGTAACGTTCTTTACAACGCCGTCCACCACATCGCCTTCATGGATGCGGCCGAGAGCCTCGGTCTTTGCCTTTTCTCTCTTCTCACGGAGAACAGTCTTGCAGTCGCCGATGTACCTGCGCTTCTTGGGATTGAACTCGCTCATAACGAACTCGATCTCCTGGTCTGCAAAGACGTTCAGATTCTTGGTGTAGGTGTCGGAAGCAAGGCTTGCGGGAATGAATACGGGAACCTCGTCCACGGTAGCCACAAGACCGCCCTTGACAACCTCGGTAACCTTTGCCTTAAGTACTGTCTGGTCATTGAAGGCATCCTCAAGTACCTTGCTGACCTTCTCTGCTACGATACGCTTATGGGAAAGTACCACCTGGCCTTCGCCGTCATTGAGCTTGAGCACTTTGACGTCGATCTTATCGTCGGGCTTGACTACGGTGGTAAGATCAAGTGTCTGGTCATTGGAATATTCGCTTCTGGTAACGATACCATCAGACTTGTAGCCGATATTAACAGCGATCTCATCAGGTGTCACTGAAATAACGGTGCCTTCCACCACATCCCCCGTTCGAATATTTTTGAAACTCTCCTTAAGCAATTCTTCAAAGCTTGGTTCTGACATTATTTTGAACCTCCTCAATAATATAGTCTGGGGTGGAAGCCCCGGCTGTGATACCCACTGTTTTTATCGACTCATCCGGCGAAATGCTTAATTCCGACACCGTCTGGATGAATTCGGTCCTGTCACACACTGCACTGCAGATCTCATACAATTTACGGGAGTTGGAACTCTTCCTGTCCCCGATAACGATCATCAGATCCACCCGGCCCGCGATCTCTTCCGCTTCCGTCTGGTGCTTCTCAGTCGCATTACAGATCGTATTCACAATACTCACATAATACGATTTTTTGCGGAAAATTTCAACAATTTTTTCAAATTTATTGTGATTAAATGTTGTCTGGGCTACGAGACAGGCTCCCTTATCGGATGAAGGGCTGTATTCTTCGGCTTCTTCGGGGCTCGAGATCACTGTCGGCTCTCTCCTGCACCAGCCCACGATCCCCTCTACTTCGGGGTGTGAAGCGTCTCCTGCGATGACTATGTCCCGTTCAAGGCTCTCCTCCATGACGATATTGTGTATGCGTTTGACGAATGGGCAGGTGACGTCCACATACTTTATCCCCTTTTCCTCCAGAAGCTTCATGATGCGCTCCGGCACGCCGTGTGAACGGAGTATCACCGTGCCGCCGTTCACTGCCGCCAGTTCTTCTTCATTCTCTATGACCTTAAGCCCCTTTTCCTTAAGACTCTTCATGACCTCGTCATTATGGATCACGGGCCCGTAGGAATAAAGCTCTGCTTCCGTTTCCGCCAGCTCAAAGGCGCTGTCCACAGCCTTGCGCACGCCAAAGCAGAAGCCCGCTGTCTTTGCCCTGATCACCTCTGCCATGCGGGCACCTTTTTCTCTATCCGGTCGAGCATTGCTTCAAGAACCTCATCTATGCTCATATATGAACTGTCAAGAAGATATGCGTCATCCGCCTGCTTAAGTGGGGAGATCTCGCGGTTCATATCACGCTCGTCACGCTCCCTGATCTCCGCCTTAATGGCTTCAAGCTCAGCAGCCTCACCTTTTTCGATAAGTTCCTTATATCTTCTTTCGGCACGGACCTCCACAGAAGCCGTAAGGTAGATCTTTACTTCTGCATTCGGGAGCACCACCGTGCCTATGTCCCTGCCGTCCATGACCACGCTTTTCTCCGAAGCCAGCTTCTGCTGGAGCTCCACCAGCTTTTTCCGCACTTCCGGATTCACGCTGACCTTCGAGGCCATGGCGCTCACCTCTTCCGTGCGGATAACGCCGCTCACGTTCTCGCCGTTTAAGAGCACCTGCTGGATGCCGTCCGCAAAATCGATGCTGATGTCGGCACTGCCTGAGGCTTTGGTCACCGCCTCCGTATCCGAAGGATCCACTCCTGATCTTAAGATATGCAGGGCCATGGCACGGTACATCGCGCCCGTGTCCACATAGATGACCCCCAGCCTCTTTGAAAGGCTCTTTGCTATGGTGCTCTTGCCGGCTCCCGCCGGTCCGTCTATTGCTACCGAAAATCTCTCCATCCTCCCATCCTTTCCGCCGCGCTGATACCGGCAAGATAGCCGGTGGACCAGGCGATCTGCAGATTAAAGCCCCCGGTAAGGGCATCCACATCCAGCAGCTCTCCTGCCAGATAGAGTCCGGGAACCGTTTTTGATCCCATGGTTGAGGGATCTACTTCCTTGACCTTTACGCCCCCGGCAGTGATTATGGCTTCCTCGAAGCCCCTGGTGCCGGTGACCGTATATGTGAGACACTTGAGGCTCTCAAGGAATGCCGCCCTCTCCTGCCTGGTGATCTCGTGTATCTTTTTCTCCCCGGGTATGCCGCAGCGCTCCGGGAAGATCCCACACATGCTGGAAGGAAGAAACCTCCCAGCACATTTGCGAAATTTTTATTTTTATTCTCCTCGAAATCCCTAAGTATCCTCGCGTCCAGCTCATCCCTTGAAAGAGCGGGCTTAAGGTCTATGGTGAGCTTTGCTTCATTTATCTTCGGTCTGCTCCTGTAATAAGAGGAGGCGCTGAGCACCAATGGTCCGCTCAGGCCGAAGTGGGTATACAGAAGCTCTCCCCTCTCGGAATAGAGCTTTTTCTTCCCGTCATATAAGCACAGCTCCACGTTCTTAAGCGCCAGCCCCTGAAGGCTTTTGCACTCCTGAACCTCTTTAACTGTAAAAGGGGCCAGTGCAGGCGCCGGTTCCCGGAGACTGTGCCCCAGGCCCTCCAGCAGCTTATAGGAGCTTCCGTCGGATCCCGTTGCGGGATATGAAGCTCCGCCCGTAGCCATTATCACGGTCTTTGCAAAAACGCTGCTCTTGCCTTCTGTGCCGGACAGTCTGAGCTCAAATCCTTCTTCCGCAGGCTTAATGGCCTTAAGTGCCGTATTAAGCTTTATCTCTACGCCCAGGCTCCTTAGCTTCTTCTCAAGGGTCTTTATAACGTCAGAGGAGTGATCGGAAGCCGGAAACACCCTTCCGCCTCTCTCCTCCTTGAGTCTGCAGCCGTTCTTTTCAAAAAAACCGCAGACATCCTCCACGGAGAAGCGGCTGAAAGCTGAATAACAAAAACGGGGATTGCTCACGATCTGGCTCAGGAGCTCCTTGTCCCGGCAGGAATTGGTAAGGTTGCACCTTCCCTTCCCCGTGATAAAGAGCTTCTTTCCAAGCTTTTCATTCTTTTCAACGAGGGTGACATCCGCCCCGGCTCCGGCCGCCGCGATGGCAGCCATCATGCCTGCGGGCCCTCCCCCTATCACAAAGAGCTTATCCAACTATTCCTCCCTGCCGGACAGAGCGTCCTTGTCGTAGGTCATATAATCATCCCAGATCTGCTCCAGCCGCTCAAGATTGTGCTTTATATTCTCCTCATTTTTCATAAAAAGAGCCACACAGAGGGCATTTATCACACTGAGGGGCGCTGCCATGGAATCCACCATGGTTATCATATCGCTCTTGGCCCAGAGATTGCAGGAGGAGTACATGTTCATGGGAGAATACTCGCTGTCCGTGATACAGATCAGCCTGCCTCCCTGACTGTTGGCATAATCCATAGCCTTGAGCGTTCTCAAAGAATACCTCGGAAAGCTGATGCCCACTACCACATCATCCTTATCCATCCAGGAAAGCTGCTCGAACATCTCGCTCATATCCGTAGTGGTCACGGAGCTGACATCCGGCCGCATCATTGAAAGATAGGTGGTAAGATACATCGCCAGCGGCGCGCAGTTGCGCAGGCCCACAACATAGATGCGCCTTGCGCTGTCTAAAAGCTCTACCGCCATATCGAATACCTTCTGGTCGATATAATGGATGCTGTCCACTATATTCCTTGCATCCGCCACGAAGACCTTGCGCATAACATCCGAGGGCTCGTTCTTCAGCTTGTTGGTCATGTATTTCTTCGGAGCCACCAGCTTTGCCTGAAGCTCGTCTACCATGGCCGCCTGCATCTCCGAATAGCCGTCATAGCCGAGAAGAGCCGCAAAGCGCACCACAGTGGATTCACTGACTCCCACCCTGGCCGCAAGCTTTGCTGCCGTCAGAAAAGGCGCGTATTCATCGTTTTCAAGTATATAATCAGCGACCCTTTTCTGGCTCTCGCTGAAGCTTTCATACCTTTCCTTCAGATCCTCTGTCATCTGTATCCTCACAGCTCCCTGCTTTGAAAAAAAGGTGGCTTTGGTCAGACCAAGCCACCTTTTATAAAAAAACGTTCCTGCTTATACGGGGTAAGCGCCGTTCTTGGTATCTGCCTTCTTGGCGTCCACCTTCTCCTGCTGTGCTTCACGGTATTTGAAGAACTCGGTGGCAACCTGGGGGAACAGTGCATAGGAGAGCACATCCTCCTCCTGCTGCTTGTACTGCTTCATCTCAGCCTCGATAGCTTCAAGCTCAGGCTTGTCATGTCCGGTAGCCTCGGCAGATCTGGCGGTGGAACGCTTCTCGCCGGGAATTACCTTCTTTATGACCTCCGGGTTCATGGGCTTAACGGTCTGTCCGTAGTTACCTCTTAAGAGATCCTTGAACTCGCCGGTAGCCGTCTTGTATCTCTCACCCATAAGGACGTTGAAGATAGCCTGTGTGCCGACGATCTGTGAAGAAGGTGTGACCAGAGGGGGCTCACCGCAATCCTTACGAACCCTGGGGATCTCCTCCAGCACGTCATTGTACTTGTCCTCTGCATGCTGTTCCTTAAGCTGGGATACCATGTTCGAAAGCATACCGCCGGGCACCTGATAGAGCAGGGTCTTGATGTTGACGCCCAGCACCTTGGTGCTCATGAGGCCGTTCTCGATGCACTCCTCACGGTAAGGTCTCCAGTAATCTGCTATCTCAGCCAGAAGCTTCTGATCGTAGCCGGTGTCATAGGGCGTGCCCTTGAAGGTCTCCACCATAACCTCGGTAGCAGGCTGGGAAGTTCCCAGCGCAAAAGGTGATATAGCGCAGTCGATAACGTCCACGCCTGCTTCCACTGCCTTCAAGTAGGTCATTGAAGCCACGCCGGAGGTGTAGTGGGTGTGAAGCTGGATAGGAAGCTTGGTGCTCTCCTTCAGGGTCTTCACGAGCTCTGCAGCCTTGTAAGGAACCAGCAGACCTGCCATATCCTTGATACAGATGGAATCGGCTCCCATCTCCTCGATCTTCTTTGCCATGTTTGCCCAGTACTCAAGGGTATAGGCATCACCAAGGGTGTAGGAAAGGGCTATCTGGGACTCGCCCCTGCCCTCCTGCTTCTTGATCTTATTGGTGGCATCAACCGCAGCCTGAAGGTTGCGGATATCGTTAAGGCAGTCAAATATACGGATCACATCGATGCCGTTTGCGATGGACTTCTCGACGAATGCATAGACCACATCGTCAGCATAAGGACGATAGCCCAGTATGTTCTGTCCTCTGAAGAGCATCTGGAGCTTGGTCTTCTTAAAGCCGTCACGGAGCTTCCTGAGTCTCTCCCAGGGATCTTCCTTAAGGAAACGCAGGGAAGCATCGAAGGTAGCGCCGCCCCAGCACTCCACGGCATGATATCCCACCTCATCCATCTTGGGGATTATGGGAAGCATCTTCTCGGTGGGCATACGGGTTGCGATCAGGGACTGATGTGCGTCACGAAGCACGGTCTCCATGATCCCCACCGGTTTCTTTGCCTGTTCTGACATTTTATTTCCTCCTATGTAAAATTGATTGATCTACTAAAATATTCGCAGCATACAGCCGGCCATTACAGGATGCTTTTGCCTGCAAGCAGTCAACGCATCCTGTAATGTCCGTCTGTGCGTTGCTCAAAAGACTCCGAAGATGGCCATAAAGGTACCGGCTGCGACAGCGGTTCCTATAACACCGGCCACGTTGGGACCCATGGCGTGCATCAGCAGGAAGTTCGTGGGATCCTCTTCGGCACCCACACGCTGTGACACACGTGCCGCCATAGGCACCGCGGACACACCTGCCGAACCGATGAGGGGATTCACCTTGCCCTTCGTTACCACACACATCAGCTTTCCGAAGAGAGTTCCCGCCGCCGTACCGAAGGCGAAAGCCACAAGGCCCAGAGCAACGATGAACAGTGTATCGGTGTTAAGAAATGCCTCTGCGGAGGTGGTAGCGCCTACGGAAGTACCGAGGACGATGACCACGATGTACATAAGCGCATTGGAAGCGGTCTCGGTGAGCTGTCTCACCACTCCGGACTCACGGAAGAGGTTACCCAGCATCAGCATACCTACAAGAGGAGCCGTTGTGGGAAGCACTATGGAGACCACGATGGTGACTATGATGGGGAAGAGGATCTTCTCCAGCTTTGAAACCGGTCTCAGCTGTCCCATCTTGATCTGACGCTCCTTCTTAGTGGTCAGGGCCTTCATGATGGGAGGCTGGATGATAGGCACCAGTGACATATAGGAATAAGCTGCCACAGCGATGGGACCGAGATACTTGGTCTGGCCCAGCTTGCCCGCAAGGAATATGGATGTAGGTCCGTCGGCACCGCCTATGATGGAGATAGCCGCTGCGGCCTTGTCATTGAAATCAGCCCAGCCCATTGCTCCGGCAAATAGTGCTCCGAAGTATGCGGCAAAGATACCGAACTGCGCGGCAGCACCCAGCAGGAAGCTGGCAGGGTTTGCGATAAGGGGACCGAAGTCAGTCATGGCTCCGACACCCATGAAGATAAGTGAAGGAAGTATCGCCCACTCATCAAGTACATAGAAATAATACAGTAATCCGCCCACTCCGTTCGGCGAATCCTCCGCCCGCATCATGATATCCGGATAGATGTTGACCAGCAGCATACCGAATGCGATAGGCACCAGCAGCAGCGGCTCAAATTCATGCCGGATTGCAAGATAGAGGAAGAAGAGCGCCACGCATATCATGATAACGTTCTTATAGGAGAAAGAATCGCTCATGAATGCCATCTGGCCGAGCAGATTGTTTATGATCTCACTCATTTAAATCATACCTCCGAATCTGATCTGCCTTTTCTTCAGTTAAGTGTTGCAAGCACCTGTCCTGCCTCGCAGGCATCACCTACAGCCACATCGATGCTGGCAACCTTGCCGTCTGCGGGAGCCACCTGGGGGATCTCCATCTTCATTGCCTCGATGATAAGGACAGCATCGCCCTTCTTTACGGCATCGCCTACGCTCTTTTCGATCTTGAAGACCTTACCTGCTGCGCCTGCCTCGATCTTGATGGAACCGGCCCCTGCGCTTGCGCTCTTTGCGGGAGCTGCCTTGGGTGCAGCCTTAGGTGCGGCCTTGGGTGTTGCAGCGGGAGCTGCTCCTGATGCGCCCTCTTCCACGGTCACATCATATACGTTTCCGTTTACGGTGATTGTATAATTTTTCATTTTTTTGCTCCTCCTGGATTATCTTATTCTTCTTATGCTTCTGACGGTAAATCCGTCAGTTGAACTGCTTCCGCTGCCTTCAAATGCTGCTATTGCCGCAGCTATGACTGCGATGAGCTCTGCATCGTCAGTCTCTTCCACCGCCTCTTCTCTCTCCACTATGCCTGCGATGGCATTGTCCATGGACTTCTCGTTCTCCTCAGCCGGTGCCTTTCTCTCAAAGAGCATGGGCACAAACTTCAGCATCGAGATTATGATGGCGATGAGGATCAGCATGATGAACACGGTTCCCATACCGATCAGGGTGTTGACACCCGCCCTCTGCATTGATTCTCCGAGATCCAGCACGGTATTCACCGTGATGCTGGTCACGTGATAATCCTTGTCGATGATGAATTCTATGATACCGTCATGTCCGTTCTCATCCAGTGTCTTAAAGTGGACCTGGGCCACCAGCTCGTCAGCCTTGACATCGTACTCGATATCCTCTGCGGTGATGGGCTCTAACATCTGCAGGCGGCCGGACAAAGCGGCTTCAAGCACATTGTCTCCCAGCTCCTTACGGGCACTTTCATAGGAATGAGCGCCCTTTATCAAGACATCCAGATCCAGGCTGGCATTTATTCCCATCTGCGCCATATACTGCTTTAATGCAGCAGACATAGTCTCTCTGTCATCGCTTCTCAGATTATCAAAATTCGCAAGATCATCCCCTGCGATCCCTAACTGCACGATCTGCTCGGTAAGGAAAATGAGATCGTTATTAAACACCTCACCGGGATTGTCGATCATTGGCTTGACGGTACCGTCCCCGCAGGCAGCCAGAGAGAAGACACAGACGAGCATGACTATTATCGCTCTGATCTTTTTCTTCATTACTTAGCCTCTCTTTCCTTTATCTATGCTTCACTCAAAGAGCATCTCTACGGCATATACCAGATGCTTTCTTGTATCCTGAGGATCTATGACCTCGTCAACGTAGCCTCTTGCAGCTGCGCTGGAGGCATTGTTCTGAAGCTCAGCAAAGGACTTGGCATACTTGTCGGCTTCAGCCGCGCCCTTGTCGCCGCACATGATCTTGCCGGCAAGCTTTGCATCCATGGGACCGATCTGCGCGTCAGGCCATGCAAATACCATATCTGCGCCGATGCCCTTGGAGTTCATTATAACGTAGGCACTGCCGTAAGCCTTGCCAACTATCAGGGTGATCCTGGGTACATCGCAGTTTGCGAAGGAATCCATAAGGGCTGCCGCAGCCTTTGCCATATGGCGCTCGCTGCACATGGAAGCTTCAAAGCCCTGGGTATTGACAACGGCAAGTACGGGGATGCCGAAGAGATCGCAGAAATCCACGAAATCGGAAGCCTTGTAAGCACCCTTGTGGCTCATGCGGCCTGAAAGCTTGACTGCCTTTCCGTCGTCACCGACGATCTCGCTCCTGTTTGCCACACAGCCGACGGTGATGCCGTCCAGCTTTATAAAGCCGGTGATCATATCCTTGGCATAGGATGCGCCCAGCTCAAAGAAATCATTGTCATCCGCCACCTGCGAAAGCAGTATGGAGGTGTCACCCGCTGCTCCCTCGATACCGGGAAGTATGCGGTTCAGATCATCGCTGCACTCATCAACAGCCACATCCTCATTATTCTGGGGAAGCATGGAGACAAGCTTTCTCATGCCTGCGATGATGTCATCGGCGCTGCCTGCCACATCGGCATTGCCGCTCTCTTCCGTCTGGAACTTTGCGGAAGAGGTATCGTTCTTTGCGGTATAGTTGCCGTCTACCGCGTCGGGGGAATTCACGAAGAGCTTTCCGTCCTTCTCCTCCATAAAAGTAAAATCAGCCATAGCGCTGAAGAGGGCCAGACCGCCTCCGCAGTTTCCGAATACCGCGCAGATCTGGGGAACCACTCCCTTTGCCATGGACTGCTTATAATAGATCTCACCGAGACCGTTCAAAGCGTCGGTAGACTCCTGCAGACGCAGACCGGTGGAGTCGATAAGACCGATGACCGGGCTTCCGGTTTTTACAGCCAGGTCATAGATGCCGCAGATCTTCTTTGCGTGCATCTCACCGATGCTGCCGCCGAGTACAGACGCATCCTGAGCATAGATATACACTCTCCGTCCTTCGATGGTACCGTAGCCCGTTATCACTCCGTCTGAAGGGGATTTAATGGGATCGGTTACAAAATCGGTGGAACGGGCAGTGATGCGCGAGCCTGTCTCAACGAAACTCTTCTCATCCAGCAGGGCTTCTATATGCCTGCCGATCAAGCCTGTTGAACTAGCCATTACACTTACCTCCGTAAAAATGATTGTTTACCCGGCACGGTCACAATTGACCGCGCACGGAGTGGATTATAGCATAGCGGGGACTTTTGGTCAATGATAAATAAGAAGCGGAATGCCCCATTTTCCCCTTCGCTGAAACCATAAGCCGGATGAGCTCAGACCTCCACTTCCACCTTCTCATCCAGATCTTCCGATGCCTCGGCTTCGGCCTGGGTGCGGAAATCCTCCAGGAGCTCGGGACTCATTTCCGGCAGATCTCCGAGGGAACGCACTCCAAAGCTCCGCAGGAACTGTTCGGTGGTCCCGAAGAGCAGAGGTTTGCCCGGAGCATCCAGGCGTCCCACTTCCTCCACCAGCTCATATTCTATAAGGCGGTTAAGGGCATGGTCGCACTTAACGCCTCTTATGCGCTCGATCTCGGCCCGGGTCACGGGCTGCTTGTAGGCTATGATGGAAAGCGTCTCTATGACCGTATCGGAAAGCGAATACTTTACAGGCTTTTTCGCCAGCTTCATAAGATAGCCGTAGTAGCGGCTTTTCGTACAGAGCTGCAATGCATCCTCCAGTTCTGCCAGCATGATCCCCCTGTCTTCTTCCATATAACGGAGCTTGAGCTCATCCAGCGCCCTGTCCAAAAGCTCTTCATCCACGCCCAGGGCTTCCCTGAGCTGCTCTCTCTTTACGGAATTGCCCGCTGCAAACAGCACGGCTTCGATCGCCGCCGCCAGCTCCTCAGGCGTAAGCTCCTCAGCGGGTGTCTCCGGGGTTTCCGTTTCCTCTGCTCCGGCCGATGTTATTTCTTCTGCGCTTTCTTCCGCTGCTTCTTCCGTGGTTTCTTCCGCGATCTCCTCTATCGTTTCTTCTGCAGCTTCTTCCTTTATTTTTTCTGTCATTTCAATATCTTCCATTGTTCTTCCTCTTAATTCTTTACCCCGACTCTTACAAATTATAATATGGCGAAGTCTTCTCCCAGTTCCATCTCGCCAACGTCCTCGGCGCGTTCTATGAGGATGTCGTCAAAGATGTTGTCCTGGCGTATGGTTATGAAGCCGGTCTTCATAAGCTCCAGCACCACCAGGAAGCTGACGATGATATCTATCTTCTTCGCCTGGCTGTTCAGCAGATCCCTGAAGGAACAGATCTCATGCTCGTTCAGATACTTCAGTATCTCCGCCTGCTTATTCTCCACCGAGATCTCGTCCCTGGTGATGTTTCCGAATTTGCTCCTGATGGGGTCGACCCTGTCGTCCACCCGCTTCATCATATCGCGGTAGATCTCACCAAGCTTCTTGAGGTTCAGGTCCCTTACCAGCTCATCCAGATCCACCGGCTCCCTGTAAGAAAGGATCTCATCCGGTATGGATGGCGCCCTGTAAAGGGATTTTCCCGCATCCACATACCTGTCCTTCAGTTCGAAGGCCATGTACTTGTACATCTTATGCTCCAGAAGCTTCTGCACCAGCTCAGCCCTGGGATCCTCCTCGGGCTCGTCGCCGTCATTTTTCCTGGGCAGCAGCATGCGGCATTTGATATCCAGGAGGGTTGCCGCCATGACGAGAAATTCGCTCATAACGTTCATGTCCTCCCTCTCCATGGCCCGGATATACTCCAGGTACTGGGCAGTGATATCCACGATGGGGATATCATAGATATCAACCTTATTCTTCTCTATAAGATGGAGCAGCAGGTCCAGCGGACCTTCAAAAACCTCAAGCTTTACGGATATTGCCATCTCTGTCCTCCAAAAGATCAACTATAACAAGCTCTGCGGGATTGAATATCCTTAAAGGGATCGAATGCGAGCCCAGTCCGCAGCTTACTATCTGCCTTCTCCCTCCCAGGGAATAACTGCCGCCGGAATACTTGGGAAAGAGCTCCGGCTTGGGGCTGATCACCCCGCCCAGCACCGGCAGCCTCATTATGCCTCCGTGGTAATGGCCGGAAAAGCACATATCTGCGCCCCATGCGGCGTAACTCTGCAGATGCACCGGATCATGGGCAAGCAGTATGCTGAAATACTCCCTGTCAGCCTCTCCCAGATAAGACCTGACCACTTCTCTGTCCACTGCGTGCTTTCCCACTCCGGTATAATACTCCCTGCTCAGGGCCAGGCCGTATATGCGGACACCGAACTCCTCTATCCTTATACTCTCGTTGTCCAATATCCGGGCACCGGCATTTCTGAAACGTTCTATCATATCCTCATAGCCGAAATCATAGAGCCAGGGCATCCAGCCCACCCTGCTCTCGTGATTCCCCAGCACAAAGTACACGGGATACTTATCCGAAAGCCGCGTTATCAGCTTCTCCGCAACGTCCACGGAGCCCTTTATGCTGTGGCCTATATCCTTTGCGGTCATGATATCCCCGCACATGAGTATCATATCCGGCCGGCTCCGGTCAATAGCCGCGATAAGTCCCCGGTTATCCTTTCCGAAGCTCCTGCCGTGGAGATCCGACAATACCGCGACCCGCAGGTCCTTCCGGATCTTTTCGCTGCCGCAGACATAGTGTCTCAGCTTTATATTATGTATGTCGCTCACTGACACTCCGGCAAAAAAGGAGGCAAAGAGCCCAAAGAGGAAAGAAATAAATCTCATCCTTTAAAACTCCACTATATTTTGTAGCAACCCGGCGATTATAACACAAGATATCAAAGTATTTCAAGATTACATAACTACGGATTTAATATAGAAAATAGAAAACGGTCCGCACAAGGCGGACCGGAAAATGCAATCAGTTGTATTTTCTTTTTCTGGCAGCTTCGGATTTCTTCTTACGCTTCACGCTGGGCTTCTCGTAGTGCTCGCGCTTGCGGATCTCCTGCTGAATGCCGGCCTTGGCACAGCTCCTCTTGAAACGTCTTAATGCGCTGTCCAGATCCTCATTCGGCTTTACTTCGATTCTCGACACCCTGAACTCAACCTCCCCTCAGACGTGCAAAAAATATTAAGGCATACGCCTTCACGTACGTTGGTATGCTAACATATCCCCCATGCTTTGTCAAGTTTTAGTTCTTAAAACTGTGTATAGGGGCGGGGATCCTTCCCTTTCTGGCGATGAGATCATCGCAGCCGAAGGTGTTTACAGCCATAACGGGAGCTTCTCCCAGCAGCCCGCCGAATTCCACCTTATCCCCCACCTTCTTGCCTGCGGCAGGTATGAGCCTCACCGCTGTGGTCTTGTTGTTAACCATGCCAAGGGCCATCTCATCGGCAATGATGCCGCTTATGGTGCTGGCCTTCGTATCCCCGGGTACGGCTATCATATCCAGGCCTACGGAACAGACGCAGGTCATGGCTTCCAGCTTCTCTATGGTAAGGGCTCCGGCGTTCACTGCCTCTATCATGCCCTGGTCCTCGCTGACGGGTATGAACGCTCCGCTCAGGCCCCCCACATAGGAGGACGCCATAACGCCGCCCTTCTTTACCTGATCGTTCAAAAGCGCAAGCGCCGCGGTGGTACCCGGAGCTCCGGGATGCTCGAGGCCTATCTCCTTTAATATATCCGCAACCGAATCTCCCACAGCAGGCGTGGGAGCAAGGCTTAAGTCTATTATGCCGAAAGGCACTCCCAGCATCGTGGAAGCCTCCCTTGCCACAAGCTGGCCAACCCTGGTCACCTTGAAAGCCGTCTTCTTTATGGTCTCGCAAAGTGTCTCGAAATCGGCGCCCCTTACGGATTCCAGCGCGGTCTTTACCACTCCGGGGCCGCTTACACCTACATTGATTATGCTGTCGCTCTCGGTAACTCCGTGGAAAGCACCTGCCATGAAGGGATTATCATCCGGCGCATTGCAGAATACCACCAGCTTGGCACAGCCCAGTGAATCCCTGTCTGCCGTAAGTTCCGCAGTCTTCTTTATCATCTCCCCCATAAGGCGTACCGCATCCATATTGATGCCTGTCCTGGTGGAACCCAGGTTTACAGAGGAGCAGATACGGTCGGTGCAGGAAAGTGCCTTGGGTATTGAACGTATCAGCAGCTCATCCGACTTGGTCATGCCCTTGGACACAAGCGCAGAATAACCTCCCAGGAAATTGACTCCAACAGCCTTGGCTGCTTCGTCCAGGGTCTTTGCTATCTCCACAAAATCGCCGCTCTCCCTGCAGGCAGCAGAACCTATAAGTGAAATGGGAGTAACGGAGATACGCTTGTTCACAATGGGGATGGCGTATTTCTTCTCGATCTCACGGCCGGTGCTCACCAGATCCTTTGCTGTAGATGTTATCTTGTCGTAGATCTTTTGCTTTAAGCTGTCCAGATCGGAATCGATGCAGTCGAAAAGCGAGATGCCCAGGGTGATGGTCCTCACGTCCAGGTTCTCCTTTTCGATCATCTTATTCGTTTCTTCAACTTCATGTATATTGATCATTATGATCCCCTTCCGTATTAAAGCCTGTGCATAGCCTCGAAGATCTCTTCCCTCTGGCACTTGACGATGACACCTATCTCCTCACCGGTCTGGGCCAGCTCATCCGCTATGGTATCGAAAGGCTTTTCGGACTTTGACATGTCCGCTATCATCATCATATTGAAGTATTCCTGTACGATGGTCTGCGAGATATCCAGTATGTTCACCCTGTTATTCGCCATATAAGTGCACACTTTTGCGATTATGCCCACACTGTCCTTTCCCACAACGGTGATCACTATCTTTTCCATATCATCCTCCTGAAGTATTTAGCGTTCAAAGTTCTATGCATTCCGACGGCATGTCCCGCCTTGCCACATCGATGGGGAAATCATCCCCGTGCCAGACGGTATCGCTCATCTCCACTTCCATGCGCACAGCCTCATATGCCAGCTCCGGCAGATTGTTCTCGTGGCTTAAGTGGCAGAGGAAAACATGCTCCATCTTTTCGTTCAGAATCTCGGTCAGAAGCCGGCCCGAGCTCTCATTGGAAAGATGCCCTCGTTTCCCGAGTATCCTCTGCTTAAGCGGATAGGGATACCTGCCGAGCTGGAGCATCCTTATATCATGATTGGCTTCAAGGAATACCGCATTAAGGCCCTTTAAGCACCCTACAGTATACTCATCGTATTCTCCCAGATCCGTCACCACCGCGCTCTTCACTTTTCCGTCGGAGATGCGGTAAGCCACGGGATCCGCAGCGTCATGGGATATCTTCATTGGAGCTATCTTCAGATCCTTGATATAAAAGCTCTCATCACTCTTTACCGGAATGAAAGCGGCCGGATCTATGGCTCCCAGCGTCTTATCTCTTTTTACGGCCTCTATAGTGGCCTCGGTTGCGTATATGTTCAGCCCGTATCTTCTGTGAAGCACTCCGAGCCCTGCAGTATGATCCGTATGCTCATGGGTCAGCAGTATGGCATCAAGATCCCTTCCGCAGATATCCAGGTTCTTCAGTCCTTCTTCGATACGCTTGCCGCTGATACCGGCATCCACCAGTATATGGCAGCAGTCGGTACCGCAGTAAATGGCGTTGCCGCTGCTCCCGCTGGCCAGGCTCATCATCCTCACGGCCTAATCCTCCCAGCGGATGGTTATCACGTCACCCGCCGCAATGTTTTCCATATAATCGGCCTTATGGCCGTTCAAGTCCGTTACCAGTTTTGAGCCCTTTACGTTCTGCAGGTCAAAATCTATGAAATCGAAGACATCCACAAAAACATAGGCGCTCTTGCCGCTCAGGGTAACCTCCGATCCGTTTACGCTGACTATGATGCTCCGTGGCACTCCGCCGCTCTTTTTCTTTTCTGCCTCAGCTGCTTTGGCGGCCTTAGCCCCTTCCGAAGGAACATAGCTTCCGTCATCCTCCGGCAGTTCATCAAAGGAATCGCCGCTCTCTTCTTCTGCAGGAACATCATCCCCGGAACTGCTGTTATCTTCGGAAGTCCTGCTTTTTATCTCCTCAGCCTTAAGCCCCCACTTGATGGTGAAGTTCTCGTAAACCTTTGTATCCTCGTCTGCAGGCTCGTTGTTGACGAATATCTCAGTCCCCTCCTCCAGCAGTACATCCATGAACTCCCTGACCTGGCGCACGGTGTAATAGTCCTGCATGACTATCTCGTCGCCATCCTGTATCTCATAATACTCGCTGCGGGGCTCCCCGTTCACCACCGCCACTCTGGGCAGCAGTATGCGGCTGTCGTTGGCCTTTACAACGATCATTGACTTGAACTCCGGCAACTCGCCTATCTTCACATGGGCAGGCTCACCCACCGTGGACTCCTCAACGCTTATAACGTCATTTGCCCTAATGGGTGAATGCATGTCTGCAGGCTCGCCGTTTAAGCTGATCTTTGCAGCCTCACCCAGGGATCCGCGTTTGAAGGCCTTCTTGCCGTTGATGGTATAGTTGATCTCCTTCCCCCTTCTGGGGAACAGTCCGTCATTGGGGAAATTGGCATGCATCGCCGCATCAACGACCGCAAGGTTACCGCTGTCGTATATCTTGATATGCTCCTCATTGAAGCTGACATAGATAAAGTTATTGCTCTGCTCGTAATAATTCAGGCATATGCCTATGGGCGTGACCAGGAGGGAATCCTTTTTGATATCATCCTCCTTGAAGCGTATCCTGGTCATTACCTCTTCGCCCCGGACCGCAACACGCTCCGCCATGATGCCCAGATGCTCCGAAAGCTTTTTCGTATAGCCCTCGATACGGCCGCCTCCGCCCACAACAAATACCGCGCTGACGCTCTTGCCGCCGTTAAGCTCCTTGAACTTGTCAGCCACCAGCCCCGTCATCTCCTCGATCTGTGGATCCAGCATCTCCAGCACGGCACTCTTCTCTATCTTCTGGGGAAGCCCCATGATATCCTTATATTCCACGGCATCCTTATCCTCGATGCCCCTCTTTATCTGTTCCGCGGTATTGAAATCCACCAGGCAGGCCCTGGCCACGGTCTCCGTAAGGGAATCACCCGCGCAGGGTATCATGCCGTAAGCAATGATGCAGCCGTCCCTGGTGATGCAGATATCGGAGGTACCGGCCCCTACATCCACAAGGCCGATGTTCAGCATGCGGTACATCTCCGGTATGGCCACGGATATGGCCGCAATGGGCTCCAGTGTCATGTTCACCACCCTGAGCCCCGCCAGCTCCACAGACTTGTAAAGCCCGTCCACCACCTCATCCGGGAGGAATGTGGCTATCATGTCCGCACCGACTGTCCTGGCCTTATGATTCTCCAGATTTCCTATCTGGTAGCCGTTCAGGTAATAGCGTATGACGGAATTGCCCACGCAGTAGAAATGAAGGTCGGTCTTGTTTGTTGCGGTGAAATTGCCGTAGGCCTTTTCTATGCCCATGGAGGTAAGGGCTGCCACGTCTTCTGCAGTGATCTCCTTTTCCTGCTCCAGCTCCCAGTCAACGTGTACCTCTACGGTCTCCAGCACACGGCCTGCGGCTGCGATGCATACATCGGTAAGCTTAAGGTCAAGCTTGTGCTCCAGCTCACGCTTGACCACGCCTATGGTATTGCCCACCTGTCCTATATCATGTATCTGCCCGTCAATCATGGCCCTGGTCTCATGCTCCTTCGATGCATGCGCCACCACGTTGAAGACATCACCTTCACGGTATCCCACGATACCGACGATGCTCCTGGTACCTATATCAAGCCCGAAAACAAGATTGCCCTGTCCTTTTTCCATCGCATACCGTCCTTGTATAAAGACTAAGAAACCAGCTGTAACCCCGCTGTCCTCCGCTCTTTCCGGCAGGGGACAGTCCCAAACAGATATTATATCACAAGCTCACATATTATGAAAGCTTAAGGTCGCTATCTTTCACCCAGCCCAGCTTTTTCACTATCAGATGGAATATCAGAGAAAGAATGGCGGGGAGCACGAAACTGATAAGGATGAGCCCTATCCAGTCCTTTGAAGTGATGCCTGCCTTTGCGCCTGCAGCGATATCGTTCACCCAGCCGGTATAGACACCTATCTGTCCCACCAGACCGCAGGTTCCCATACCGGAGGATACAGGAGCACCGTTCATCTCAAGGCCGAATATGCAGGTTGCTATGGGGCCCGTGATAGCCGAAGCCAGGGTAGGTGCTATCCAGATCCTGGGATTCTTTACTATGTTGCCCATCTGGAGCATGGAAGTACCTATGCCCTGGGAGATAAGTCCGCCCCACTTGTTCTCCTTAAAGGAGATGATGGCGAAACCGATCATCTGGGCGCTGCAGCCCGCAACCGCCGCTCCTCCGGCCAGTCCGGTAAGTGAAAGAGCCGCGCAGATGGCCGCCGAGGATATGGGCAGGGTAAGCGCCATGCCCACGATAACGGACACCAGTATGCCCATGACGAAGGGCTGCTGGTCCGTAGCCCACATGATCGCCTTGCCCAGCACCATTGCAAGGTCTCCCAGCGGAGGCGCTATGAGCCAGGACAGGAAGATGCCCATTCCTATGGTGACAAGCGGCGTCACCAGTATATCCACCTTGGTCTCCTTGGAAACAAGCTTGCCGAACTCCGCAGAGATTATCGCAACAAAGAGCACAGCCAGCGGGCCGCCCGCGCCGCCCAGGGCATTTGAGGCAAAGCCTACGGAGATGAGCGAGAACAGTACCAGTGGCGGACATTTAAGGGCATAGCCTATTGCCACCGCCATCGCCGGGCCGCTCATTGCCGAGGCCAGGCCGCCGACAGTGTACGGCGCATCCTTGATCGTTGCCACTGTGGTGGTCAGGAAGGGGATGCCGAACTGCTTGCCTATGGTATCGATGATGGTGCCTATGAGCAGGGAACAGAAAAGTCCCTGGGCCATGGCTCCCAGCGCATCGATGCCGTAGCGCTTCAAGGATATCTCGATATCCTTCTTCTTCAGAAAATCTTTTACCTTACCCATTTTATCATTCCTCCCTGATCCCTTTTTTGGC
Organism: Lachnospiraceae bacterium; assembly: GCA_017518185.1. Taxonomy (GTDB): domain Bacteria; phylum Bacillota; class Clostridia; order Lachnospirales; family Lachnospiraceae; genus NK4A136. Next base: position 41,631 of record JAFWWB010000036.1, read on the forward strand.
ATTTATTATCTAATATTTTTCATCTATCCCCCGGAGGCAGGCGTCGACCTGCGCCTGCATCTCCCACAGCTCTGCGCCGTTATCGATGATCTTATCGCAATACTTTCTGAACTCGATATCCGAAAGCTGCCTCCGCATTATGCTGAGGCTCTTTTCACGGTCGTAGCCCCTGTTCTCCTCAAGCCTCCTGAACCTGACTTCCTCCTCGGCGTAGATATACCAGAGCTCGTCCAGTATCTCCTTATAGCCGTCTTCGATGAGCAGCGCCGCCTCAAGGGCAAAGAGCTTTCTTCCTGCCGCCGTTTCCCGGTCAATGGCCTCCAGTATCATCTTCTTCACCACAGGATGGATGATACCGTTCGCTTTTTTCAATGCCTCCTCATCAGAGAAGATCAGGGCCGCAAATCTTTTCTTATCAATGGCGCCGTCATCCCCGAGGATATCCTTACCGAAGGCTTCCGTAAGCGGTCCGTAGGCCCCGCCTCCGGGCTCCTCCGCTTCCTTTGCCAGACTGTCGGCTTCGATGACATACGCATCATATTTCTCTTTCAGATAGTTCAGGACGGCGCTCTTACCCGAGCCCACTCCCCCGGTTATCCCTATGGTCTTCATATGATCTCCTGTTATTTCGCTTCGTACCAGTCCGAGCCCGTATGCACGTCCACCTCCAGGGCAACAGACAGCTCTGCGGCTCCGCTCATCTCCTCCCTGAGTATGGCCAGTACGGCCTCCTGTTCGTCTTCACAGGTCTCCACCAGCAGTTCATCGTGTATCTGCAGTATGAGCCGGGATCTTAAGCCTTCCCTGACCATACGGTCATAGACCGCTATCATGGCCAGCTTCATCACATCGGCTGCCGTTCCCTGTATGGGCGCGTTCATGGCCACCCTCTCTCCGAACTGCCTCTGCATAAAGTTCGAGGAGGCCAGCTCGGGTATCGGCCTGCGCCTCTTGTAAAGCGTCAGTGAATAGCCCTTCTCCTTCGCTTCGCTCTTTACCCTTTCCAGATAATCCTTTATACCCGGATAGGTCCTGAAGTATTCCTCGATATATTCCTTCGCCTCGGCCCTGCTGATGGACAGGTCCTGGCTCAGGCCGAAGGAAGATATGCCATAGACTATGCCGAAGTTCACCGCCTTGGCGTTCCGTCTCTGAAGGGGTGTAACCTCTTCAAAAGGAACGTGGAATACCTTTGCCGCCGTTATGGCATGTATGTCCCTTCCGCCCCGGTATGCCTCTATAAGCTCCTTATCCCCTGCCATGGAGGCAAGGATGCGCAGCTCTATCTGGGAGTAATCCGCATCCGCAAAGATGCAGCCCTCCTTCGGGGTAAAGACCTTTCTTATGCTCCTTCCCAGCTCCGTACGCATGGGTATATTCTGAAGGTTCGGATCCGCTGAAGAAAGCCGCCCCGTTGCCGTAACGCACTGCTTGAGCTTCGTGTGTATCCTTCCGTCTTCCGCTATGAATCCGCCCAGCGCATCAGCATAGGTGGATTTAAGCTTTGTCAGCGTCCTGTACTCAAGCACATCGCGTACAAAGGGCACCTCGTCCGCAAGCTTTTCCAGCACCTCCGCCGAGGTGGAGTAGCCTGTCTTCGTCTTCTTTCCGCCCTTGACCCCCATCTTATCGAAGAGTATCTCTCCCAGCTGTTTGGGGGAATTTATGTTAAAATGCTCACCCGCGGCATCATATATCTTCTTTTCCAGTTCGTCAATACCGCTTTTAAGCTCTTCGCCGAAACGCCTGAGCGCATCTGCATCTGCCCTGATGCCCTCCTGCTCCATCCTGTAGAGAATGTAGGCTACAGGCATTTCCATATCGCGGTAAAGAGAATACATATCCTGCTCCTTAAGTTTTTCCGTAAGGATGGGATACATTCTGAAGAGATATGAAGCCCTTGCGGCCGCAAAGGCGGCAGCTTCCTCACTGTAGAGCATGACGGGGCTTATCCCTCCCTTGCCGAAGGCTTCCTCATAGCTCTTTGCGCTTATCCCCAGATAAGCCGCCGCACTCTCCTCTGCCTCCGGCTCGCTCTTAAGCGGATTTAAGAGATAGGCCGCCAGCTGCAGGTCTTCAAAACACGCGGATGCTTCCCCGGCACAAAGCTCCCTGCCCTTATCCCCGGCATATACCGCAGAAAAGATCTGCTTTACATCCCAGACTATGAGCTTTCCCGTAAATGCCTTTACAGCCTCTGCCGCTTCTTCCCTGCCTGTAAGACAGACACGGCATTTTCCTTCACCGTCGCAAAGGGCCGTGAGCATCCGGTCCCCGCAGATGAATGCCGCCATGGCACAGTCCTTTTCGGAAAAGAGGATCTTACCGGTATTATCGTATTCTGTTTTTTCCTCGGTTGCAGGCTTATTCTCAAAGTATTTCAGAAATGCCTTGAATTCCAGCCTTCTGCAGAGCTTAAGGGCTTCATCCGTAAAAGGATCCTTATACTCCGCATCCTCAAAGGAAAGACCGGTATCCGCGTCGGTCTTTATGGTCACCAGCTTAAGGCTCAAATCCGCCAGTTCCCTGTTCTCCCTCAGGCTCTCCCTTATCGAAGCCTTTGATATATCCTCAAGATTCTCATATATGCCTTCTATGGAACCGTATTTCAGCATCAGCTCAGTAGCTGTCTTCTCCCCGACCTTCGGGACCCCGGGAACGTTATCCGAGGTGTCTCCCATCAGTGCCTTCAGCTGAATGAAATGTTCCGGATCCATCTGATAGGCCTTTACCACATCCGCGGCATAGTAATCCTCTATCTCGGTGCCTCCACGCTTAGTCTTGGGAATGCGTATCTTTATATGATCCGAAGCTATCTGCAGAAGATCCCTGTCTCCCGAGATCAAGGCCACTTCAGCCCCGGTTGCTTCAGCCTGCTTTGCCAGGCTTCCCAGTATGTCATCGGCTTCGAGCCCCGGTTTCTCCACCGTGGCTATGCCCATAGCCTTAAGCATCTCCTTAAGCAGGGGCACCTGCTCCCTCAGCTCCTCCGGCATGGGCTTTCTTGTCCCCTTGTACTCCTTATACATTTCATGTCTGAAGGTGGGGGCATGGACATCAAAAGCCACCGCCAGATGATCCGGCTTTTCCTCTCCTATGATACGGAGCATGATGTTCAGGAAGCCGTATACAGCGCCGGTATGAAGTCCCTCGGAATTGGTAAGATCCGGGAGTCCGTAAAAGGCCCGGTTTATTATGCTGTGTCCATCTATGAGAACAAGCTTCATATGACGATACCCCCAAGTATTATCAGAAACGATATGACTATGGCTGAAAGAGCGATGAGCGGAAGCATGATATACGCCGCCCGCTCCACAGAGGTCCTGTGTCTTGCCTCCTCCATCACTTTTCCGTAATCCGTCACCAGATCCAGCGTACCGCCGTACTCCAGCCTGCGCATCCCTTCCCTGAGCATATACTGCACCTTCAGTTCTTCGGCGCAGGCCTTGCATGAATCTATATGCTGGAGCAGCGCACGCCTTTCAACATGATCCAGCTCGCCGTCCCAGAAGGGCCGGAAATATTTTCTGTAGTCCCTGCATTCCATGGCTTGTATTGTACTATATTTTTCCAAATCAGGTCAATCACAAAGATTGAGCCCCGGCACCCGCCGGGGCTCGTTATACACCGGTTCAGTCTGAGCTTATACGGAAGCAAGCATGTCCTTGGCCTTTCCCAGTACGCCGAAGTAGATAAAATATGACACAAGCTGGAATACGATCTCGATAACGGTAAGTATCGCGGCAAGTATCCCGCCGCCGGTGCCGAAGGATGAAAGTATAGTTCCGACAAGACCGAAAACAGCGGAAAGCAGGTACGTGAGCATAAGGAACCTCACTGAATTCTCAGCTGCAGCCGCTACCGCCGAATCACAGATAGTGCTTGCAATGGAGATGATGCCCTTGAGTACACTGTAGGTTACCATAAAGCTTGCAAAGGTGGACACAATGCTCAGAAGTCCGGACAGCAGCTTTATACCGCCCAGAAGCGTGGATGCTACGTTTACAACTATACCGATGATGATCCACATCATGGCCTGGCTGAACATCTCCTCATCCTTTGAGGCACTGGATACGCCTAATATGTTCATGATAAACGCTACTATCATGAGGATCAGCATGATAAAGCCAAGCACACCTGCACCTGCACCGGTAACAAGACCTGCGAGCATCCCCCCGCCGGTACCTGTAGTTAATGCTGCTGCGGCAAAAACTCCCATTATCGCAGTAAGGATCCCAAGGACACCGGCTACGATGCTCAGTATCTCTGCCGTGTAGATCTTCTTCACTCCGTCGTATGCATTAGGAAAACGCATTTTCTTACCCTCCCCTGTCATTTTGCGGCCACATTACAGACCAATATTCAGTTTACCATAATCAGTCCATCATGTCAAACAGGGAGATCTGGTTGGAAGCCGTCATATTGCCGAGTATCCCAAGCCTGTCCATGGTCTCCATCACTGTCTGCGAGGTCTTCGTCCTTTGCATGAAATCGTCCTTTGAAAGGAATGGGCCTCTTGCGGCGGCATCCTCGATAAGCTCGGCATTGGCGGGACCCAGACCCGCTATGGACTGGAAGGAAGGCATGAGCTTTCCGTCAATGACCTGGAAGGAAGCCGCCTTTGCCTTATACAGGTCTATGGGCATGAAATCAAAGCCCCTGGCGTACATCTCCTCCACAAGCCTCATATCGTCATAAGCTGCCTCATCCTTGGGCTTGGCCGTTTTGTCGGCTATCATTTTCTTTAAGGCCGCCATGTGCTCCTTAAGTCTCTCCTTACCCAGGCACATGGTCTCATAATCAAAAGCAGATGCCCTGATGGAGAAATATGCGCAGTAATAGGCCAATGGATAGTTTATCTTACAGTAGGCTATGCGCCAGGCCATCATAACGTAGGCTGCGGCATGGGCCTTGGGGAACATGTACTTTATCTTCTCGCAGGAGCCTATATACCATTCCGGCACATTGCAGGCCCTCATGTCCTCCTTCCATTTTTCCCACTTGTCATCCATCTTGTGGGTGGCAACCTTTCCCTTGCGCACGCCCTCCATGATATTGAAAGCCTCTGAGCTCTCCACTCCCATATGGATGAGATAGGTCATGATATCATCCCTGGTGCAGATAGCCGTTGATATGGTGGCTGTACCGCTAAGTATCAGGTCCTTTGCATTGCCCAGCCACACATCGGTACCGTGTGAAAGCCCCGCGATACGCACCAGATCCGAGAAGGAGGTAGGCTGTGCGTCAATGAGCATCTGCATGGCAAAGTCGGTACCGAACTCGGGTATGCCGAGGGCTCCCAGCTTTGTGCCTCCTATATCATCCGGAGTGATGCCCAGTGCATGGGTATCCTGGAAAAGGCTCATGACCTCCTTATCATCCAGCGGTATGGTACAGGGATCTATACCCGTGATATCCTGCAGCATCCTGATCATGGTGGGATCATCGTGTCCCAGTATGTCAAGCTTTAACAGGTTATGGTCTATCGAATGGTAATCAAAGTGCGTGGTTATGGTGGTATCATCAGCCGGCGGGTGCTGAACGGGTGTGAAGGAATCTATTTCCTCCCCAACCGGCAGCACAACTATGCCGCCGGGATGCTGTCCCGTGGTACGCCTTATCCCTACCAGATTGGGCACCATGCGATCCACCTCAGCGTTCTTCTTTACGATACCTCTCTCTTCAAAGTATTTCTTTATTATCCCGAAGGCAGTCTTATCTGCCAGTGTTCCAATGGTACCGGCCCGGAAGGTCTGGCCTGCGCCGAAGATGACCTCCGTATACTTATGGGCCTTGGACTGGTATTCACCGGAGAAATTCAGGTCAATATCCGGCTCCTTGTCTCCCTTGAAGCCCAGGAAGGTCTCAAAGGGTATGTCAAAGCCGTCCTTCTTAAGGGGTTTCCCGCATTTCGGGCAGGCCTTGTCAGGCATATCGCAGCCTGCCTTTCCGGCATAGGCCTTCACATCCTCTGAATCAAATTCACTGTAATGGCACTCGGTACAGTAATAATGCGGCGACAGGGGATTTACCTCCGTTATACCTGCCATAGTGGCCACGAAGGACGAACCGACGGATCCTCTGGAACCCACGAGATAACCGTCCTCCACCGATTTCCACACCAGCTTCTGCGCGATAATGTACATAACGGCAAAGCCGTTGCCTATGATGGAGTTCAGCTCCCGCTCCAGTCTGGCTTCAACTATCTCCGGCAGGGGATCCCCGTAAAGCTCATGAGCCTTGTCATAGCATATCTTCCTCAGTGTCTTGTCCGAATCCTCGATAACGGGAGGACACTTGTCCGGCCTTACGGGACTTATGCGCTCGCACATATCTGCGATGAGGTTGGTATTGTCGATGACTACCTCCTCCGCCTTGTCGGAGCCCAGATATTCAAACTCGGCAAGCATCTCTTCCGTGGTATGGAAATACATGCCTGAGGAATAATTATAGACCTTATCGATCTTCTTATCGGAGATGATGATATTACGGTACAGAGCGTCCTGGGGCTCCATATAGTGCACATCCCCGGTGGCGCAGACCGGCTTTCCGTAGATCTCGCCCAGCTCCACTATCTTTTTGTTTACTTTTATCAGGTCCTCACGGCTTGTGACCGTGGGCAGCTTTTCCCTTTCGATAAGATATTCGTTATTTGCGATGGGCTGGATCTCCAGATAATCGTAAAATGAAACGATATCAGAGATCTCAGCATCGGTACGGCCGTTTATGACAGCCTGGTACAGCTCTCCCTTAGCGCAGCCGCTTCCTATGAGCAGACCCTCCCGGTATTTAATAAACTCGCTTTTCGGCACCTTGGGCACACGGCCGTAATATTTCAGATGCGACAGGGACACAAGTCTGTAGAGGTTTCGTCTTCCCACCTCGTTCTTGGCCAGTATCACAGCGTGATAGGGGTAGAGATCAGCCTTCTTCTCGGGGCTGAGATCAGCCATGGCGTTCAGCTCCGTTAGAGTTCCGATCTTTCTCTCCTTAAGCATCTCCACGAACTTGATAAAGATGGCAGCAGTAGCCTCAGCATCGTCCACAGCCCTGTGATGATGGAACGACGGTATCCCCAGTTCCTTGGCCAGATGATCCAGCGTGTATTTCCCCAGCTTACGGAGCAGGATCCTTGCTATCTCTATGGTGTCGGTATGGGTAAAATCATAAGTAAGCCCCAGCTCTTCCGCAAAGTACCGGATATACGAGGTATCGAACTTTGCATTATGGGCTACCAGCACGCAGTCCCTGCAGAAATCCAGGAACCTGGGCAGTATTACCTCCACCCCCGGCGCATCCTTTACCATGCTGTCCGAGATGCTGGTAAGCTTCTCTATCTCAAGAGGGATAGGCACTCCCGGATTGATGAACTCCGAGAAGCGGTCTACGATCCTGCCTCCGCTTACCTTAACGGCGCCTATCTCGATGATCTTGTTATAACCCGGCACAAAGCCTGTGGTCTCTATATCGAAGACCACGAAATCCCCGTCGATGGACTGTCCCCTGTCGTTTACCACGGGCTTTTTGGTGTCATCCACCATATAGGCCTCAAGGCCGTAAAGGATCTTAAACGGATCCCCATCTTTCAGGGCATGACTGGCGAAAGTAAAGCCCTGGACATTTCCGTGATCGGTGATGGCAAAGGAAGTATGACCGAAACGCTTTGCCAGCTTCAGAAGATCCGCCGCATCACCGCAGGCGTCCATATCGCTCATCTTTGTATGACAGTGGAGCTCCACCCTCTTCCTGAGTGCATGATCCTCCCTCTTCTCCCTGAAATCAGGTATGGACTTGATGCCTATGGGGTTATTAAGCTCTATCTCCTTGTCAAAATCATCATATCTTACGCTGCCCTTGGCTTTTATAAAGCTGCCCTTATCTATAAGGGGCCTTAGCTCCTCCGCCAGTTCCGGCGTAAGGAACATCTTTATCCTCATGGAGTCCGTATAGTCGGAGATGGTGTACTTGAAGAGGAAGCTCTCTCCCTTCTTAAAGGAGATCTCCTCAAAGGCCAGCACCTCTCCCCTGACCACAGCCACTCCGCCTTCCTCAGTGATAGAGGAAAGCTCTGCAGCCTCATCATCGAAATTCCTGCCGTATATAAGATCCGGATCATCGGACATCTTAAGCTTATCCCGCCTGGGACTTTTCTTCGCTCCGCCCTTGTTTCCATCCCTGTCAAACGCTTTCTTCATCCCGCCTCCCGGTTTGTCTGTGACAGCCGCCGTCTTTGCCGCTGCAGGAGCCGCATCCTTTTTCTCTTGCTTAAGCTTTACTGCGGTGATATCCTCACTGCCGTCGTCTGCGGCTTCCTCCGCTTTTGCCGCAGCGGGCTCCGAACGTTCCACGATCGAGCGTACCATATGCCGCACCCTTTCCTCGTTTTCCTCCCGGTAACGGCTTATCTCTTCCGGCCCATACTGCACAACGGCCCTGAGGCCAAGATGAAACCTTCCCTGAAAGACATCATCCACCACACGGCAGATATCGTTCTCCATCCTTCTCGCCGCAAAAGAATCGGGGAGGGTTAGCACAAGCTTGTCGTCCTTAAGCTCCATGGGACGGTTCTTCATCAGCGCGTGCATGAGCTTGTCATGCCTTCCCACCTCCATCATAAGGCTGTCATAATAGTTTTCAACTATATATCCGGGATCATAACTCTCGCCGAGACGGTAATCCTCCATTATGCGCACGTCAAGCTCCTGCTCGCCGAACACCTTCAGATACATCTCCCGCTCAAGGTCCATTATATGGTCCTTGGTTATGAGTCTGTCATAGGATATGTAGATCACTACCCTGCTCTCGGCTCTGCGTATGACCACACGCTCCACCGTCACGTCCTCGAAAAGACGCATCAGCTCATCATTTATACCTATATCCCCGAATGCTTCACGAAAAGTCATGTCTTACTCCCAATTCTCAAGTTCGTGCCTGAGGGCATCCAGAAGCTCTTCCTCCGGCATCTTACGCACTATTTCCCCTTTTTTGATAAGGAGACCTTCCCCGTTGCCGCCGGCTATGCCTATATCGGCCTCTCTGGCCTCTCCCGGGCCGTTCACCGCACAGCCCATCACGGCAACCTTTATATCCTTCTGCTCCTTAAGCTTTATGCCCCTGACCATCTCTTCAACCTTATTTGCCAGGCCGATAAGATCTATCTTCGTCCTTCCGCAGGTGGGACAGCTTACCACCTCTATGCCGCCGCTCCGCAGCCCCAGAGATCTGAGTATCAGCTTTGCGGAACGTATCTCCTCCCTGGGATCCCCGGTCAGGGATACGCGTATGGTATCGCCTATGCCTTCGTTAAGTATGATGCCCAGGCCTACGGAGCTCTTGATATTTCCGCTGAGCAGTGTGCCTGCTTCCGTGATGCCCACATGCAGGGGATAGGGTGTCTTTCCCGCCAGCAGCTCATGAGCCTTGATACTCATGCGCACATTTGAGGATTTTATACTTATGACTATGTTCTCATAGCCGGACTCCTCTATCATCCGGACCTTGTCAAGTGCACTCTCAACCAGGCCCTCGGGAGTCACCCCATGATACTTGTCCACTAAAACCGCTTCAAGGGAACCGGAATTTACCCCAACCCTGATGGGGATGTTCCTGTCCTTTGCCGCAGCCACCACTTCCTTCAGCTTCTCCGCTCCCCCTATGTTCCCCGGATTGATGCGTATCTTATCCGCTCCGTTTTCCACCGCAGCTATGGCACAGCGGTGGTCAAAGTGTATATCCGCCACCACCGGGATGTGTACGCGTTTCTTTATCTGTCCCAGCGCCACTGCCGCTTCAGGAGTGGGCACGGTACACCTTATTATCTCGCAGCCTTCCTCCTCAAGGGCGAGGATCTGTGCCACCGTACTCTCTACATCCTCAGTGGGTGTATTGGTCATAGACTGGATGAGTATCGGCTCTCCGCCTCCTATCACCCTGTTTCCTATATTCACTTTTCTGGTTTTTTCTCTGTAAGTCATGATAATGATGATAGCATATCCTGTGTTTCCGGTAAAGGAGCATCGGATATTTTGTTTTCCACAGGCAGGCCAAGCCCGCTCTTTTCGCTGTATATAACGTTCCAGCTCCGCCTTATTATAAAACTTCCGCTGCTTTTAAGGTCTCTTAAGAACATCCATAAAAAAGCCAGCCCCAGAGGCAGTACTGAAAGATACTCAGCCTTAACCGCCGCATGACCATTATAGCGCATGCATATCAGTATGAGCGCCATAATGATGTCGGCCCAGAGAAGCGCTCCGTACAGAAACTCCGAAAGGCGCTCGGAAAGGGGTTCCCTGCCCGGCTTTAACAGCCTGAGTTCATCCATAAGCTCCGAAGCGTTCTGGGGCCTTTTATCGGGATCTTCGGAAAGGCAGCGGCTTATGAGCCTTCTGCTCCCGGCGCTCGTGCCCTCGGGACATTCCGAGGCAGCTGCCGGATGATAAGGCGGCCGGGACGGATCAGCCCCGGTGAGCATATAGGAAAATACGCAGCCCAGGGAATAGACATCACCGTCTGCCCTGACCCTTCCGCCTTTAAGCTGCTCCGGCGCAGCGTAGCCAGGAGTCCCGGAAAGCTCCCTCTCGTCACCGGTCTCATCCCTGAGGGCAGTGCCGAAATCCAGAAGCCTCAGCTCGCCTTCCTCCGTTACCATGAAGTTCGAGGGCTTGATATCCCTGTATAGTATGACCGGACGGCTTTCGTGCAGCAGCTCTATTATGCCGCACATCCTCTTCATAAGGCCCACGGCTTCGGCCTCGGACAGAGGCACTCTTTCCTCCAGGTATTCCTTAAGACTCAAACCCTTCACGTATTCCATCACCAGGGCGGTGTATCCCTCACAGTCATACATATCCGCCAGGTAGGGTATGCGTCTGTCATCAAAGCATTTCATCCGCTCCGCTTCCCTTCTCAGGCACTTTCTGGCAATCCCTTCACTTTCGCCGAAAGCAAGCTTAACGGCAAAGTATCTCTTCAGTTCTTCATGCTCCGCCAGGTAAACGCAGCCCATGCCCCCTTCACCCAGCTTCTTTATCAGCCTGTAACGGCCTGTATTTTCCGGTATGATCTCCGGTATATTCTCCATATCCGACCTCCAAAACATAACGATCTGTTCAGCAGCATTTAAGATACAGCGCCGAGATATCGTCCTTCTCCCCCCTGCTCCTTGCGGCTCTGGCAAGCCCGGACAGCGCGCGCTGGGCCTCTTCCCGCCTTTTTATAAGCCCGGGGGACATAGCTCTCTGGATATCTCCCTCCTTCAACTTCTTAAGAAGCCCGTCGCTGGAGAGCAGAAAGGCCGAATCCCCATGGATACGCCCGGAACTCATATGCGGCGGGAAAAAGCTGCCTATACCTATGCAGCGTTTGACGCCGCGCTCATCCCCGTCCCTCAGTATCAGCTCCTTTATCCCGCGGCGCAGGGAAAAGACTGTAGAATCCCCGCAGGAAAAAAGCAGGTAACGGTTACCCACCGAAAGGAAAAGTGTCATGGTGGTACCGCAGCGCAGCATCCTGTCCAGCCCGTATTCCCGAAGCTGACCGTGGGTCCTGAAGAGCTCCCTCTGCAGGGACCTTCGTATCCTGCTCTTTGAAAATCCGCCCTTAAGGCTTTCCGGCAGTTCATCATAGAACCAGATGCTGAGGCGCTCCACCAGATAGCCGCTGGCCAGCTCCCCGCACTGTTCTCCTCCCAGACCGTCGCATACGGCGGCCATGGTAACCTCCCCTGCCCTTGTTTCCATTCTGTGAAGCGCCATAGAATCCTGGTTTTTCTCTCCCGGCCCCCTGTCATGGAGGGCAGCATAAAAAAGCACCATAAAAGAACCTCCTTTTATACCGGTCCGATGGCAGGGAAAAAAACAGATCCGCGAAACGCGGAAAATATGATCAGTGTGTGTTGATACGGATATTACTACACAGACAGATTTAAGTCAAGAAAAAAACAAGCCCTCGAGGATACAATGTGATCGGCACATATTATCCTAGAGGGCTTTGATATCCGTTACGACATCAGATCGCCGTAGGAGTTCATATTACCCATGGTGCTCTGGAATTTGCGCTCCAGCTCTACGCTCCGTTCGGAAGCCAGATCCATGTAACGTATAAAAACGCTCTCTACGGTGCTGCCTTCTTCGGCAGCTATGGTCTCCATGACGGGCTTCAGCTTTTCCAGCATGAAGCCCACCTGGGTCTTCTGCGGATCGATGCCGTCCAGCACCTCATCCGCATACGCATTTATTCTTTCAAGAAAAGCCTGGTCTTCGCTGCTCATGGTCATTTTACCACTCTTACGCGTATAACGCCTTCAGCATTCTGAAGTTTCTCAACAGTGGCCGCATCCACTGCGCTGTCAACATCCAGAAGGGTATATGCGAACTCTCCCTTGGACTTGTTCAGCATGTTATCGATATTGATGCCCTCTGCTCCGAGCACGGCAGTGAACTGCGTTATCATGTTTGCTACGTTCTTATGGCAGATAGCCACACGGCCCGCAGTCTGGCAGACACCTGCATCCGCATTGGGATAATTTACGGAATTCCTGATGTTACCGTTCTCAAGGAAATCCCTGAGTTCATCCACCGCCATCATGGCGCAGTTATCTTCCGCTTCCTCGGTGGAAGCTCCAAGGTGGGGCATGAGTATCACGCCCTCCTTGCCTGCAGTAGTGGGATTTGCAAAGTCGGAAACATACTTGCGGATCTTTCCGGAAGCTATGCCCTCAAGCACTGCCTCCTCATCGGCAAGCAGATCCCTGGCAAAGTTCAGTATCACCACGCCGTCCTTCATCAGGGCAATGGCATCCTTTCCTATCATGCCCTTGGTGGCATCCATCAGGGGCACATGAATGGTGATATAATCACACTCACGGTAGATATCGTTTACGTCAGTCACGTGCTTAACGTCACGGCTCAGATTCCAGGCCGCATTGATGGAAAGATAGGGATCGTAGCCGTAAACCTCCATGCCAAGGTGCTTTGCGGCATTTGCCACCTTTACGCCGATCGCTCCCAGACCGATGATACCCAGCTTCTTGCCTTCTATCTCGGTACCTGCGAACTTCTTCTTCTCTTTCTCGGCTGCCTTGGCTATGTTCTCATCTCCTGCAGCGGACTTAGCCCACTCTACACCGCCGATGATATCCCTGGCTGCAAGGAACATGCCTGCGAGCACCAGCTCCTTCACCGCGTTCGCGTTGGCTCCGGGGGTGTTGAATACAACTATGCCCTTCTCTGCGCACTTATCCAGAGGGATGTTGTTTACGCCTGCACCGGCTCTTGCCACAGCCTTAAGGCCTGCAGGAAGCTCCATCTCATGCATTACCGCGCTGCGGACCAATATCGCATCAGCCTCCGCCACATCTTCGGTCTTTTCATAATCTGCGCTGAACCTGTCAAGGCCCACCGCTGCTATGGGATTAAGGCAATGATACTTGAATGCCATCTTAGTGTTCCTCCTTATTTATTCTCAGTCTCAAATTTCTTCATGAACTCCACCAGTGCCTTAACGCCCTCGATAGGCATAGCATTGTAGATGGAAGCTCTCATGCCGCCCACGCTCCTGTGGCCCTTGAGGTTCTCTAAGCCTGCAGCCTTGGACTCCTTGACGAACTTGGCGTCAAGCTCCTCATTGCCGGTAACGAAAGGAACGTTCATGAGCGAACGGTCTTCCTTAACAACGGTACCCTTGAAA